>NZ_CP130832.1:305714-611428 GCF_030549615.1 Stenotrophomonas sp. 610A2
GTCGGGCTGGGCTTCAAGCCGCTGTATGCCGCCGGCCTGTGCCTGATCGTCAACACCGCGCCGGTGGCTTTCGGTGCGATGGGCATTCCGATCATCGTCGCCGGCCAGGTCACCGGCCTGGATGCGTTCGAGATCGGGCAGATGGCCGGCCGCCAGCTGCCGTTCCTGACCATCATCGTGCTGTTCTGGATCATGGCCATCATGGATGGCTGGCGCGGCATCAAGGAAACTTGGCCGGCGGTGTTGATCGCCGGTGGTTCCTTCGCCATCGCGCAGTACCTGACTTCCAATTTCATCGGCCCGGAGCTGCCGGACATCACCGCTTCGCTGGCCTCGCTGGTGTGCCTGACGCTGTTCCTGCGCCGTTGGCAGCCCAAGCGCATCTTCCGCTTTGAAACCGAAGCCAGTGCTGATGCTGCCGCGCAGGCATCGGCCGCACCGCGTTACAGCGCCGGCCAGATCGCCAAGGCGTGGTCGCCGTTCCTGATCCTTACCGCGATGGTGACGCTGTGGAGCATCAAGCCGTTCAAGGCCTTGTTCGCTGCCGGCGGCCCGTTGGAGAACTGGGTGCTGAAGCTGCCGGTACCGGGCCTGGACCAGCTGGTGCAGAAGATGCCGCCGATCGTGAACGCGCCCACCGCCTACGACGCCGTGTACAAGTTCGACGCCATCTCGGCCACCGGCACCGCGATCATGCTGGCGGCGGTGATTGCGATCATCTACCTGCGCATGCCGGTACGCGCAGCGGTGCGCACGTTTGGCGAGACCGTCAATGAACTGAAGATGCCGATCTATTCCATCGGCATGGTGCTGGCCTTCGCCTTCATCGCCAACTACTCCGGCTTGTCGGCGACATTGGCGCTGGCGCTTGCGCATACCGGCAAGGCATTCACCTTCTTCTCGCCCTTCCTGGGCTGGCTGGGTGTGTTCCTGACCGGTTCGGACACCTCGTCCAATGCCTTGTTCTCGGCCTTGCAGGCGACCACCGCGCAGCAGATCGGTGTGTCCGAGGTGTTGCTGGTTGCGGCCAATACCACCGGCGGCGTCACCGGCAAGATGATCTCGCCGCAGTCCATCGCCATCGCCTGTGCGGCGGTGGGCCTGGCCGGCAAGGAATCTGACCTGTTCCGCTTCACCGTCAAGCACAGCCTGATATTCACCGTGATGGTCGGCCTGATCACCACCGCGCAGGCCTATTGGCTCACCTGGATGATTCCCTGAGCCATGGCCACGCGCATCCGCCAACGCCGCGCAGCTTCGGGCCACAATGTCGGCATGAGTACGCAACGTATTTCCGACAAGGTGGCCGCGCAGCTGCGCGTGCTGGTGGACGAACAACAACTGCAGCCGGGTGACCGGCTGCCTTCCGAGCGCGCACTGGCGGTGCAGCTCGGGGTCTCGCGCACGGCGCTGCGCGAGGCGATTGCCCAGCTGGGCAGCCAGGGGCTGTTGGTAGCGCGGGTTGGCGGCGGCACCTATGTGGCCGAGCCGGCCGCACGTGCGCGGCAGGCATTGGATGAGCCGCTGGTGCCTTATCTGCCGCTGTTCCAGGGCGACCCGGAATACCGCTTCGACGTGTTGGAAATCCGCCACGCGCTGGAAGGTGCAACCGCCTGGCATGCCGCGTTGCGGGCTACCGACGAGGACCGCGCGCGGATCGCGCAGTCCTTCCAGACCATGATGGACGCGCATGGCAAGGATGATCCGGCCGGCGAAGCGCGCGCCGACGCGGCCTTCCACCTGTCCATCGCCGAGGCCTCGCACAATCTGGTGCTGCTGCAGGTGATGCGCGGCCTGTTCGAGCTGCTGCAGACCAATATTTCGCAAAGCCGCGAGAAGCTCTACACCGCATCGACAACGTTTTCCCCTCTGTCTGACCAGCACCGCGAAATGATGGATGCGGTACTGGCCGGCGACCCCGAGCGTGCGCGTGCCGCAGCGCACACCCATCTTGAGTTCGTGCACACGACGCTGCGCACGCTAGATGAAGACGAGGCGCGGCGTGCCCGCGCTTCGCGGCTTCCTTCTCCCCACGGTTGACCCATGATCATCTCCGCCTCCACCGATTACCGTGCGGCCGCGCAGCGTCGTCTGCCGCCGTTCCTGTTCCACTACATCGATGGCGGTGCGTATGCCGAACACACGCTCAAACGCAATGTTTCCGACCTGTCCGACATCGCGCTGCGCCAGCGCATCCTGCGCGACATGTCCGAGCTCAGCCTGGAAACCGAGTTGTTCGGCGAGAAGCTGGCGATGCCGGTTGCGTTGGCGCCGGTCGGCCTGACCGGCATGTATGCGCGTCGCGGTGAAGTGCAGGCGGCGCGTGCGGCGGACAGTCGTGGCATTCCGTTCACGCTGTCGACGGTGTCGGTGTGCCCGATCGAGGAAGTGGCACCTGCGATCAAGCGACCGATGTGGTTCCAGCTGTATGTGCTGCGCGACCGTGGCTTCATGCGCAATGCGCTGGAGCGCGCGCAGGCAGCCGGCGTCACCACGCTGGTGTTTACCGTGGATATGCCGGTGCCGGGCGCGCGCTACCGCGATGCGCATTCGGGCATGAGTGGTCCGAATGCCGGCATGCGCCGTATTGGTCAGGCGATGACGCATCCGCGTTGGGCCTGGGACGTTGGCTTGTTCGGCCGTCCGCATGATCTTGGCAACATCTCCGCCTATCGCGGCAGCCCGACCGGGCTGGAGGATTACATCGGTTGGCTGGGCAACAACTTCGACCCGTCGATCTCGTGGAAGGACCTGGAATGGATCCGCGAGTTCTGGAAAGGCCCGATGGTGATCAAGGGCATTCTCGATCCGGATGATGCACGCGATGCGGTGCGCTTTGGCGCCGACGGCATCGTGGTTTCCAATCATGGTGGTCGTCAGTTGGATGGCGTGCTGTCCACCGCACGTGCCTTGCCGGCGATTGCAGATGCGGTGCAGGGCGATCTGAAAATTCTCGCTGACTCCGGCATCCGCACCGGTTTGGACGTGGTGCGCATGCTTGCACTCGGTGCTGACAGCGTGCTGCTCGGTCGTGCCTTCGTCTACGCGCTTGCCGCACAGGGCGAGGCTGGCGTGGCCAATCTGCTGGACCTGATTGCCAAGGAAATGCGCGTGGCGATGACGCTGACCGGCGCACGTCGCATAGCCGATATCAGCCGCGACTCGCTGGTCAACCTGGCATGAGTGCGAACGAAGCACTGTTGGCGCAGCTGCGCAGCGCCGTTGGTGACGCCCATGTGCTGACTGGCGACAAGGCAACCCGGCGCTTCCGCAAGGGTTACCGCTTCGGCGATGGCGCGGTGCTGGCGGTGGTCCGTCCGGGAACGCTGTTGGAAATGTGGCGCGCCCTGCAGGCAGCGGTGCAGGGCGGGGCGGCGATCATCCTGCAGGCGGCCAATACCGGCCTGACCGGCGGCTCGACGCCGGATGGCAACGACTATGGTCGGCCGATCGTGCTGATCAGCACGCTGCGGCTGACCGGCGTGCAACTGCTCGACGAAGGGCGGCAGGTGCTGTGCTTGCCCGGTGCCACCTTGGACCGACTCGAACAGACCCTGGCGCCTTTGGGGCGCGAGCCGCATTCGGTGATCGGCTCCTCGTGCATCGGTGCTTCGGTACTGGGCGGCGTCTGCAACAACTCCGGTGGCTCGCTGGTGCGGCGTGGGCCGGCCTATACCGAGATGGCGCTGTATGCGCAGGTGGATGGCGAGGGCCGCCTGCAGCTGGTGAACCACCTTGGGATTGCCCTGGGCGACACGCCGGAAGAGATCCTGCAGCGCTTGCAGGCCGGCGATTACCAGCCTGCCGATGTGCGTGTTGATGGTGAACGCGCTGGTTCCGATCCGCGTTATGCGGAGCAGGTGCGGCAGGTGGATGCGGCAACCCCAGCGCGTTTCAACGCCGACCCCAGCCGTCATTACGAAGCAGCGGGTTCGGCTGGCAAGCTGGCCGTATTCGCGGTGCGCCTGGATACCTTCGCCAAGGAAGCGGCCGAGGTGTTCTATATCGGCAGCAACAGCACCGAAAGCCTTACCGCGATCCGTCGCGAGTTACTGACCGGCTTCGAGCGTCTGCCGATCTCCGGTGAATATATCCACCGCGTCGCCTATGACATCGGTGAGCGCTACGGCAAGGACACCTTCCTGCTGATCGACAAGCTCGGCACCGCGCGGGTACCGGCGGCATTCGCACTGAAGAGCCGGGTTGATGGCTGGTTCGAGCGGCTTGGACTGCGTGGAGTCACCGATCACGCGATGCAGCTGCTGACCTGGCTGTTGCCTTCGCACCTGCCCAAGCGCATGGGCGAGTTCCGCCAGCGCTATGAGCACCACTTGCTGGTCAAGGTTTCGGCACAGGATGCGGCGGCGACCGAGCAGTGGTTGCGCGGCTTCTTCGCCGGGCATGAAGGCGACTACTTCCATTGCACGCCGGATGAAGGTCGCAAGGCCTTCCTGCACCGGTTCGCAGTGGCTGGCGCGGCGGTACGTTACCGCGAAGTGCATCGTGCGCAGGTACAGGACATCGTCGCACTGGATATCGCCCTGCGTCGCGACGACCGCGAGTGGTTCGAGCAGCTGCCGGCCGAGCTGGATGCGCGCTTGCTGCATAAGCTCTATTACGGGCACTTCCTGTGCCATGTATTCCACCAGGACTACATCGCCCGCAAAGGCGAAGACCCGATGGCGATCGAGCATGCGATGTGGAAGCTGCTCGATGAGCGCGGTGCCGAGTACCCAGCCGAGCACAATGTCGGCCACCTGTATCCAGCCAAGCCAGCGCTGGCGCAGTTCTACCAGCAGCTGGACCCGAGCAATACCTTCAACCCGGGCATAGGCCAGACCAGCAAGCAGCCGGGTTGGAAGGGCTGTGATTGCTGAGGCGCGAAGCGCCTGCCATTGCTTTTGCTGTTGCTAAAGCCCCTCTCCAGCTTGCGGGGTGAGAGGGGCAGCTTACGAACCACTGGTTCGTTGCCCGTCGAACGTCCTTGCGCCAGCGCAAGGGCCGGGGCGCGGAGCGGGGGTTGGGGTGAGGGGAAGCTTCTGGCTGGAAAACCATGATCAATAGCTAAAGCCAAAAGCCAAGAGCTCCCCTCATCCGCCCCTGCGGGGCACCTTCTCCCGCAGGCGGGAGAAGGGATGTGCTTCGAGGCTTGCTCCAAGTACTGCGGCGCTGCAGACGCTGAATTAATACGCTTTAGATATCAAACCGTACACAGCAGGTTATGGATCGACTCGATCCGTAGGTTCATGCTTCCCGCATTCCGAACCAACCGGCCTGCTGTTGCGGGGCCAAGATGCAATGCAACCCGAACACGGCAACACCGCAAGCTGCAACGAATCATTGGCGCCAATTGCCCCGCCGAACACGGCAGCCGAACTCCCCCATATCCGCCAGGGCACGCCCGAGTTCCGGCGCGCGGTGCTGGCCTTGTTCATGGCCGGCTTCGCTACCTTCGGCGTGCTGTATTGCGTGCAGCCGCTGTTGCCGGGCTTCAGCAGCCACTTCGGGATCAGCGCCGGCGGCAGTGCCTTGGCCTTGTCGGTAAGCACCGGCGTGTTGGCGGTATCGATGCTGGTGGCGGGCATGGTCTCCGACCGCATTGGCAGGCGCCCGGTGATGGTGGCTTCGCTGCTGGCTTCTGCCTTGCTGACGCTGGGCACCGCGCTGACCGATGACTGGAACACCTTGCTGCTGCTGCGCACCCTGCTCGGCGTGAGCCTCAGTGGCGTGCCAGCTGTTGCGATGACCTGGCTGGTCGAGGAAATGGACAGCCGCTCGCTGGGTCTGGCGATGGGCCTGTATATCGGCGGCAACGCGGTCGGCGGCATGAGCGGGCGTTTGATTGCTGGCGTGGTGTCCGACCATTGGGGCTGGCGTACCGGCATTGCAGCCGTCGGTGTGATCGCGTTGCTGGCGAGTGTGGCGTTGTGGACACAGCTGCCGGCCTCGCGCCATTTCCGAGCGAAGCGTGCCGAGCCGATGCAGCTGCCTGCCCGCTTTGCCGGCCTGTTCCGCGATGCGGCGTTGCCGTGGTTGTTTGCCTGCGGCTTCCTGCTGCTGGGCGTGTTCGTGACCTTGTACAACTTCCTTGGCTACCACCTGCTGGCGCCGCCGTATGGCTTGAGCCAGACCGTGGTCGGGTTGATCTTCACCGTGTATCTGGTGGGTAGCGTCAGTTCGGCGTGGATGGGGCAGCTGGCCAATCGCTTGGGACGAGGACCGGTGCTGGCCTTGTCATTCGGCCTGGTACTGGCCGGTATCGTGTTGCTGGCGATGCCGTGGTTGCCGGCGATGGCCATGGGTATCGCGCTGGCGACGTTTGGGTTCTTCGGCGGCCATTCGGTGGCCAGCAGTTGGGTGGGCGTGCGTGCTGGTGGACTGCGTGCAGAAGCCTCGGCCTTGTATCTGTTTTCGTACTACCTGGGCTCAAGCGTTTTGGGTGCCGTGGGTGGTGTGTTCTATACGCACTGGGGTTGGGCCGGCGTCTGTGGTTTCAGTCTGGTGCTGACGTTGGCAGGTGTTGGTGCGGCGTGGCGGTTGTGGCGTCGGCTGGAGCTGGGGGCGGGTCTGGTGTTGGTTGAGGCGAAGAGCTGAGAGCCAGAAGCCAGAAGCCAGAAGCCAGAAGCCAGAAGCACCCCTCCCCAACCCTCCCCTTGCCTGCGGCAAAGAGAGGGGGCTGAGCTTCGCCCCCTCCCTTGCGCGGAGCGCAGGGGAGGGTTGGGGAGGGGTGCTTTTGCTTTTGCCCTTGCTCCCGCTCCCGCTCCCGCTCCCGCTGCTACTCTACCCCTCAACCAGCAACTTCCCGCTTCAACAGCGCAATGAACTGCCGTAGCAACGGCGTCACCGCTTCACGCCGCCACGCCAGTTGAATCTCGGACGCCGCACCGCGATCCGCCAACTCCACAAAGCACGCGCCCTCCACCTGGATATGGCTGCACGAAGAGGGCAGTACGCATACGCCAAGCCCGGCAGCGACCAGACTGATCAAGGTCGATGACTCGCCCGCTTCCTGCACGATGCGTGGGCTGAAACCGGCATTGCGGCACAGGGTGATCACATGGTCGTGGATGCCTGCGCCCGAATCACGTGAGAAGCCGACAAACGGGTCGAGTGCGAATTGCTTCAACGACAACCGTGTGGTTACAGGATCCTTGCCGCGCAATGCAGGGTGGCTTGCATGCACGACGAGCGCCAAGGGATCGTCGAACAGGTGCTGTGCAACCAGTTCGTCCGGCAGTACGCGCTTGCGGATGATGCCCACGTCCAGTTCGTCCGCGAGCAAGGCATCGATCTGGCGCAGGCTGTTCATTTCCCGCAGTTGCATCTGCACCTGCGGGTGCTGCTGGCGATAGGCGAATATCGCACGCGGAATCTGCGGTGACAGCGGCGTTGCACGGGTCAGGCCGATGCGCAGTTCGCCGCTTTCGCCACGTTGTACGCGCTGTACCGTATCGACGGCCTTGTCCACGCGTTGCAGGATGTCGCGTGCTTGTTCCAGCAGTACTTCGCCTGCTGCTGTGAGCTGCACGCGGCGATGGCTGCGCACGAACAGTTGTGCATCGAGCAGGGTTTCCAGTTGCCTGATCTGCTGGCTGAGTGGCGGCTGCGACATGCCAAGACGTTCCGCAGCACGACCGAAGTGCAAGGTGTCGGCAACGGCCAGAAAATAGCGCAGGTGGCGGAGTTCCAAAGACATGACTGCAGTCTAGGCGGCTGGGGTGTCGTCGACCAACTTCCGCGGAGCCAGCTTCCGGTGCTCGGCCTAACGCTCCGAATGCCCGGTATCGTCGTACTGCCGCGGCGCAAACAGATCCGGCTGGATCAGCTCCACGAATGCCCTTGCCTGCGGCGACAGCACCTTGCCCCGTCGCACCACCACGCCATAGCTGCGCGAGGGGAAGTAATCACTCATCGCCCGCGTCGCCAGCTTGCCGCGGTCGCTGTCGTTCAGGCACAGGGCGGTGACGATGCTGATGCCCATGCCCATTGCCACGTACTGCTTGATCACCTCCCAGCCACCAACCTCCAGCGCCACCGTGTAGGGCACGCGGTGCTGCTGGAACACCAGGTCAACCAGTCGCCAGGTGATCTGCCGACGTGGTGGAAGGATCAGCGGCCACGGCGACAGGTCTTCCAGGCTCAGGTTTTTCTTCTTCGCCAGCGGGTGGTCGGGCGGGGTGATCAATACCTGGTCGAAGCGGTAGACCGGGGCGTAGCTGAGGTCAGCTGGCACATCCATCATCGAGCCGATGGCCAAGTCGGCGGCGTCGCTGCGCAGCAGGTCGGTGCCGTCGGCGCTGATTGCGTTGTGCAGGGTCAGGCGCACGTCCGGGTGAAGTTTTCGGAAGTTTTCGACGATCTTGGGTAGTAGATAGAGGATGGTCGACGAATTTGCCGCGATATTGAGCTCGCCTGCATCCAGCCCGCTGACCTTCTCGCGGAAGCGCGGCAGCAGCCCGTCCAGGCTTTCCACCAGTGGCTGCGCCATGTCGTACAGCAGCTGGCCCTCGCGGGTGGGCACCAGGCGGCGCCCGCTGCGCTCGAACAACACCACTCCCAACTCCCGCTCCAGCGCCTGCAGCTGCAGGCTCACCGCCGGTTGGCTGACAAAAAGTGCTTCCGAGGCGCGCGAAACCGAGCCCAGGCGCACCGTCTGCAGGAACGCCCGCAGCGGCTTGAGCCGATCAGACTTGTAGGAAAAACGCGGGGTTACGGGCGTCTTGGTGGGCATGTTGAAGTTAGTATTAGCACAACTTATAGGTAACATTGCAAAAACTGTTTTGTTAAATACCTCCCTGCGGCGGCACGTTGGAGTCCCCGACATACGCAGGTACCTCCGATGTCCGCCGTCGCCCACGCAGTCGTTGCCCAGCAGTCCGCCCCTCGCCCGACCCCGGGCATCACCCTGACCACCCAGCTGGCCGGCCAGTCCGCGCTGCTGCCGGCCGGCGTGCTGGGCCTGCTCGTATCGCTGCACCGTGCGGTCGAGCCGGGCCGGCAGGCACGGCTGGCAGCCCGCCGCGAGCGCCAGGCTTTCTTCGACCAGGGCGGCCTGCCGGATTTCCGCGCCGATACCCGCGCCATCCGTGAGGAGGACTGGAGCGTGGCGCCGATCCCGGCCGCGTTGCAGGACCGGCGCGTCGAGATCACCGGCCCGACCGATCCGAAGATGGTCATCAATGCGCTGAACTCCGGCGCCAAGGTGTTCATGGCCGACTTCGAGGATTCGACCTCGCCGACCTGGCGCAATGTGCTGGCCGGCCAGCAGACGATGAAGGCGGCAGTGCGCGGCGATCTGGACTTCACCGCGCCGGCCACCGCCAAGGGCCCGGGCAAGCACTACACGCTGCGTCCGTTCGACGAGCAGGCAGTGCTGATCGTGCGTCCGCGGGGCTGGCACCTGGACGAGAAGCACGTGCTGATCGATGGCCAGCCGATTGCCGGTGGCCTGTTCGATGCGGCGCTGTTCGCCTTCCACAACGCGCAGACCCTGATGGACAAGGACCGCGGCCCCTACTTCTACCTGCCCAAGCTGCAGTCGATGGAAGAGGCGGCGCTGTGGGAGACCGCGCTGTCGCACATCGAAGGCATGCTGTGCCTGCCGCATGGGCAGATCAAGGTCACCGTGCTGATCGAGACGCTGCCGGCGGTGTTCGAGATGGACGAGATCCTGTACGTGCTGCGCGACCGCATCGTCGGCCTGAACTGTGGGCGCTGGGACTACATCTTTTCCTATCTGAAGACCTTCCGCAGGCACGCCGACAAGGTGCTGCCCGAGCGCGGCCAGGTGACCATGACCCAGCCGTTCCTGAAGGCGTATTCGGAACTGCTGATCAAGACCTGCCACCGCCGAGGCGCGCATGCGATGGGTGGCATGGCCGCACAGATTCCGATCAACCATGATGCCGCCGCCAATGAGCAGGCGATGGCACGGGTGCGTGCCGACAAGCTGCGCGAAGTCACCGCCGGCCACGATGGCACCTGGGTGGCGCACCCGGCGCTGATCCCGGTGGCCCGCGCCATCTTCGATGAGCACATGTCCGGCCCGAACCAGCATCAGGTGCTGCGCCGTGACGTGAAGGCCAACCGCGATGAACTGATAGCGCCCTGCAGCGGCACCGTCACCCGCGCCGGCTTCGAGAACAATGTCGAAGTCTGCGTGCGTTACTTGGCTGCCTGGCTGGATGGCAATGGCTGCGTGCCCATCCACAACCTGATGGAAGACGCCGCCACCGCCGAGATCAGCCGCAGCCAGATCTGGCAGTGGCTGCATGCCGGCAACCAGCACCTCGACGACGGCACCGCGATCGATTTCGCGCTGCTGGCCAGCACCCTGCGCGCCTTGCCGGCGCGCCTGGGCGACACCTCCGCACTGCCCGGTGGCAGCCGCATCACCCAGGCCATCGGCCTGCTCGACCAACTCAGCCGCGGTGACGAGCTGGCCGAGTTCCTGACCTTGCCGGCCTACCGGCAGATCGATTGACCCTTCCCCTTACGTAAGCACCATCTCTTTAAGGACGACACGATGAGCACCTATCAGCAACAGATCGACGCCCTGCAGCAGGACTGGGACAGCAACCCGCGTTGGAAGGGTTTGAAGCGCACCTACAGCGCTGCCGACGTGGTGCGCCTGCGTGGCAGCGTGCAGCCGGAACATACCCTGGCCAAGCGCGGCGCCGAGCGCCTGTGGGAACTGGTCAATGGCGGCTCGAAGAAGGGCTACGTCAATGCCTTCGGTGCGATCAGCGCCGGCCAGGCGATGCAGCAGGCCAAGGCTGGCTTGGAAGCGGTGTACCTGTCCGGCTGGCAGGTGGCCGCCGACGGCAACACCTCCGAAACCATGTACCCGGACCAGTCGCTGTACGCCTACGACTCGGTGCCGACCATGGTCCGCCGCATCAACAACACCTTCCAGCGCGCCGATGAGATCCAGTGGAAGAACATCATCGACGGCAAGGTCAAGGCCGAGGATGCGATCGACTTCTTCCTGCCGATCGTTGCTGATGGCGAGGCCGGTTTCGGTGGCGTGTTGAACGCCTATGAGCTGATGAAGAACATGATCGTTGCCGGCGCCGCCGCGGTGCATTTCGAGGACCAGTTGGCGGCGGTGAAGAAGTGCGGCCACATGGGCGGCAAGGTGCTGGTGCCGACCCAGGAGGCGATCCAGAAGCTGTCGGCCGCCCGTCTGGCCGCTGACGTGCTGGGCGTGCCGACCATCGTGCTGGCGCGTACCGATGCCGAAGCCGCCAACCTGCTGACCAGCGACTTCGACCCGAACGACACGCCGTTCATCACCGGCCAGCGCACCAGCGAGGGCTTCTACAAGGTCAGGAACGGCCTGGAACAGGCGATCAGCCGTGGCGTTGCCTACGCACCCCACGCGGATCTGGTGTGGTGCGAAACCGGCACCCCGGACCTGGGCTTCGCCCGTGAGTTCGCCCAGGCCGTGCATGCCGCCAGCCCCGGCAAGCTGCTGTCCTACAACTGCTCGCCCTCGTTCAACTGGAAGAAGAACCTGGACGACAAGACCATCGCCAAGTTCCAGGACGAGCTGGCCGCGCTGGGCTACAAGTACCAGTTCATCACCCTGGCCGGCATCCACATCAACTGGTTCAACACCTTCAAGTTCGCCCACGACTACGCCCGCGGTGAAGGCATGCGCCATTACGTGGAGCAGGTGCAGGAGCCGGAATTCGCTGCCCGTGAAAAGGGTTACACCTTCGTCTCGCACCAGCAGGAAGTGGGCGCCGGCTACTTCGACGACGTGACCACGGTGATCCAGGGCGGCGCCTCCAGCGTGACCGCGCTGACCGGGTCCACCGAGGAGGAACAGTTCCAGACTGAAGAAGCTGCCTGAGGGCGCTGACGAGGTCGTTTCCAAGGGGGCTCTTACGAGCCCCTTCTTTTTTTGCGCTTGACCCGGCAGCAAATGGTCTCGGGAGCGCACCAAACCGCATACTTTGATGATAGGCTCGCGAGATCACTCGTCTGGCATGGACGGGCAGTCCATGGGGCAGGGAATGAGCGGCATGGGAACAGGGGGTCTGGCACTGGAGTCTGAACTTTCCGTCGCTGCGTCGGCGGGAGGCACTGTGCTGCGCACGCAGCTGTCACCGGTGGAGTTCGCGCTGTTCTCCGAATTCGGCGTTCGCCGTACGTTGCAGGCCGAGCAGGTGCTGTTCCGCCGTGGCGACCTGGGCAGCTCGATGTTCATCATTGTCAGTGGCACCATCAGCCTGGATTTCGGCGCCGGCCTGGCGCCAAAGCCGATGGGCTGCAATGACTTCTTCGGCGAGCTTGGCCTGCTGATCGAGCGCCATCCGCGTTCCTGTGATGCGCGCGCCAGCTGCGACAGCGTGCTGCTGGAGATCACCCACGAGAATTTCCACCGCCTGATCGACCAAGACCCGGCGATGGTGGTGTTCTTCCTGCGCCGTACCCTGTCACGCGTGGTGTCCAGTGAGCAGCGCCTGATTGCCCAGCTCAGCCGTCGCAACCACGAGCTGGAGACCGCGCTGGGCAACCTGTACAGCGCCAACCACGAACTGCACCACACCCGCGAGCTGGTCTATAGCGATGACCTGACCGGGCTCAGCAATCGCCGCGCGCTGACCGCCTACCTGCAGAAGGCGCATCGCTCCGGCCATCGGCCGCAGGGGCTGTTGTTGCTGGACTGCGACGACTTCAAGGGCCTGAACGACTCTTACGGTCACCTGGCCGGCGACCACGCCCTGCAGTGCTTCGGCCGCATTCTCAGCTCGGTGACCGGCAAGGACGATCTCGCCTGCCGCCTGGGCGGCGACGAGTTCTGTGTACTGCTGATGGAGGCAGACGCCGAGAGCCTGCCGCGCACCGCCGACTTTGTGCTGGAAGCGATGCGCCACTTGATTGCCTATCCCGGTGCGGCGGTCGGCGCCTGCTCGTTGAGCATCGGCATGGTGTTGATCGATCAGGACCACCACTGGAACGACGCCTATTCGCGCGCGGACCAGGCGCTGTACCTGGCAAAGCGCGAGGGTGGGAATCGCGCGCAGTGGTTCCTGGAGGAGTCCGACGACTCTGCGTTGTCCGGGGTAGATCATGTCCAGCGAGCCTGACGCACCTTCATCTGATCGCCGGCTCAAGACGCTGGTACTGACTGATCTATGTGATTCGGTGGCGCTGACGGCGCGGATTGGCGATGCGGCGGCTGCCGAGCTGTTTCGAGCGCTGGATGTCCGCGCTCTGCAGCTGCTGCAGCGCTGGAATGGGCGGCTGATTGATCGTTCCGACGGCATGTTCCTGTTGTTCGATGTGCCTACGCAGGGGCTTGGTTTCGCGTTGGACTACCTGGATGTGCTTGTTGAAATTGGGAAGGAGCGCAAGCTGCCACTGCAGGCGCGCATCGGCATCCACGTAGGTGACTTGCTGTTCTGGAGAAATGATGAAGATGCAGTTGCCGCTGGTGCCAAACCGCTGGACGTGGAAGGCGTCGCCAAACCCACCGCGGCTCGTCTTATGGCGCTGGCGAGACCAAACCAGATCTTGATGTCGGCAGTGGCTGAAGCCTTGCTGCGTGCCAACCAGCGTGAACTGGGTGACCGCGGTGCTGATCTACAGTGGAAGTCGCATGGACGCTGGTACTTCAAGGGGCTGCCTACGCCGCAGGAAGTATTTGAAGTGGGGATCGGGGGCCGCGCCCCATTGCGCATGCCTGCTCGCTCCAGCAAGGCATGGCGCACGCTGCCATTGTGGCGACGGCCACTGGCGCTGGCTGCCGAAGTCGCACTGGTGGTGGCATTGGCGGTACTCGCATGGGTCATGGTGCGGCCGGAGCCGGCCATCGCATTTGGCGAGCGCGATTGGGTTGTGATTGCGGATTTCACCAACAACACCGGCAATCTGGTGCTGGACGATGCGCTGCAGCAAGCATTGCGCATCAGTCTTGAGCAATCAAAGCACGTGAATGTCCTCAGCGACCTGAAAGTGCGGGAAACACTGCAGCAGATGCGGCTTGGCTCATCACAACTGCTGGATCGGCGGGTGGCCAAGGAGGTCGCCATCCGCGACGGCGCACGCGCAGTGTTGATACCTTCCGTGATGGAAGTGCATGGTCAGTTGCGAGTGAGTCTGGAGGCGTTGGATCCAAGCACGGGGCAGGTGGTCTACTCGGAGTATGCCGAGGGCCGTGGTTTGGAATCTGCCTTGGAATCGGTGGACAAGGTGGCCGGTGCGATGCGTTTGAGGTTGGGCGAGGCCATGGGCGACTTTGGCCAACGTTCGATTCCGCTGCCGAGGGTTGCAACCGGTAGCCTGGATGCTTTGCATGCGTACGCCGCGGGCATCGATGCCTATGCGGAAGATCGCAAGGATGATGCATTTGCGTACCTGGAGCAGGCCACGCGGCTTGATCCAGACTTTTCCGCTGCCTATCTTGCGCAGATGCGGGTTGTATATTCGCGCGGTGACTTTGCCAGTTCGCGGGAGCTGATGGCTGAAGCCGCAAAGCATCGGGACCGACTGACTCCCCGCGACAGCCTCTATCTTGATGCATGGATGTCCGAGTTGGACGCCGTTGACTTCACCGATGTCGCATTCAAGTGGAAGCTGCTTGGTGACCTGTACCCTGACTACCATGCTGCGCATGACGCCCAGGCGTACGCTCTCTTCTCCCTTGGGCGCTATGCCGAAGCAGAGCTTGCCGCGCGCAAGGCTGCTGTCCCGCAGAATCCGTTGCGTGGATATGCATTCAGGCAGCTTGCCCGCATCCTCCTGGCTCAGAACAAGCTGGAGGAAGCAGAGAAATGGTTTCGCGATGCAGTGTCGGCGCCTCAGGCTGAGCTGGATAGTGAGGCGGCGGCGGTCATGGGCGCGCGCGGCGACTTCGATGCTGCGCAGCAGCTACTGGCCAAGCTGCCAGAAACAAGCATGTTCTCGTGGTTGCACCGGATCTCTATCCAAATAGGCGATGGTGATCCAACTGAAGCCCTGCTGCAAACCGCCAAGGCGCAGAAACTCTGCACCACCAGGGGCCATGTGTGCAGCATCTTCCCGCTGCAGCAGCTATCGGCACAGCTGGATGCGGGGGCCCCGGCATCGGCTGCAGTGTTCGAGCAACAGCTGAAGGCGCAGTACGACAGCGCCCGCCAGGCTAGCGGGAGTGATCGCGCGGAATGGGCCTTCATGACGGCTGCCACGCTGTATCTTGCACAGCGCTCCGGGCACGGTGGCGTGGTAAGGAACTGGTTTCCTCGTCTTGATGCCCTGGTGCAGCACATAGCGGAGCGTCGGGCGAAACAATTGATGCTGGTGATAGCGGCCGGCGCTGAGCTGGCGTCCAGGAAGGAAAGCGCTGCGGTGGATATGTTGGAAGCGCAGTTGGACGGGACCGAATTGATCCAGGTGCATGTGCTGCTAGAGCAGGCGTACCAGCAGCGCGGCAATGCAGTGCTGGCTGAGCGTGAGCGGCAGTGGTTGTCGCGTCAGCGTGGCCTGGCTTATGCAGAAAATGCAGGCACTTATGCGTTGATGGCGCGCAATGTGGCGGACGTTCAAGCCGCCCGCCAACGGTGACTTGCGCGTCAGGGGCTGGGTTTGCGCTGAACCGCGCTTTCGGTCTGGCCAAGAACGAAGCAATGCGGATTGCGGAATGCAGGTACGGCGGCAAGGTGTTGCACCAATGCATCACGGGCCCGCTTGAATTCTTCCTTGTCGGCCAGAACGGTTACAGGTGTGCAATCACAGCTGGAATAGCCTGCATCCGGGCTGATCTGCAACATGGCTGAGGCAGGGTCAGCGGCGAAGGCTTCGCGGAATGCATCGTCGGTGCAGAGCAGGTCCAGCAGCTTGATTGCATCTTCAGTTGAAAGGGGGGCTTTTTCGGTGCTCATCAGTCGTCGCCATGAAATGGTTGAAAGGAGTGGTCACTACTGCGTCCGATGCATAAGGGCCTTGTGCTATAGCGGTGTGCGCAACAGTATCTTGAGTTATTTCTGGGCTCGGTCGATGGTTTGGCTCGCCTTTTGAACATTGGCGACAGCTCGCATGCCGCTTGCGAGAATGAGGGCCGGAATTGGGGAAGTGGGTTCCATGAAATATCGTCGTTGTCACGCGTTGGCCGTCCTGCCCGAGGAGCGCCCGTCTGTTTCGCTACAGAGATTGCTGTCGGGCGATATCGGCCTCCATTACCAGATGCAGATACGGGTGTATGCCGCGCATATCGACCAGGTGTGCAGTCTCGATGTGGATGCATGTGTGTTCCTGCTCGGTTGCAGTGCCGAACAATGGCAGGCGATGCCTACGGCAGAACCGCAGCTCAGTCAGGTGGAAATGCTGGTTGGACTTGGCCTGCTGCTCCTGGATGATGATGCATCCTCGATGGTGTGGCAGTCCGATCAACGTGTAAGAGCGGGGCATTGGTGGCCGCTATCAGCGATTCAACACCGGCATTCGCGTTGGTCTGGAATCGACAGCGTTGATGACATGGAAAGGCGGGACATGGTGACTGCTGAAGATCTTGTGCGGCAGTTTGGTCGCCCACCATTGGAGGCGCCGACTCGCCAGGTCGGTGCTGTCGCGTTGCCGCGGGTTGAGAACAGCGTTGACGGAGCATTGCTCATGCAACGCGTGACCTGTCGAAACTACGATCTGCAGCGGCCGCTTGCACTGACCATCGTCGCGGCCATGTTGCAGGACGTACTGATGGCTCAGGAGGTCGTGGAAAGCGAGCCAGGTGTGCGCTTCCTTAAGAAAAATGTCCCGTCCGCCGGTGGTATGCACCCGCTGGAAGCATATGTCGTGGCTAGGGACGTGCAAGGGCTTGAACCGGGGATCTACCACTATCATGCTGTGGCGCACGAGCTCGCGCGGACACCTGTCCAGCCCGATGGACTCGGACGATTCACCGACCAGCTATTGGCCGGCCAGCACTGGTTTGCCGATGCACATGTGCTGGTGATATTGGTATGCCGGTTTCAGCGCAACTTCTGGAAGTACAGGCGCCACGCAAAGGCCTACCGCGCGGTGAGCCTGGAAGCAGGACACATTTCGCAGGCGCTTTACGCCGCGGCCACGAAGCGCGGACTTGGCGCGTTTGTCACCGCAGCCATCAACGAAGTCGAGGCTGAGTCAGTCCTGCAGTTCGATCCCATGGTCGATGGTGTCTTCGCGGTCTGCGGATTTGGTTGGCGGGCCCAGACGATGCGCACTGATGAGCTGGATCCGGGCGGGCATATCTGGGAGAGGGAATCGCTTGCTTAGCTGGCGGTCCCGCGTGTCCCGGGATCGCCCTGGTCAGCCTCGAAATCCACCAGCACGGCACCATCGGCCACCTGGTCCCCGGCCTTGGCGCGGAAGCCGTGCACGGTGCCGTCGGCCGGCGCCTGCAGGGTGTGTTCCATCTTCATCGCTTCCATCACCAGCAGCGGCGTGCCGCGGCTGACGGTAGCGCCGGGCTGCACGAGCAGGGTGACAACGCGGCCTGGCATCGGTGCCAGCAGACTGCCGCCGTGATCGGTGCTGTTGTCGGCCTCCGCAACCGGGTCGTGGATGTTGAAGCGCTGCTGTTGGTCGTTGCCGAAAAGATGGAGCGTATTGCTTTCGCGGACTGCGGTGCCACGCTGCAGGTGATCGCCCAGCTGCAGGGCGTAACCCGTGCCGTTGGTCTTTCCAGTCACGGCGATCCATGTGTCGCTGATCTGTACCTGCCAGCCGTTCGCGCTTTCGCGCACCTGCAGCTGCTTGCGCTGGTCAAGGAATTCCAGCGTCACCGAGCGTGCCGCTGGACCAGTCAGGCGCCAGCTGTCGGCGATGGCCCACGGTGATGCGTCGTTGTCGTGCGTAACCTCATTGCTTACTGCCAGCACGGCGGCAAGCGCCCACTCGTTGTCGCTGGCAGCGATGTGGTGGATGTCCAAGGCCTCACGCTCACGTTCGATCAGGGCGGTATCGAGGTTGGCGGTGCGGAACGAGTCGGTCAGCACCAGCCGGCGCAGGAAAGCGGCATTGGTGGTGACGCCGACGACCTGGCACTGCGCCAAAGCCTGCTGCATGCGTTGCAGGGCACTGGCACGGTCCACGTCCCAGACGATCAGCTTGGCGATCATCGGGTCGTAGTACGGCGTGATCGCATCGCCTTGTTCAACACCGGCATCCACGCGCACATTGGCGCTGGGCTGCGGCAAGCGCAGATGGCGCAGTGTGCCCGTGGAGGGCAGGAAGCCACGGTCGGCGTCTTCGGCGTAGAGCCGCGCCTCGATCGCATGGCCGTGGATCTGCAACTGCTCCTGCGTCTTCGGCAAGGGTTGGCCTGCGGCCACGCGCAGCTGCCATTCGACCAGGTCGGTGCCGGTGATCAACTCGGTGACCGGATGCTCGACCTGCAGGCGGGTGTTCATTTCCATGAAATAGAAATCGCCATCCGGTCCGGCAATGAACTCCACCGTGCCAGCTCCGACATAGCCCACCGCACGTGCGGCGTCGGTTGCCGCCTTGCCCATCGCAGCGCGACGTTCGGCAGTCATGCCAGGCGCAGGTGCTTCTTCCAACACTTTCTGATGGCGGCGTTGCACCGAGCAGTCGCGCTCGAACAGATAGACCACGTTGCCGTGACTATCGCCGAACACCTGGATCTCGATATGGCGCGGACGCTCGACGTACTTCTCCACTAGAACATGGGCATTGCCGAACGAGGCCTGCGCCTCGCGTTGGCAGCTGGCCAGTGCAGCCTCGAAGTCGGCGCTGGCCTCGACCTTGCGCATGCCCTTGCCGCCACCACCAGCGCTGGCTTTGATCAGCACCGGATAGCCAATCGCATCGGCCTGCGCGCGCAGGAATTCCGGCTCCTGCCGCTCACCGTGATAGCCCGGCGTCAGCGGCACGTTGGCAGTCTGCATCAAGGCCTTGGCTGAACTCTTGTCACCCATCGCATCGATGGCGCTGGCCGGCGGTCCAATGAAGACGATGCCAGCAGCATCACAGGCACGCGCGAAGCCAGCATTCTCGGACAGGAATCCATAACCAGGATGGATAGCCTGCGCACCGCTGCGCCGCGCGGCTTCGAGAATGACCTCGGCGCGCAGATAACTCTCGGCAGCGGGCGCGGCACCAATATGGATAGCCTCGTCAGCCAGACGAACATGCCGCGCATAGCGGTCAGCATCCGAGTACACCGCGACGGTAGCGATACCCAGGCGACGGCAGGTAGCAATAACGCGGCAGGCAATTTCACCACGATTGGCGATCAGGATTTTATTGAACATTGTCTTATCCACGATGTGCCGCGCGGGCAGGTGAGGAGCCAAGGGCTTTCGCCGTTGTTGTTGCTTTCGCTCTTGCATTGGCTTTACGGGCCCCTTCCGCAGCGACGGAGCCGGTGGGAAATACCCGAAGGGCGACGTGCAAGGATGCACATCGTTTTTCGCCACGACAGGGATGTCGTGTCGAAAAATCCCACCGGTGGAGTGCACCCGGCACGCGCAGCGTGTTGGGCGCGTAGGCAGGGTGTGCTTTCTTTTGGTTACTTCTTCTTTGCACAAGCAAAGAAAAGTGACTCGCTCCCCGTAGGGGAGTGAAAGCCCTTGCTCCTGACGTTGTCTCGAGAAGGGACTGCATGCGCATCACATCCGGAACACACCAAACCGCGTGTCCTGCACAGGCGCATTGAGACTGGCAGCCAAGGCCAGACCAAGCACCCGTCGCGTATCTGCCGGATCAATCACCCCGTCATCCCACAAACGCGCACTCGCATAATACGGATGACCCTGCGACTCGAACTGATCACGGATCGTCTGCTTGAATGAATCTTCTTCCTCGGCCGACCACGCCCCACCCTTGGCCTCGATACCATCACGCTTGACCGTGGCCAACACACTGGCCGCCTGCTCACCACCCATCACCCCGATGCGCGCGTTCGGCCACATCCACAGGAAATGCGGCGAGTAGGCCCGACCGCACATGCCGTAATTGCCGGCACCGAACGAACCACCGATCACCACCGTGTACTTCGGCACGCGTGCATTGGCCACCGCCATGACCAGCTTCGCACCATCCTTGGCAATACCGCCATGCTCGTATTTGCGGCCGACCATGAAGCCAGTGATGTTCTGCAGGAACAGCAACGGGATGTTGCGCTGGCAGCACAGCTCGATGAAGTGCGCGCCCTTCAGCGCCGACTCCGAGAACAGGATGCCGTTGTTGGCGATGATGCCGACCGGATGGCCACGCACATGCGCGAAACCGGTGACCAAGGTGTTGCCATAGCGCGGCTTGAATTCATCGAAACGCGAACCATCGACGATGCGTGCGATCACTTCCCGCACGTCGTAGGGCTTGCGCGTATCGGCGGGAATCACGCCATAAAGTTCATGCGCATCAAGCAGCGGCGCCTCGCTGGCCTGCAGCGCAACGCCTGCATCGGGCTTGCGCCAGTTCAAGTTGGCGATGATGGAACGCACCCGCGCCAGCGCCTGCAGATCGTTGTCGGCCATATGGTCGGCAACACCCGAGATGCGCGTATGCACGTCGGCACCGCCGAGTTCTTCGGCGCTGACCACTTCACCGGTGGCGGCCTTCACCAGCGGCGGGCCGCCGAGGAAGATGGTGCCCTGTTCCTTGACGATGACGGTCTCATCGCTCATCGCCGGCACATAGGCACCGCCGGCGGTGCAGCTGCCCATCACGCAGGCGATCTGCGGAATGCCCTGGGCCGACAGATTGGCCTGGTTGTAGAAGATGCGGCCGAAATGATCGCGGTCGGGGAAGACTTCATCCTGCAGTGGCAGGAAGGCACCACCGGAGTCGACCAGGTAGATGCAGGGCAGGCGGTTCTGCTGGGCGATTTCCTGCGCACGCAGATGCTTCTTCACCGTCACCGGGTAATAGGTGCCGCCCTTGACCGTGGCATCGTTGGCGACGATCAGGCATTCCACCCCGGAGACGCGGCCGATGCCGGCGACCATGCCGGCGCCGGGTACCGGATCGGCATACATGCCGTGCGCAGCCAGCGGCGCGACTTCCAGGAACGGGCTGCCGGGATCGAGCAAGGCATCGATACGCTCGCGCACCAGCAGCTTGCCGCGCGCACTGTGCTTGGCCCGGGCTGCATCGCTGCCGCCGCGCGCTGTGGCTTCCAGCGTTGCGCGCAGGTCGTCGACCTGGGCCTGCATCGCGGCGCGGTTGGCTTCGAAGCTGTCACTGCCGGGTTGCAGCTGGGAGGTGAGTACGGTCATGGCCGAGGTCCTGGATTCTGGAGCTTATCTGCGCGCGGAAACATGGCGGCAGGGTTGATGCTTTTGCTTTTGCTTTTGCTGTTGCTGTTGCTGTTGCTCTTGCTTGGCTCTTGCTTTCTCTTGCTTTGCTCTTGCTTGGCTTTTGCTTGGCTTTTGCCGTCGCTCTGCTGTTGCTGTTGCGTCCCTTCTCCCGCCTGCGGGAGAAGGTGCCCCGCAGGGGCGGATGAGGGGAGCTTTTAAAGCACTGGGTCTGCTTGCTAGAAGCCTCCCCTCACCCCAACCCCTCTCCCGCGGGCGGGAGAGGGGCTTCTATTTCGTCATGATTCTGGGTTGCGTCACTTATGCGGTCTTCTGGAACAACTCGCGCCCAATCAACATGCGGCGGATCTCGGAAGTGCCGGCACCAATCTCATACAACTTGGCATCGCGCCACAAACGACCAGCCGGGTACTCGTTGATATAGCCATTGCCGCCGAGGATCTGGATCGCTTCACCAGCCGCCCAGGTCGCCTTCTCGGCCGAGTACAGGATCGCGCCTGCCGCGTCCTGGCGGGTGGTGCGGCCCTGGTCGCAGGCCTTGGCCACGGCATACACATAGGCGCGGCAGGCATTGAGGCCGACGTACATGTCTGCCAGCTTGGCCTGGATCAGCTGGAAGCTGCCGATCGCTTCGCCGAACTGCTTGCGCTCATGCACATACGGCAGCACCACATCCAGCGCCGCAGACATCAGCCCCAATGGGCCACCGGACAACACCACGCGCTCGTAATCCAGGCCGGACATCAACACCTTGACTCCGCCGCCCACGCTGCCCAGCACGTTCTCGACCGGCACTTCGCAGTCCTGGAACACCAGCTCGCAGGTGTTGGACGAGCGCATGCCGAGCTTGTCCAGCTTCTGCGCGGTGGTGAAGCCCTTCATGCCCTTTTCGATGATGAAGGCGGTGATGCCGCGCGAACCGGCGTCCAGGTCGGTCTTGGCGTAGACCACCAACACGTCGGCATCGGGACCATTGGTGATCCACATCTTGTTGCCGTTGAGCACGTAGTGGTCACCGCGCAGCTCGGCGCGCAGCTTCATCGACACCACGTCCGAACCGGCACCCGGCTCGCTCATCGCCAGTGCGCCGACGTGTTCGCCGCTGCACAGCTTGGGCAGGTATTTGTGCTTCTGCGCTTCACTGGCGTTCTTGCGCAGCTGGTTGAGGCACAGGTTGGAATGTGCGCCATAGGACAGGCCGATGCCGCCGGAGGCGCGCGAGATTTCCTCCATCGCCACCACATGCGCCAGGTAGCCCATGCCGCTGCCGCCGTATTCTTCTTCCACGGTCATACCCAGCAGGCCCTGTTCGCCAAGCTGGCGCCAGAGCTGGTTGGGGAAGTGGTTGCTGGCGTCGGCTTCGGCGGCCAGCGGCGCGATGTGGGCGGCGGCAAACTGCGCCACGCTTTCGCGCAACATGTCGATTTCTTCGCCCAGATCAAAATTCAGGGTGGGGACGTGCATGGCTGGCTCCGGTACTGCTTGGCGATAAGGGGCGCACCGGGTTGGGGGGACGGGCAGGCCGTCGGCACGGGCGTTTGCGCGCAGCCTAGCGGCTCCCGGGTAAAAAGTGAATACAAATTCAAAAATTGAACATAGAATCAACAAATGGCTTACAAGCGCTCGGAATTGATGGAAAAACGGCTGGCGGGCAACCGCGAGCGGATCCTGGTCGCGGCCCGGCGGCTGGTCGCGGCAGGCGGCTATCGCAACGCGCCAATCACCGCGGTGGCGGCCGAGGCGGGGGTGTCGACCGGGCTGATCTACCGCCACTTCCCGTCCAAGGCCGAGCTGTTCGTCGAGGTGCTGACCTTCGCCGTGGAGCACGAGCTGGAAATCCTGGCCGCCATCGCCGATGAGCCCTTGCCTGCACCGGAGCGGCTGCAGCGGGCAGTGGCCTCGTTCGTGCGCCGCGCGATGGCCGGGCCGGGCCTGGCCTATGCCTTCATCGCCGAACCGGTGGACCCGGAAGTGGAAGCCGAGCGCATCCGCTGCCGGCGTCTGTTCGGTGATGTGTTCAAGCGCATCCTCGAAGACGGCGTGCGTGCCGGTGAACTGCCCGCACAGGATCTGGATATCAGCGCGGCCTGCATCGTCGGTGCCTTCACCGAGGCGCTGGTTGGCCCCACCGCACCCAGCCGCGATGGCCTGCGTGATGGCGAACACCTGGTCACGGCGATCGGTGCGCTGTGCCTGCGCGCTGCCGGTGCAGCGTTGCCGCAATAAGCGCTGACACTGCGATTGGATGCTGCAATGCCGCACATCTGCGCGTGTTCAGGGCATTGCGGGAGCGGGCGGACGCTGGTCTATACTCGCCCAGCAGCTGCTGGTCCACCGACAACTCGCCCGGGGTGATGAGACGTGCGGAATTACGACCTTGAGTTCCTGAAGCGCTTTTCCATCGTGATCGCCATCCTGGCCGTCATCACGATTGGCTTGATCATCTTCGCGTCCTACCTGCAGCACGTCATTCCCAAGGAAGTCTCGCCGACCGCGACCAAACGCATCGAGGATCGCATCGCGCCGATCGGTGCGGTGTATGCCGGTGCCACCGGTGCGTCGGCGCAGGCCGCCGCCTCCGCTGCGGCCGCCGCAGCTGCCGCCGCCAGCGGTGCCTATGGCGGCACCCTCGACGGCAAGACCATCTTCGACAACCTGTGCACCGCCTGCCACACCACGGGTGTTGGCAAGGCGCCGACCCTGGACCACAGCCACTGGGACCAGCGCCTGGCACAAGGCAAGGACACCCTCTACAAGCACGCCATCGAGGGCTATACCGGTCCGGACGGCGGCATCATGCCGCCCAAGGGTGGCAATGCCGGGCTCAGCGAGGAGCAGATCCACGCCGCCGTGGACTGGATGCTGTCCAATCTGAAATAGAAAGCCGCCAGACTCACGCAGCTGGCAACAGACCTGATTGCTGCAGAATAGCCGGCGCCGCCCCAGCAGGGCGGCGCTTTGTGTTTTCGTCTTCCCCGGAGTGCGTCCATGCGTTGTACCCCTACGTTGCTTGCCCTGGCCTTGGCTGCCGCCTGTTCCGGCGCGGCGCTGGCCGCCCCCGCCAAGACCGCCGTACTGCCGATCGGCAGCGTGCAGGGCACGACCGACCACAGCCCGTACGCGGGCAAGACCGTCACCATCGAGGGCGCGGTGACCGCCGACATGCGTGATGGCCTGGGTGGCATCTTCGTGCAGGACGCCGGCGACGGCGATGCCAATACGTCAGATGCCCTGTTCGTGGTCCTGCACAAGGAGCAGGCCGTGCAGGTCGGCCAGTGGCTGCGCATTACCGGCAACGTCGAGGAGCAGGCCGCCGGCAAAAGCGATCAGGGCCTGACCACGCTGCAGGCGCAGACCGTCATCCCGGCTGCAGCGCGGCCCGTACCGGTGGCGCTGGTGTTGACCGATGTACCGGCCAACTGGGAGGCGTTGGAAGGCATGCAGGTGCGCATTCCGGCCGGCCTGACCGTGGCCGGCCAGGACCAGCTCTCGCGCTATGGCGAACTGACCGCTGCCTTCGGCGGCCGCCTGTGGCAGCCCAGCGAAGTGGCCGCCGCCGGCAGCCCGGAACAGGCGGCGGTGATTGCCGACAACAACCGCCGTCGCCTGCGTCTGGACGATGCCAGCGGCAAGCGCGATCCGGGTGCGGTTTCCTATCTGACGCCCGACCAGTTGCTGCGCAGCGGCGCGCAGCTGCGCGACGTGCAGGGCATCGTCGACCAGCGTTTCGACGGCGGTTATCGCCTGCAGCTGACCGCACCGCTGAGCGTGGATGCCGAACGCCCGCAGCAGCCACCAACGGTGGCCGGTGGCCTGCGCATTGCCGCGTTCAATCTGGAAAATTACTTCAATGGCGACGGCAAGGGCGGCGGCTATCCGACCCTGCGTGGCGCCAAGACCGCCGAGCAGCAGGCCGCACAGCAGGCCAAGCTGATCACCACCATCGGCAGCCTCAATGCCGACGTTGCCGCGCTGATGGAGCTGGAGAACGATGGCTACGGCCCGGGCTCGGCAATCGATCAGCTGGTGCGCGCGCTCAATGCCGCGCAGGGCAAGGATGGCGATTGGCGCTTCGTCGATGCCGGCAAGGGTCCGGGCGACAACCCGATCCGCGTCGGCATCATCTACCGCGCTTCAAGGGTGAGCCCGGTCGGCAAGCCGGCAGTGCTGGAGCGCGAGCCGTTTGGCGAACGCAGCCGCGTGCCGCTGGCGCAGGCCTTCCGCATGGGCCGCAAGGGCACCCCGTTCGTGGTGGTGGCCAACCACTTCAAGTCCAAGGGCTGCTCGGAAGCGATCGGCGATGATGCCGATCGTAATGATGGCCAGGGCTGCTGGAACGCCACCCGCGTCGAGTCAGCCAAGCTGCTGCACAGCTGGTTGCAGGGCGACCCGACCGGTAGCGGCAGCCGTGATGCGGTGTTGCTGGGCGACTTCAACGCCTATGCGATGGAAGACCCGATCCGTACCTTGAATGCCGATGGCTGGCAGGACGCGTTCAAGGTGGCCGGTGTGCAGCAGCCTTACAGCTATGTCTACAACAGTTTGACCGGCCGCCTGGACCACGCCTTGCTGAGCCCGGGCATGGCCGCACGGCTGAAGGGCGCAGCCGAGTGGCATATCAATGCCGATGAGGCGGATGAGGTTGGTTATCAGGGCCGCAATGTGCCGGGACCGTGGCGCAGCTCGGATCATGATCCGTTGTTGCTGGGGTTTGAGCCGTAAGGCTGAGAGCTGGAAGCTAGAAGCTTAAGAGCACCCCTCCCCAACCCTCCCTTTCGCGTAGCGAAGGGGAGGGGGCAGTTTTTCTCCCTCCCTTTGCCGCAGGCAAGGGGAGGGTCGGGGAGGGGTGCCTTTGCTGTTGCTCCAGATCAGCAGAAACCCTCAAAACGTCCCGCGCGCAATCAAGGCTATCGCCACCACCGCCAGCGCCAGGCCAAGCCGATTCCACACGCTGGTCTTTTCGCCAAACACCAGCACGCCGACCAGCGCACCCAGGCACACCACGCCAATATTCATGCCGGCGAAAATCGTCGCCGGGCTATGCGGTAGCGCCTGATGCGCACGCACGTAAAACAGAATGTTGCCGAAGTTGAGCAACCCGAGCAGCAGGCCAAAACCCAGATTGCCCAGCGTCAACCGACTCTTGCCGCTGACATGTCGCTGCAGCTGCCACACAAGCATCAGCACGAAGGCGATGCCGAAGCTCACCAGCAAGGCCGCTATGGATGGCGTGCCGGCCGCTGCAACTTGTTTGAGCAGGATGTCGATCAGGGCAAAGCCGGCCCAGACCCCAAGCAACCAGCCCCAACTTGAGCGCGAGCGCTCCTTGGTACCGCCATCACGCGCGGTCACGCCGACAATCGCCAGCAGGCCCAACCCAAGCCCGGCCAGCTTCCAGCCATTGGTCTGCTCGCCGAACAGCAGGAAGGCAGCGGCCAGCGACAGCAGCAGTGACAGCCGCTGGGCCACGTCGCTGCGCACGATGCCGGCCTCGCGCACCGCGCGGGCCAGCACCAGGAAGATGCCGGGCAGCGCCACCGCAAGGCCGAGCAGGGCCAGCCACGGTGTATGCCCGCTCTGCAGCGATTGCAGCGAAGGCTTGAGCAACAACAGCGACAGCACGCTGGCGGCCAGATAGTTCCAGGTCACCGCCTGGGCGATATCGACGCCGCGGCGTGGCGCCAGTTTCAGCAGCACCGATACCAGAACACTGCAGATCACACTCAGGACAAGGAAATGCATGGATTTGGGCAGTTGTGAAGGGCGGGCGTGAAGCCGCCGGACGGGGCCGCTATTATGGCCGCATGCAAACTCTCCCATTCCCCCACGAATCGGCGACGCTGATGCTGGACGGCCCGGCCGGTCCGCTGGAAGTCGGTGTCGACCTGCCCGATGGCGAGTCCGCCGCGCGTCCAATCATCGCCGTCATCTGCCATCCGCTGTCCATCGAGGGCGGCAGCATGCACAACAAGGTGGTGACCATGGTCTCGCGCGCGCTGCGCGACCTGGGCATCACCACCGTGCGTTTCAACTTCCGCAGCGTCGGTGCCTCGGTTGGCACCTACGACAACGGTGAAGGCGAAGCCGACGACCTGCGCGCGGTGGTCAACTGGGTGCGCAGCGAGCGTCCGGATGCCGCGTTGTGGCTGGCCGGTTTCAGCTTCGGTGCCTATGTGTCGCTGCGCGCCGCCGCCCAGCTGCAGCCGCAGGCCTTGATCTCGATCGCACCGCCGGTTGGCCGCCGCACCTGGGATTTCTCCGAAGTACAGCCGCCGGCCAACTGGCTGGTGGTGCAGGGTGATGCCGACGAAGTGGTGGATGCACACGGCGTTTACCAATGGCTGGAGTCCTTGCCGAATCCGCCACAGCTGGTGCGCATGCCGGATACCTCGCATTTCTTCCATCGCAAGCTGATCGACCTGCGTGGCGCCATCCAGCATGAAGTGCGGCGTTGGCTGCCTGACGGCAGCAACTGAGCATGACCGCAATGACCCCCTCACAACGCTACGCCGCCGGCGTGGCCCGCGGCGACTGGCGCGACGATGTCGCCCAGCATGCCGCGCTGGCCGAGCTGGACCGCATCCATGAAGCCATCGTCGACAGTGCGCAGGACGGTTGGCTGGACCGGCTGTCGGCGTTCTGGAAGAAGCCCGAGCCGGTAAAGGGCCTGTACTTCTGGGGCGGCGTTGGCCGCGGCAAGACCTTCCTGGTCGACCTGTTCTACGACGGCCTGCCGATCGAACAGAAGTACCGCACCCACTTCCACCGCTTCATGCGTGGCATCCATGAGCAGCTGCACGAGCATCAGGGGCAGAGCGATCCGCTGGCCAAAATCGCCCAGCAGTGGCGCGACAAGCTGCGTGTGCTGGTGTTGGATGAGTTTTTCGTCACCGATATCGGCGATGCGATGTTGCTGGGACGCCTGCTGGAGCGATTGTTCGCCGAGGGCGTGACCCTGGTAACCACGTCCAATACGGCGGTGGAGAATCTTTACCTCAACGGTCTGCAGCGCGACAGCTTCCTGCCAGCGATTGCCTTGCTGGAGAAGTATTGCGTCGAGCTGTATGCCGAAGGCACCGAGGATTACCGCATGCGCGCGCTGACCCGCTCGCCGGTATACCGCGCGTCGCTCGATGGCGAGAGTGATGCGTGGTTGGCCGGGCGCTGGAAGGAGCTGAGCGGTGCTGAAGAAGCGCGCGGCGGCAATATCCAGATCGAGGGTCGCAAGATCCCGGTGCGTGGCCGCGGCAAGAGTATTGCCTGGTTTGATTTCGTCGCATTGTGCGAAGGCCCGCGTGGGCCGTCGGACTACATCGAGATCGCCCGCGAGTTCACCACCGTGCTGCTGGGTGGCATCCCGCATTTCGATCGCCTCAACGAAGATGCCGCACGCCGCTTCGTCAACCTGATCGACGAACTGTACGACCGTCAGGTCAACCTGGTCTGCACTGCCCAGGACGCACCGCCCCTGCTGTACAGCGGTACCCGCCTGGCCGGCGCCTTCGAGCGCACCGCCAGCCGCCTGATCGAGATGCAGAGCGCCGAATACCTGGGCACCGCGCACCGCAACTGACCCTGTAGTGCCGAGCCATGCTCGGCAGGGGCATTACCAGCAATGCCAATGTAGTGCCGAGCCATGCTCGGCACTACGCTTCGAGCCCCTCTCCCGTTTACGGGAGAGGGGCTCGGGTGAGGGCAGCTTTTTACTGGCAAAGCCTGAAGCTCAAAAGCCAACCCCTCCCCAACCCTCCCCTGCGCGTTGCGCAAGGGAGGGAGCAGATTTAACCCCACTCCCCATCCCCATCCGTTCCTATCCCCGTACGCCGCATCACGCGGCCCGCATGGGAGCAGGGATCATGGGTAGCGCAAAGGGTTCAAACCGGCCGGCGGTTCGCAACATGGCGCTGGCCGCCGCAGTGACGCTGTTGGTCGGCTTGCCGGTGGCAGCCGCGGTTCGCCACACCCCGTTCCCGGTGACCGAAAACACCGGCGACCTCAAGGCGCCAACCACGCAACGCACGCGCCAGACCCAGCCCAACTTCCAGGCGCCCAACGCCACGGTCTGCAGCGATACACCGGTACTGCGCGAGGTTGCCGATCCCAGCCCGAGGCCGCAGCAGCACAACATCGCGGCGGACGGGCTTCGCCTGCGCAGGGGGGCTGCCAAGATGATGGCGCCGCCAGCGCCTGCTGCACCGCCGGCACCATCACCCGTGGTCGTCCGCGCCGAGGCCGCCGCCGATGCCAGTTATGCGGCGGCGGAAGCGCCGATGGCCTCGATCACCAGCACTGGCAGCGTGCGCCAGCAGCAGGCACCTGTCACCGCCGGTGTCGTTGACGACAACGCCGACTTCACCGCGTTCCAGCAATTCCTGCAGCGGCATGAAGAAGCCAACAATCTTGGCCGCGATGTCAGCGTGCGCCAGCGCCTGCAGGTGGTCGATGCGCAGGGCCGACCGGTGTCGGATGCGGAGGTGGCGGTGACCGCCCGCAACGGCGCGCGGATGTGGGCGCGTACCGATGCCGGTGGCCGGGTCTGGGTTCACCCGAATGCCTTCGATGATCGCGATTCGGACAGCTACCAGGTGCAGGTGCGGCGTGCCGGCAAGACAGTGACCTCGGCGCTGCAACGCGGGCAGAAGAATGTCGTGCAGGTGGTGGTGGCCGATGCGCCGTTGCCGGCGCGGGCCAAGCTTGATCTGGTGTTCATGGTGGACGCCACCGGTTCGATGGCCGATGAGATCGACAAGCTGCGTGACTCGCTGCAGGGCATCGTCCGCGATATCGCCCAGCTGCCGTCCAACCCGGACATCTGCCTGGGACTGGTGACCTACCGCGACCGCGGCGATGAGTACTTCGTGCGTGGCTGGGACCTGAGCAACAACGTTGCCGGCTTCCAGAAAGTGCTTGATGGCGTGCGCGCCAATGGCGGCGGCGATTACCCGGAAGCAATGAACGAGGCCTTCGGCCATGCGGTGCAGGCGATGAACTGGCGCGGTGCCTCGACTACCCGCCTGCTGGTGTCGCTGGCCGATGCGCCGCCGCACATGGATTACCCGCAGCCGCGCTACGAACAGACCATGCTGGCCGCGCTGGGCAAGGGCATCAAGGTGTTGAGCGTGGCCGCATCCGGCCAGGACACCACCGGTGAGATCGCGCAGCGACAGATCGCGCAGTACACCGGCGGGCGTTTCATCTTCCTGACCTACAAGGATGCCAGTGATCCCTCCAGCGGGCCGGGTAGCGAGACCGTGCATGAGGTGGAGAACTATTCGGTCGACACCCTGGACAAGCTGGTGGTGAAGCTGGTGCGCGAGGAGCTGGCGCAGTTGCCGAAGGGCTGAGCTGTGCTCCCTCCCTTTGGCGAAGCCAAGGGGAGGGTTGGGGAGGGGGAGGCTTTTGTGGCCAAAGCCGGGTCCTGTAGTGCCGAGCCATGCTCGGCATGGGCTTTACCGGTAATGCCTCTGCCGAGCATGGCTCGGCACTACCAAGAGCGGGTTTTACCGTGCTGGTAACGGAATGCTGTCGTCCTGGCCTTGCTCGCGCGCCGCCATCTTCGCGCTATCACCGCTCACCTGCATCATCTGCAGCGGCTGGCCATCAAGACGGAACTCCAATGCCTGCTGCAAGAGGTCCAACGCCTGCACCTGCGCGCACAAGGAACGTGCGTGCTGCTCCAAAGCGATGGTGCGGCCCTGCAGCCGCTGCTCCAGTTCGGCGTCGAGTTTGTCGGTGCGTCGTTCTAGTCGTTTCTCGCCGCCGGTGAACACCGCCCACAGCACACTGCGAGCGATCGAGCCGCTCAAATTCTCGGCAGCCGCTTCCACCCGCGACTCGAAGCCTTCGTCGAACAAGTCCTGCTCCCAGCGGCCGCGGCCGATGGTGGTATCGACGAAGCGTTCGGCTTCCTTGCGCAGCTTGCGGACCTTGCGTGAGTTGGCGTCGCCGGTCAGGGCTTCGTAGACCGCATCCAGGGTGTCGAAGCTGATGCCGACAGATTCCTTGGCGATGCCGGTCACCGCCGGCATCAGCCGGCGCACGCCATCCTCCAGTGCGCGCAGCCGTTGTGCATCTTCCGCTGAGACCGTCTGCATCCGGTTGTCGATGCTCAGCTGGCCGTCATGGAACACGATCTCGCGCATCGGCAGCGTATCGCGACGCAACCAGATACCGCCGCCGTCGACCAGCACGTTGTAGTCGGTGGACACACCGCACTGGTCGGCAGACAGCTCCGGCGCCTTGACCGTGCCTGCCTGGGCGGCCAGCGGCAGCAGCAGGGCAAGCGAAGTGGCGATGGGCAGCAGGCGCATGGCGGCGAGCTCGTGGCAGGAGGATGTCGCCAGCTTGGCCGCTCGCGGCAAGGGCTGCGCCGGCCGGAAGTCACGTCCCGAAATTTCATCAGAAATTTACGTTATCAAGTCAGGTGGTTTTCCTACAAAAAAACTCTGCAAAAGGCTTGACTGCGCATGCCGTTCGAGCAGGTTCCGGTGTCCGGTCCGGGCGCCAGACAGTCCAAGCCTTGTGCCACAAGGCTTGGCAAAGAAATACTAGATTTGGTGTTGACCCTGTAATACACCCCCACTATCTTGTGCTCCGTCGGTTCTGGCGGAATTTTCCGTCGGATTAATAGGGAAGCCGGTGATGCCTTCAAGGCTAGTCCGGCACTGCCCCGCAGCGGTAATTGGGAACGACCCCGCCAACAGCACTGAGGCACAGGCCTTGGGAAGCGGCGGAGTAGGAGAAGGCCCCCGCCTTCCTGCCCATGAGTCCGAAGACCTGCCGACAGCCACGCGATGCACACCGCGTGGTGCCGGCTGCGGTGTCTTCGAGGGGAAGACGGCTGGTGACGTGGTGCCGTGGCTGCTGCCGACCCTGGGTCGTGCGCTGTCGCGGCTGCTGCGACGCCGTCCTTCCATGCTCGCTGCTCCGTACCGGCTCTGCTTCCTGCGCGGGCAGGAGCTGCGTGCATAACGTTTGCAAGGACACCATCGTCGTGACTGCCACTCATACTGACGTCGCTCCGGCTGAAGCCGGTTTTGAACTGACCCCGCCGCCGACCGCCACCGCCATGAGCGTGACCAAGCGCAATGGCAGCACCGAGCCGGTAGACCTCAACAAGATCGTCCGCGCCATCCAGCGTTGCTGCGAAGGCCTGCACGCGGTGGACCCGATGCGGGTTGCCACGCGCACCATCTCCGGCCTGTACAACGGTGCCAGCACCCAGGAACTGGACGAGCTGTCGATCCGTACCGCCGCCCTGCTGATCGGCGAAGAGCCCGAATACGGCCGCCTGGCCGCACGCCTGCTGGCCAACTTCATCGGCAAGGAAGTCTCCGGCCAGGAAATCCATGCGTTCTCGCAGTCGGTTGGCCGTGGCCACGAAGTGGGCCTGATCAACGACCGCCTGCTCAACTTCGTGCAGGTCAATGCACGCAAGCTCAACGACGCGATCGATCCGTCCTATGACCTGAACTTCGATTACTTCGGCCTGCGCACCATGTATGACCGCTACCTGCTGCGGCATCCGCATTCGCGCAAGGTCATCGAAACCCCGCAGCAGTTCTTCCTGCGTATCGCCAGCGCGCTGAGCGAGGACGTGCCCGAGGCACTGGCGCTGTACCAGCGCCTGGGCAGCCTGGACTACCTGCCGTCCAGCCCGACCCTGTTCAACGCCGGCACCAGCCACGAGCAGCTGTCCTCGTGCTTCCTGCTGGACTCGCCGCAGGATTCGCTGGAATCCATCTACGACCGCTATGCCGACATCGCCCAGCTGTCCAAGTTCAGTGGTGGCATCGGCGTCAGCTATACTCGCGTGCGTTCGCGCGGCTCGCTGATCAAGTCGACCAATGGCCACTCCAACGGCATCGTGCCGTGGCTGAAGACGCTGGATTCCTCGGTGGCTGCGGTCAACCAGGGCGGCAAGCGCAAGGGTGCGGCCTGCGTCTACCTGGAAACTTGGCACGCTGACATCGAGGACTTCCTCGAGCTGCGTGACAACGCCGGTGATGACGCGCGCCGCACGCACAACCTCAACCTGGCCAACTGGGTGCCGGACCTGTTCATGCAGCGTGTCGAAGCCGACCAGGAATGGTCGCTGTTCGATCCGCGCGTGGTGCCGGAGCTGACCGACCTGTTCGGTCCGGCCTTCGAGCAGGCCTATGTGCAGGCCGAAACCCAGGGCAAGGCACGCAAGACCGTGTCGGCACGCAAGCTGTACTCGCGGATGATGCGCACCCTGGCCGAGACCGGCAACGGTTGGATGACGTTCAAGGACAAGTGCAACCTGGCCAGCAACCAGACCCTGCGCGCCGGCAACGTGATCCACCTGTCCAACCTGTGCACCGAGATCCTGGAGATCACCTCCAACGACGAGACCGCGGTCTGCAACCTGGGCTCGATCAATCTCGGCAACCACCTCGACGCACATGGCGATTTCGATTTCGAGAAGCTGGCCGAGACCGTGCGCCTGGCCGTGCGCCAGCTTGACCGCGTCATCGACCTGAACTTCTACCCGATCGAAACCGCCCGCCGCGGCAACCTGCGCTGGCGTCCGGTCGGCCTGGGCTGCATGGGCCTGCAGGACGTGTTCTTCCGCAAGCGCCTGGCCTTCGACTCCGCCGAAGCACGTACGCTGTCGACCAAGATCGCCGAGACCATCTATTTCCACGCGCTGGAAGTGTCCTGCGAACTGGCCCAGGAACGCGGCAAGCACCCCTCGTTCAACGACACCCGCGCCGCCCACGGCGAGCTGCAGTTCGATGCCTGGAACGTGGTGCCGGACGACGTCGAGCGTTGGGACGCACTGCGTGAGCGCATCAAGCAGCACGGCCTGCGCAACTCGCTGATCATCGCGATCGCGCCGACCGCGACCATCGCTTCCATCGCCGGTTGCTACGAGTGCGTCGAGCCGCAGGTGTCCAACCTGTTCAAGCGCGAAACCCTGTCCGGCGACTTCCTGCAGATCAACCGCCACCTGGTTGCCGAGCTGAAGCAGCTGGGCCTGTGGACGCCGGAAGTGCGCGATGCGATCAAGCTGGCCGACGGTTCCATCCAGAGCCTGCAGCAGATCCCGGAAACCCTGCGCCACATCTACCGCACCGCATGGGAACTGCCGATGCGTTCGCTGATCGACATGGCAGCTGCACGTGGTGCCTATATCGACCAGTCGGCCTCGCTCAACCTGTTCATGGAAAGCCCGAACATCGGCGCGATGTCGTCCATGTACATGTACGCCTGGAAGCAGGGCATCAAGACCACGTATTACCTGCGTTCGCGTCCGGCTACCAAGATCGCCAAGACCACGGTCAGCAGCTACACCCCGGTGGAAGCCGTGGCCTGCTCGCTGGAAAACCCGGAAGCCTGCGAAGCCTGCCAGTAAAGCTCAAAGCCCCTCTCCCGCCTGCGGGAGAGGGGTTGGGGTGAGGGCGCTCTTGAAAGCACGTAGCGCCAACCCCCAGGAACCAACCCTCATCCGGCGCTACGCGCCACCTTCTCCCGCAGGGAGAAGGGAAAGGAGATCCAACATGTCCGATTCCCCCCGTCAAATGCTGCTCGATCCCGGTTTCGAGCTGACCCTGCGTCCGATGCGTTACCCGGACTTCTACGAGATGTACCGCAACGCCATCAAGAACACCTGGACGGTGGAGGAGATCAATTTCCAGATCGACATCACCGACCTGCACCAGAAGATGTCGCCGGCCGATCAGCACCTGATCCATCGCCTGGTCGCGTTTTTCGCCACCGGCGACTCGATCGTGTCGAACAACCTGGTGCTGAACCTGTACCAGCACCTCAATGCGCCGGAAGCGCGCATGTACCTGTCGCGCCAGCTGTACGAAGAAGCGCTGCACGTGCAGTTCTACCTGACCCTGCTGGACAACTACCTGCCGGATCCGGAAGAGCGCTTCAAGGCCTTCGCCGCGGTGGAGAACATCGACTCGATCAAGAAGAAGGCTGCGTTCTGCTTCAAGTGGATCGATGCGCTGCAGGAAACCAAGCGCCTGGAAACCCGCGACGACCGTCGCCAGTTCCTGCTCAACCAGATCTGCTTCGCTGCCTGCATCGAAGGCCTGTTCTTCTTCGCTGCGTTTGCCTATGTGTACTACTTCCGTTCGCGCGGCCTGCTGCCGGGCCTGGCCTCGGGCACCAACTGGGTGTTCCGCGACGAGAGCTGCCACATGGAGTTCGCGTTCGAGTGCGTGCGCAAGATCCGCGCCGAAGAACCCGACCTGTTCGACGCGAAGATGGAGCAGGAGGTCTACCAGATGCTGGAAGAGGCCATCGACTGTGAAGTGCAGTTCGCCGAGGACGTGCTGTCCGGTGGCGTGGCTGGCATCTCCACCCGCGACATGCGCGAGTACCTGCAGCACTGCGCCGACAACCATTTCCTGAAGCTGGGCATGGCCAAGAAGTACAACGTGCGCAACCCGCTGCCGTTCATGGAACTGCAGGATGTGCAGGAACTGACCAACTTCTTCGAGCGCCGCGCCTCTGCGTACCAGGTCGGCGTGCAGGGTGAAGTCGCGTTCGATATGGCGTTCTGATCGACGCCCTCCCTTGCGCGAAGCGCGCTTGGCTCCCTCCCTTGCGCGAAGCGCAGGGGAGGGTTGGGGAGGGGTGCTTTACAGGCTTCTGAGGCTCCATCAGCTTCGCGGCTTACGCCGCTCCTACAAAAGCTGCAGCCGCGTACACAAGCTGCACAGCTTTGCGGGCGTATCATCTGCACCAACTTACAGGTGATGCCTCCATGACCCCCATCGTCGAAACCAATCCGCCGGTCGAAGTCCGCATGGCGGAAATCGTGTTCCCCAACCACACCAACCATATGGGCACGCTGTTCGGCGGCCAGGCATTGGCGTGGATGGACAAGGCGGCCTTTCTTGCCGCCGCCCGTTATTCGCGTTGCACGGTGGTCACCGCACGCTCGGACCAGGTCGACTTCAAGCTGCCGATCCGCATCGGGCAGATGGTGGAAACCATCGGCCGGGTGGTCAAGGTCGGCCGCAGCTCGATGCATGTGGAAGTCGAGCTGATCGCCGAAGACCTGCACAACGGCGAACGCGCGCTCTGCACCAAGGGCACCTTCGTGATGATCGCGCTTGATGGCGAAGGTCATCCGACCACCGTGCCGGCGCTGCCGACGCAGGCCTGAGCCGCGCGGTGATGACCACTTCATCGGTACCGACCGGGCGTCTGTCGCCGGCAGTGATCACCGAGTTGCCGGAGTTCATCGCCGGCCACCGACGCCTGTTCGTGGTCACGGGTGCCGGTTGCAGCACCGATTCCGGCATTCCCGACTATCGCGACCGCGATGGCCAATGGAAGCGCACGCCGCCGGTCACCTACCAGGCCTTCATGGGCGAGGAAGCAACGCGCAAGCGCTACTGGGCGCGCAGCCTGCTGGGCTGGCCGCGCTTCGGCCAGGCCTTGCCCAATGGCACGCACCGTGCGCTGGCAGCGCTGGAAGCCGATGGTCGCATCGAGCTGCTGCTCACCCAGAACGTGGACTGCCTGCATCAGGCAGCGGGCAGCCAGACCGTGATTGATCTGCACGGTCGGCTTGACCAGGTGCGTTGCATGGGCTGTGAAGCACGCAGCTCGCGCGAACACCTACAACAGCGCCTGCTGGATGCAAATCCCGGCTGGGACGCCTTGGAAGCAGGCATCGCGCCCGATGGTGATGCGGACCTCGAGGCTGATTTCTCCTCGTTCGATGTGCCTGCCTGCGAGGCATGTGGCGGTGTGCTGAAACCCGACGTGGTGTTCTTCGGCGAGAACGTGCCGCGCGAACGCGTCGCGGCAGTGCACGAGCATCTGCAGCGTTCCGACGCGGTGCTGGTACTGGGTTCGTCGCTGATGGTGTATTCCGGTTTCCGCTTCGTCGATGCCGCTGCCAAGGCCGGTTTACCGATAGCCGCGGTCAATCTCGGCCGTACCCGCGCCGACCACCTGTTGGCACTGAAGGTGGAAATGCCCTGCGCCCAGGCGCTTGCCTTCCTGTTGGACGGCACCAAGACGCAGTGATCCACCACGCCGGTTGAATCAGCGGCCGCTGCGGCGTGCAATGAGCGCCCCCACTGTTGATGGACGTCCCCCACGTGAGCCAGCTTTTCTCGCCGCTGTCGCTAGGCCCGCTTTCCCTCTCCAATCGCGTTGTCATCGCGCCCATGTGCCAGTACTCGGCGCAGGACGGGCAGGCCACCGATTGGCATACGATCCACCTGGGCCAGCTGGCGCAGTCCGGTGCGGGCCTGTTGATCATCGAGGCTACTGCGGTCGAGCCGCGTGCGCGCATCAGCTGGGCTGATCTCGGTCTGTGGGATGATGCAACGGAAGCAGCACTGGCCAAGGTGCTGGCGTCGGTGCGGCGCTGGTCGAGCATGCCGATCGGTGTGCAGCTCGCCCACGCTGGGCGCAAGGCGTCGACTGCGCGCCCGTGGGACGGTGGTGGTGCGATCGCCCCGGAACAGGCGCACGGCTGGCAGGTGTTTGCGCCGTCGGCGCTGCCGTTCAAGGCCGGCGATCCCACACCTGCAGCATTGGATGACGCCGGCATCGATGCCGTGGTCGAAGACTTTGTTGCTGCCGCCAAGCGCGCAGTGCGGCTTGGTCTGGAGCTGATCGAGCTGCATGCCGCACATGGTTATCTGCTGCACCAGTTCCTGTCGCCGTTGAGCAACCAGCGCGACGATGCGTATGGCGGTTCGCTGGAAAACCGCATGCGCCTGCTGCTGCGGGTATTCGATGCGGTGCGTGCGGTGGTGCCGGCCAATGTGGCCTTGGGCGTGCGCATCTCCGCCACCGATTGGGTGGAAGGCGGCTGGGATGTTGCCCAGAGCATTGAACTGGCCAAGGCGCTGGAAGCGCGCGGCAACGACTTCCTGCACGTGTCCAGCGGTGGGCTGGATCCGCGCCAGCAGATTCCGGTCGAGCCCGGCTACCAGGTGCCGCAGGCCGCTGCGATCAAGGCCGAAATCGGCACGCCGGTGATAGCGGTGGGCTTGATCACCGAGCCGACGCACGCCGAGGAAATCCTCGTCGACGGCAAGGCCGACGCGATCGGCATCGCCCGCGGCATCCTCTACGACCCGCGTTGGCCCTGGCATGCGGCTGCGGCATTGGGCGCACAGCTGACGGTGTCGCCGCAGTACATGCGTTGCGAGCCGCATGAGGCGCGCGGTCTGTTCAAGCTCGCCAAGCAGGGCTGACGCTCGCAAGGTGCCAGCGGCATGCTGCCGCTGGTGCTCAGGCGTGGTCGATGTCGATGCGCCAGTCCGGCGGCAGGGCATCGAGGATGTGCTGCAGCAGCGAACGTACTTTCGGGGTCAGGTCGCGGCGGTCGCTGACGCACAAGAACAGGCGCATCGGTTCCGGCGAGGCCTGCGCATCGCTGCTGGCCTCATCCTGGAACAGGGCCTGCAGTTCACCGCGGGCCAGATACGGCGCGGCGACAAAGCTCGCCAGCCGAGTTATGCCTCCACCGCGTGCGGCCATCGCCGCCAATGCATCGATATCGTCGCTGACCAGTGCCGGCTGCACCTCGGCATCAAAGCGAAGGCCGTCGCGAACAAAGCCCCAGCGCAGATAGCGTCCATCCAGCGGGTAGCGGAACAGCAGGCAGCGATGCTCGCGCAGGTCTTCGGGGCTGCGTGGTGTGCCGGCGATCGCCAGATAGGCCGGTGCCGCACAGAACACGAACGGTATCTGCGCGATCGGCCGCGCCACCAGGCCTTCTTCCAGCTGCGGCTCGATGCGGATGCTGACATCCACGTTTTCATGGCCGTGGTCGACACTGCGGTCGGCAAGCAGCAACTCCATTTCCAAACGTGGGTAGCGTTGCTGCAGCGCCGGCAACAGCGGTGCCAGCACATGCCGACCAAATGCGACGCTGCTGGCGATACGCAGTGGCCCGGCGGGCTGTGCGTCGGGATCGGTGACCGCTGCCTGGGCGCGTTGCAGGTCGCGTTCGATATGCCGCACCTGCGCCAGGTAGACGGCGCCGCGCTCGGTCAGGGCCAGCTGGCGGGTGGTGCGGTTGAACAGGCGCACGCCCAGGTGGGCTTCCAGGCGGGCGATGTTCTGGCCCACCGCCGCCGCGCTGATGCCCAGGGTGCGTGCGGCAGCGGCAAGGCTGCCGGCGTCGGCGGTGCGTATGAAACTGCGGATCGAATGGAGAATGTTCATGCCGGTTGGCATTTTCCGGGAGGATTGCAAAGAAAATCTTTATAAAGCGCCAAGCCCGTGCGATCTAGCCGTCTTCCGAGGCGCTGACTATCGTGCCCGGCCCGCAGCCCCTGATTGCTGCCTGCCTGGATCCCGCTGGATGCTAGCCCCCCGTCCCACCGCCCTTGCCCGCTGGAAGTTGCATGCGCGCACCACGCCCATTGTCTTCGCCTTCTTCATGGCATCGATCATGGCCATGCTGATGTGCCTGGTGATCACTGCCGCCAATGCCGGCATCGATGGCCAGTTCCCGATGCGGGTGTTGTCCGCTTACTGCCTGGCGATGCCGACCGCCTTCTGCTGCGTGCTGGTGGTGCGGCCCCTGGTGATGCGGCTGGTGGCGCTGACGGTGCATCCGCACTGAGCTGGCGGACGGGAAAACCGTGTCAGCTGCAACTGTCTTTGCTGGGAATCGACTGGAACGGTTACTTTCCACGACCCCACTGATAAATGTTGTTGGCCATGCGTCCTGATTTCATCCTCACCCTTTCCTGCCCGGACCGCACCGGCATTGTTTACCGTGTGTCCGGCCTGCTGTTCGAGGCGGGCTGCAACATCCTCGATGCCCAGCAGTTTGGTGACGATGAAAGCGGTCGGTTCTTCCTGCGTGTGCATTTCGACATGAGCACCAGCGGGGATGAGCCGGTGGTGCGTGCCAGGCTGCAGGGCCTGGGCGAAGAGTTCGCGATGCAATGGGAGTTGCACGACGCGCGTCGCCGCGCGCGCCTGTTGGTGCTGGTCAGCAAGCAGGGCCATTGCCTCAACGATCTGCTGTTCCGCACCCATAGCCGCCAGTTGAAGGTGGACATTGCCGCAGTCGCCTCCAACCACAACGACTTCGCCGGGCTGGCCGGTTCCTACAATGTGCCGTTCCATCATCTGCCGGTGGGCGCCGAGAACCGAGAGCAGCAGGAACAGCAGATCATCGACCTGGTCGAGCGCGAGCGCATCGATCTGGTAGTGCTGGCGCGTTACATGCAGATCCTGTCACCGCGGCTATGCCAGGCGCTGTCGGGCCGTGCGATCAATATCCACCACAGCTTCCTGCCCAGCTTCAAGGGCGCTCAGCCGTACCACCAGGCGCATGCGCGCGGGGTCAAGATCATTGGCGCCACTGCGCACTACGTGACCTCGGACCTGGACGAAGGCCCGATCATCGAGCAGGACGTGGCCCGTGTGGATCATGCGATGACGCCGCGTGACCTGGTGCAGCTGGGCAGCGATACCGAGTCGCAGGTACTTGCACGTGCGGTGCGCCGCCATGTCGAGCACCGCATCCTGCTCAATGGCCATCGCACCGTGGTATTCCGCTGATCAGCCGAGCCGGATCAAACGATCTGGCTCAGTCGATATGAATACCGCATTCGGTCAAGGCGATGCGGGTAGCGGCATCGTTGGCTGCTGACACCGGCCGGGTCAGCTCCCACAGGAAACGCACGGAAAAACCGCTGATCGCAGCATCCTGCGCGCTCCACAGCACGCAGTAATCGCGTGCCAGGCCGCAGACGTGGACTTCGCGGATGCCACGTTCATGCAGCCAGCCGGCCAGACCTGTTGGTGCGCGGGTCGCCTGCGGGCCGATGTTCTCGCGGAACGCGCTATACGAATCCACCTCGCGCTGGGTGCCTTTGCGCAGGATCAGGTCGGCGTGCTTCCAGTCAACGCGAGCATCCAGCGTCGCACCGGCGCTGCCCTGCACACAATGGTCCGGCCATAGGGTTTGCGGCTGGCCATGCAGCTGGATGGCGTCGAAGGGTTTGTGCCCGGCGTGCTGGCTGGCGAACGAGGCATGATCCGCCGGATGCCAATCCTGGGTGGCAACCACGGTTTGATACTCACGGGCATCCAGCAATGCAGCGATGCCAGGCACGATGGCATCACCATGCTGGCAGGGCAGGGCACCGCCAGGCATGAAATCCGGTTGTAGATCGATAACCAGCAGGGCAACGTCGGTTCCGTACATCGACAACTTCTTCCTGACGCGGGGAAGCACAGTTTAAGCCAGCGACGGTGGAAGCACCGTAGTGCCGAGCCATGCTCGGCAGGGGCTTTACCGGCAATCTTGCAGGAACGGTGTTAGCCGCGAAGCAAGCAACGTCAAAATCCCCCCTTCCCAACCCTCCCCTTTGCTGCGCAAAAGGGAGGGGGCAAGGGCGGTAGTGCCGAGCCATGCTCGGCAGGGGCTTTACCGGTAGAGCCTCAGCCGAGCATGGCTCGGCTCTACGAGCTGTGACCTTGTAGGAGCGGCGTAAGCCGCGAAGCAAGCAAAGCCAAAAGCACCCCTCCGCAGCCCTCCCCTTTGCTGCGCAAAAGGGAGGGAGCAAAGCTGCAATGCCGGGCAATGCTCGGCCCTACCGCTCAATGCGCCGACGAGCGCGAGAACAGGTTGATCACCAGCACCCCCGCGCAGATCAGGCCGATGCCGACGATGGCGGGCATATCAAGCTTCTGCTTGAACACGAACAGGCCGATCAACGAGATCAGCACGATGCCCACACCCGACCAGATCGCATAGGCGATGCCGGTGGGTATCGTCTTCATCACCAGCGCCAACAGCCAGAAGCACACGCTGTAGCCGAGCAAAGCGCCAACCGTTGGCCACAACCTGCTCATGCCGTCGGAGGCCTTGAGCAGGGAGGTGGCGAGTACTTCCAGCGCGATGGCGCAGGCCAGCAGGGCATAGGCATTCATTGGGCAAGCTCGGTGGTGCAGGGGACGTTGATTCTAATGGGGCGTCCTGCAGGCAGGTGTTGGCGCTCGGCCGAGGTCTTACGGTGCATGGATAGACTCCGCGCATGTTGCGCCTGGGCTGTCGGCCGGCGGCCGTTACCGCGATGCAGGAGATCACTGTGGAATCATGGAGCTTGGGGAGGCAGTACCGTCGCCCGGATCGGCATGTGCTGGACGTACGGCGGGGACGCGCGCGCCTTGCCGTCCTGGCGACGGTATTGTGTTTTTTCCCTGCCCGCGCTGCGCTGGCACAGCATCAGGCCTACAACGTGCCAGCAGCTGTGCCGGCCGCTGAAGTGCCGGCGCTGGAGACGCAGCGCCGGCAGCTGTTCCAGAAGATCCTTGATGATCCATCTGATCTGGAAGCGGGCTTCGCCTACGCCGTGCTGTCGACCCGTGTAGGCGATTACGAGGCCGCCATTGCCACCTACGAACGCATGCTGATCCTGCGGCCCGGCACGCCGCGCCTGCAGCTGGAACTGGCGGCGCTGTATTTCCGCCTGGGCGCATATCCACGTGCGCGGCAGTTGTTCGATCGGGTGCTGGCATTGCCGGAGACACCGGATACGGTGCGACGCCGCATTGCCGGCTACATGGCGGTGATCGAAGGCGACCGCAAACAACGCGGCGGCTTCAGCGGCATGCTGAGCATCGGCGCGCGTACGGAGAGCAATGCCAACGGTGCACCGGACCGTGACAGCATCAGCTTGAATGGACGTGACTTCGAACTGGCACCGGATTCGCGGGCTGCCGGCGACAGCAGCCTGCAGCTGGGCGCGTTGCTGCGTTACCGGCAACCGATCTCGAAGCAGGGCGATGTGTTGGATGTATCGCTGGCTGCTGCGTCCAGCCGCTACCGGGAGATGGGGGAACTGGGCAGCGATGGCGTGGAGCTGCGGTTGGGACCGGATTTCTCGCTCAACCGCTGGGGGCTGCGCGATGGCCGCGTCGCTGTTGCTGGCCTGCTCGGGCAGACCTGGTTGGATGGCAGCCGCTACATGCATGCAGGTGGCCTTGCGCTTGCCTTCCGCAAGCCGGTAGGCCGCGAGTCACTGATCGCAGCCAATATCGACTGGCGTGATGAGCGCTACACACCTGGCGCCGACATGGCCAGCGCCAAGGGGTACTCGGGTGACCGCTACCGTGCCAGCGTCAGTTACAGCCGCCAGCTTGCCGACGACTGGCAGCTGTTGCTCAGCCCGGGCGTGGAGCGGCGCGAGGCGAAGCTGGACTTCAACAGCTACTGGGAGCCGCGCTTCAATCTCGGTGTGAATTACCGCTATCCCGCGTTGCTGGGCAAGCGCAGCCAGCCGTGGGTGCTGGCGCTGAGTGCGCAGGCGGCACGACGGCACAACGACGTGCCGATGACGGTGGTCAGCCGCGATACGCGCCAGCGCGGCAACGAGCTGGTGGTGCAGGCGGTGCAGACCATTCCTTTGCGTGGCAGTACCGATCTGCAGCTGTATGCCGGTTACCGGCGGCTGCATTCGAACTATGCGCTGCGCGAGTACAGCAATCGGTTTGCTGGCTTTTCACTGATTCAAGCGTTCTGAGGATACCGGCGATGCGTCTCCATCTTCCCGTAATGGTGGTTGCAGGCCTGCTGCTCGCGGTGGCGCCGGCGTCGGCCGAGAAGGTCGGCACCGCAGCGGCAGTGGCGCCCGATGCGCAGAGCTACTTCGGCTCGACGGCACCGCGCGTGGTGCGGTTGGGTGACAACGTGCTGCGTGACCAGCGTTTCCAGACCGACGCCAAGGGCGTTGTGCAGGTGCTGTTGGTGGACGGCTCCAGCTTCACCATCGGGCCACGCTCGTCGTTGGTGATCGACCGCTTCGTCTACGACCCGGACAAGGGCACGGCGCAGTTGGCCGGCAGCGTCTCGCGCGGGGTGATGCGTTTCATTGGCGGCGCGGCGTCGAAGAGCGCCGATGGCGTGAAGATCAAGACGCCGGTCGGCGTGGCCGGCATTCGCGGTGGCATCCTGGGCTTGTGCGTGGACGATGCACAGGCGGGTTGCGCGGGCGGTGTGGTCGGTCACTTCGAGTACGGCGTAGGCGCGGAGTTCTCACCGGAGCAGGGGCCTGCGGTGCTCCTGCACCAGCCGGGTACGGGCTTCAGTTCCAATGGCGATGGCGCCTCGATACACAATGGCGGCGCTGCTCCGGTTGATCCTGCGGCGGCCTTGCCGCCAACGGCGGGCGATGACGATCAGGACGTGGGTGGCTTGGCGTCGCAGCCGAATGAACGTGCCGGATTCAGTGGCGGTCCGATGGGGCCGGAGCTGGGTGTGCCCGGCGTGGCACCGGACGAAGGTCCGTCGGCCTTGCTGGCGAGCGAGCAGGGCGACAGCCCGGGGCAGTTGCAGATCGAGACCGAGATCGAGCAGAGCGGCACGCCGCCAAATCCGGTAGATCCAGTGGATCCTGTTGGGCCGGTAGATCCGGTAGATCCGGTAGATCCTGTGGATCCAGTAGATCCAGTAGATCCTGTGGATCCGGTAGATCCAGTGGATCCAGTGGATCCGGTAGATCCAGTAGATCCAGTGGATCCGGTAGATCCGGTAGATCCAGTGGATCCGGTAGATCCAGTAGATCCGGTAGATCCAGTAGATCCAGTAGATCCAGTAGATCCAGTGGATCCGGTAGATCCAGTGGATCCAGTGGATCCAGTGGATCCAGTAGATCCAGTGGATCCGGTAGATCCAGTGGATCCGGTAGATCCCGTAGATCCCGTAGATCCCGTAGATCCCGTAGATCCAGGGCTTCCGAAAACATTGAACGGCACCCTGCAGGGCTTTGCCTCGGCCTATGCAGGTGACACGGCCGTGTCCTCAACGGCCGCGACATTCCAGTTCGATGCGGCGGCGGGAACCTTCACCGCAACCATCGCGCCGGAGTCCTGGGAGGGAGCGGCGCTGACGGGCGGCGGGGACTATCTGCATGACCGCAGCTATGAGTTCGAGAACAGCCAGGGCAATCTGCGCGTGGATGGCAGCCCGGATCTGCTCTGCAATTGCGATTACCTGAGCTGGGGCCATTGGGAAGCGACCAACGTGCCGGGAATTCCCTCAGGCTTGCCCGGAGAGGATGTGCCGCTTCATGTCGCGCAGAACGGCTATTGGATCATCGGCAACCTCACCCCGTTGGCAGACCTGCCAAGCAACATCGTCGCGACCTACTCGGGCATGGCGATTGGTGCGGCTTACAGCGCCGGCGAGGTCATCCAGGGGCTGACCGGCGACTTCACCGCGACGGTGGATTTCGGTACTGGCACCGGCAGCCTGGCCATCGCCAACTTCGGCGGTCACAGCTTCGGCAGCACTTTCGATCTTGGCTCGGCATCTTCCAGCATGCCGGACAACGCGATCTCCGGCAGTTTCGAATCAACCATGGCCGCACCTTACTTCGGCAGCTATACCGCGGGCTTCGCCTCCGATGGCAGTGATGGCACCGCGGCAATGCTGGGCACCTTCAACGTGCGTGAGGAGAGCTCATCGAACTGGTCGGCGACAGGCATCTTCGCCGGCAAGAAAACAGCTGAGACGCCGTCTGCCGTCGGTCCGTGAGGAGTGCGCCATTGAAGCAGGCAGGCAAGGCAGGAGCAGCGCGTCCGCGTAGATTCAAGCTGCTGCTTGGCGGCGTGGCCGTGCTGTTGCTGGCCTTGGTGATCGATACCGCGTTCCGCGATGGCTTGTCGCGGTTGTCGGATCTGCTGTTCGATGGATTCCAACGCGCCGCACCGCGCGCCGCCACGCTTGATCCGGGCGTGGTCGTGGTTGATATCGACGAAGCCTCGCTGGCACGCATAGGCCAGTGGCCGTGGCCGCGCGACCAGCTGGGACAGCTGGTCGACACCGTTGGCAGCCTTGGCGCCGCGGCCATTGCATTCGACATGGTGTTCACCGAGCCGGACCGCACCTCGTTGGGGCCGCAACTGCAGCGTCTGCAGGCGCAGGGCATCGCGATCCAGGTGCCGGACGGCGCGCCCTTGGACAACGACCAGGCGTTCGCTGCCGCCATCGCCCGCAACCCGGTGGTGATGGGCGTGGCGCTGTCCAGTGAAACCGGGCGCGCGCTGTCGCCGCCGCTGGCCGGGCTGTCGTTTGCCGGCAGTGATCCGCGCCGCTACCTGCCCGCGTTCGAGGGCGGCCTGTCCAACCTGCCGGCACTCAGCGCTGCTGCCAGCGGTATCGGCAGCTTTTCGTTCCCGCCAGCACGCGACAACATCATCCGTGCGATGCCGCTGGTCGCGGCGGCTGATGGCCAGCTCTATCCCGGTCTGGGCGTGGAGGCGCTGCGGGTGGCACAGGGTGCCTCGGGTCTGTTGCTGCGCTCCAGCGACGCCAGCGGTGAAACGTCGGCCGGCCCGCTGGCGCTTACTGCAGTGAAGGTTGGCGTGCTGGAGTTGCCGGCCGGCGCCGATGGCCGCTTCCGCATCCATTACTCCGGCATGCCGCATATGACGGTGGTGCCGGCGTGGCAGCTGCTGCAGGGCGATGCAGCGGCATGGGCTGACAAGGTCGAAGGCCGCATCGTGCTGATCGGTACCTCGGCCATCGGCCTGCGCGACATCGTTGCCACCCCGCTGGCGGCGGCCGAACCCGGCGTCAACGTGCATGCGGAATTGATCGATCAGGCCTTCAACCAGCAGTTCCTGCAGCGCCCGGACTGGGCGCGTGGTGCGGAAGTGCTGGTTGCCATCGTCAGCAGCCTGGCGCTGCTGCTGGTGCTGGGCAGTGCGCGGCCCTTGCTATCGTCGCTGGCCTTCCTGTTGTTGCTGGGCGCGGTATTGGCCGTTGCCTGGTGGGCGTATACACGCCAGGCCTGGCTGCTGGATCCGCTGCCGGCGCTGCTGTGCCTGCTGGCGGTATTCGTCAGCATGCTGCCGGCGCTGCTGTTTGCCGGTAACCGCGAGAAGCGCTTCGTGCGCTCGGCGTTTGCGCGCTACCTGTCGCCGGCGCTGGTTGAGCGCCTGTCGCATGATGCGCAGGCACTGCAGCTGGGCGGCGAGACGCGCGAGATCACCGTGCTGTTCTCGGATATCCGCGGCTTTACCTCACTTTCCGAGAACCTCAGTCCGGATGCCTTGACCGCGCTGCTCAACGACTTCCTGACCCCGATGACCGATGTGCTGCTCGCCCACGAGGCAACCATCGACAAGTACATCGGCGATGCGATCATGGCCTTCTGGAATGCGCCGGTGGACATCGCCGCGCACCCGCGTAAAGCCTGCCTGGCGGCGCTGGGCATGGCTGCCGCGGTCGATGCCCTCAACCGCGAGCGCGGCAGCGCATTGCGCATAGGCGTGGGCCTGAATCTGGGCGATGCCTGCGTGGGCAACCTGGGCTCGCAGCAGCGCTTTTCGTATTCAGCCATTGGCGACACCGTCAACCTGGCATCGCGCGTTGAAAGCCTGACCAAGTATTACGGGGTGACGCTGATGGTGACTGACGCGGTCCGCGCCGAGGCCGCCGAGCTGGCCTACGTCGAGGTCGACCGGGTGCGGGTTGTCGGCCGCAACGAACCAGTGCGGCTGTTCGCGCTGCTTGGCGATGCGCAGCTGGCGCTGGATACCGGTTTCGTGGCCTTGGCACAGGCCCACGCGCAGGTGCTCGCGCTGTATCGCGATGGTGATTTTGCTGCAGCGCTGGATGCGCTGCAGGCGCTGCGCATGCATGCTGATGCCACTTCACTTTCGGGCTTGCATGCGCTTTATGTGCAGCGACTTGAGCAGTTGATCAAACATCCGCCGATGCAATGGGATGGCATCTTCACGGCGACCTCCAAGTAGTGCCAGACTCCACCCAGACTTGAACCCAGCCCGCCATGTCCCTGATCCCGTCGTTGACCACATTCGTGCTGTTGATCGTCGGCCATGCATTGGCGGACTACCCGTTGCAGGGCGAGTTCCTGTCCCGGGCCAAGAACCGGTTTTCACCATTGCCCGGGGTGCCGTGGTACCAGGCGCTGGCCGCGCATGCGGTGATCCATGGCGGCATGGTCGGCTGCATCACCGGCAGCATCCTGCTGGGTGTGTTCGAAACACTGGCGCATGCGCTGATCGATGACCTCAAGTGCGGCCATCGCATCAGCTACAACGTCGACCAGCTGCTGCATGTGCTGTGCAAGCTGCTGTGGGTTGGCCTGCTGCTGGTGTTTGGCCCGCTGCCCTGAGCGCAGCGCTTGCCGGGCTCAGTCCTCGAACTCGGGCATCACTTCGCCGCGGCGCCAGGCATTGATGCCATCCAGCCCACCGGCCTTGTCGAGGAAGCGCAAGGTGTATTCGTAGCCGGCCTGTTCCTGCGCACGGCCCAGCTTGAAGGCGAGCAGGCCCATGCCGGGGACGGTGGGGGGCTTGAGCAATAGGTCGCTGCCCAGTCCGGTGCCACGCAACATGCGCCCGGAGGTGATCTGCATCGAGCGCGCCGCCACTTCGCCGATGCGCGGGAAGTCATCGCCCTTGCGTCGCCCGCGCAGCAGCTGCCAGGCCAGCGACAGGCGCGATGGCACGTTGCCGTAGGCACTGCGCACCCGCCATTCGTTGCCCGGCGACAGCATGGACACCATGTTGGGTCCGTTCTTGATCGCGCGCATCACCGAGATCGGCACGTTGTTCATCACCCCGCCATCGACCAGCACCTGGCCCTGATCGTTGATCCACGGCGGCAGCGCCACCGGTATGGCGGTGGAAATGCGCAGTGCCTGCCAGGTCAGTCCGTGGCGCACCACTTCCAACTCGTTGGTGGACAGGTTGGCGCCCACCGCGAAGTAGTTCAGCGGCAGGTCTTCCAATCGTGCATCGCCGAGCTGTGCCTGCATGCAGGTATCCAGGTGGCGGTGATCGAGCAGGCTGTACCAGGGCAGGGTGAAGCGGCCCAGCGCCTTGTTGCGCAGGAAGAACTGCTCGTAGTCCTGCATCATCGCCTCGGCATCGTTGCCGGCCGCGTAGGCGTGGCCGACCACCGAGCCGATCGAGGTGCCGCCGATGATGTCCAGCTCGATGCCGGCCTCGGACAGCGCCCGCAAGGTGCCGATATGGCCCGCGCCCAGCGCGCCACCGCCACCGAGCACCGCACCCAGGCCGCGGCCGGTGAGCAGCCGCGCCACGCGCGCGTAGTCGCGCGGCTGTTGCAGCGCCAAGTGGTGATGCAGGTGCAATGAACGGTCCTGCAGCCAATGCCGGGTGTGGCTGATCGCGTCGCCACTGTGTTCGCGCCACAGCAGAAGGCCGACCTGACGCGGCCGGAACAGGGGCAGGGCATAGGCTTCCAGCGCACTCAGCGGCACCGGCCCGGTGTGCGCCAGGTCCTGGCGGCCGCATAGCAGCAGCTGGTCGCAATGACGCAGCGCGGCGCGGTCCCAGGCGGCATTGCCGTCACCGGCTACCAGCAACAGCTTGCTACCGGCATGTTCCTGCATGCCCAGCCACTGCGAGAGCTGCTGTTCGTTGTCAGCGGCCACACCCGCCGGCAGATCGCGCGCACGCAGCGCGGTGGTGGCCACCCCGCTGGCCTGCAAGGCCTGCAGCAGATCGTTGATCAGTTGCTCGGGAATCGGCACGGTGCCAGCCGGGCACAGGCCGATCGCATCGGCGATGCGCGGCGCCATCGCCGCCGCCGCCGAGGTGGTGGCAGCCAGCCGTCGGCCCAGCACCCGCAGCAGCGACTGGGTGAAGTCCGGCTGCGCCGCGGCGAGGTGGTTAAAGCTTTCGCGGCTGAGCTCCAGTACTTCCGAGTCGCGGCTGGCGACCACATCGGCGGTGCGGCTCAGACCGCCGAAAAACGCGATCTCGCCCACCGGCTCGCCAGCGCCGATCTCGGCGACTAGGTGGCGGCCATTGAGCAGTACCTCAAAGCGCCCGCGCAGCACGTAATAGACATGGTTGGCGGCTTCGCCCTGGCGCACCAGGTGCTCGCCCTTGCGCAGCTGCAGCCGCCGCATCTGCGCGAGCAGACTCTCGCGTTGCGACTCGGAAAGCCCGGCCAGCAGGTCGGAACGGGGGGCGGTGGCAGTATCCAAGGGCGGCTCGCGAGGGTGATCGGTGGCGTTTGCCCGCCTGTTATCGCCGCAGACCGTAAGAGCGGGCTGAATCAGTGGCGATTCGGCGCGAGCGCCAGCCGACAGGCCCGGAGCGGCGGGGTTCAGCCCGGTCGTTTACTCTTTGCAGCCCAAGTTCCCCGCTGGCGCTCATTGCGGCCGCCCGGCCTTCTGACTTTCGATCCGATCATGTCCCTGCATCCCACCCCCGCCGACACCCGCTACGCCGACTCCCTGCGCCTGTCCGTCGCCCCGATGATGGACTGGATTTGATGTTTCTATTTGTGTATGAAAAACAATAGGTTGCGTTTCAAATTTGGGCGTTTGTAGCACTTTTGTCGCACTATATATGCCGGCCATTGTAGGTTTGGCACCTACATCCAATCGTGTCCTACTTTGATACCATCCGATCTAGAACGCGCCCAAGCGATGGATGCGCCTGGCTGACGAACCCATTTTGAGGCAATTAATGGCTCGCGAACGACATCTCGCAAATGCTCCCATAACCGAGGCAATCGTCGATTTCGTATTCGAAAAATCGATGGAGAGTGATCAGCTGAGGGAGCTTGGCAGACAAGAGGCGGGCCAGCGTCCTGGATGGGTCTTCGGTGAACTGAACAACGTTGAGACAACAATCAACCTTACGTCTGGCGAGCAGTTTAAGCAGACTCAGGCATTTGAAGGCGTTCGACTACAGAGTCAAGACGAAGAAACTTCTGGTGGAGTCGTTTTTCAGTATCGAACAAATCGAGCCACTATCAGCCATGTTGGCAATTACGACGAATGGTCGGCGCTAGAAAGGGATGGACTCGAGGGCGCTGCAGCTTACGCGGCTGCGTTGGGTGATGAGAATATCAAGCGGATGGGTGTTCGCTTCATCAATTTTCTGAGCCTGAGTGCCCCGATCTGTGAGCTTGTTTCCGAGCCGCCGACCCCCATGCGTGGTGATTGGTCGTTGAAAGACTTCATGGGGAGGCGGGTATACCAGGATGAGGTTGGCCACAGAATCAGTGTCACGTTAGCGACTGTGACCAAGCGTTCAGTGGTTGAGCCTGGACCTGGCAATAAAGGCCTGATGTTAGATATTGACGTGGTTAAAGAGTGCAGTCTTAGGTTGCATAGTGATGAGATGTTAGAGGCCCTGAAAGAGCTGCGTAAGATAAAGAACGCAGTGTTTTTTGGGATGTTGCAGGAAGCAGCCTTGGAGGGCTACGCATGAATGGCGCGTACGCGATTCGCTATACCGCTTTTGATTTCGACTACTCGCCTTCAGCAATGGGGTGGGTGGAAGAGGTTGGAGTAGAGGCTGAGGTTTCGCCTGGTAGACGCATCATGGTCGAGATGTATGGCCGCGCTAGGAATGTTTGGGAGCAAGTTCAGGATTGCGAAGTGCGGGTGCATCCATCGATTTCGCTTGAAGATGTAAAGAGGATTTTTGCTCTTCTTCCACCAGGGCTTCCGGAAGTCGACGCATACACTTCTCATCTTGGGTCGATCTGCTTGGATTGGGACAACAACCCGGAGAACGTTTTCTCTTTGATCATCAAGCCAAATGGTCATGTCGGTTATGCGTGCTACTTCAACGGTGAAAGAACGCATGGCTCCATATTCTTTGAAGGGCGCTTAGGTAACGCGATTGATCGAGCAGTTGAGCGCTGGATTATCAGGGAGCAGCTTTTTTGCGGAGTTAACTGATGGACCAGGCTGGGCCTCATGATGAAGTTGCAATTGGCCTCAATGAGAAGGGCAAGCAAGACGGAGTGCCGCGAGCTAAGGTAAAGAACTTCAAGCCTCGCCTTATTGAAGGTCGTTTGGAGCTTTCTTCATTTTGCGTGGATCAGCTTGGTGACACAGAGGTGTGGGAATTGCTCGACGCACACTTGAACAAGCCGGCTATAGGTCGAGCGCAGTTCGAGATAGGTCACTTTCATGAATCTGGTCTAGAGCACGATCCTGACTGGCATCCAGAGCGTCACGTAAATATCCTCGGCTGGCCTGACAAAGAGGAAGAGCAAACCTCAATTGCTCAGGTTTTGTACCGAAAGCAGGTGTACTTGAAGCGACAAGCATAAAAAGGCGCCGCGAAAGCGGCGCTTTTTCATGATGCTCGTTGCAACTTCTGCCACTGCTTCGTAGCCTCATCGCGCTGCCCATCAATGTAGGCAGCGAGCACGTCCGCAGTAACGAGCCAGGGCGATTTCTGGCTTCCTAGGCGGAACACTGGTACCGGAAGCGACTGGCGCGCAGCGCGCTTGTTCGCTTCCTCCGGTTTCATTCCAAAGTGCTGACAGCACTTTTCCAAGGGGATGTGTCCGGTACCGAACTCAGCGAGCAGGAGGAAGACGGTAGTGGTGGTCATTGGTTGTGCCCTCGCTTGCTGCATTGGTCTGCCAGGGCATCGAACTTCGCGGCCTCGGCCAGGTAGTGATTGACGCGTTCCTGCCGGATGGCCGGAGGGAACTGATAGGCCTTGCGCGCCTCGTCGGCAGCAGCGCGGTTGGCGTCAGCCTCGCGCCGTGGGTCATGGTCAAAGATGTCGAGCTGCCCGCGATCGCTCCTCATGCGCACGGGTCCAGCTGGGTGGGCACCTGCTTCACGAATTCACTCCTTCCAGCGGCGCATGGACACGCTCGGTTCTTTCCATGTTGGCTTTTGTGACCCAGATCTCCTGAGGTTGAACCTTCGTCGAGTGGCTGCAGCCGTCCCCGAAATAGATAATTCCGGTAGGGGAAATCGCGAAGGAGTAATGGCAATTGCGACTGGGTGAAAGAGCTTTGATGTCGTCGTTGAGCGCGGTTGCAGAAGGGGATGAGCCTGATACGCCACCTCTGCTGGTTGATCTAGAGATGTGGGGGTACGCGATTGGGACGCCACCAGTGCTGACCGCAATCGGCATGGACGTGCTTAGCGAGCTAAAGGAACGCACCAGAGCGACCGAAGACCGGCCAAGGTAGCTGTGGGGCAATGGCTGCTTGCGCGGCGCCTTCATTCGCGTGGCCGGCTTGGGGCATATGCCTCGGTTGACACGCAAAGATGAACGCGGGACGCTCTCTGGCGATTTCGAGACGACGGAGTCGGGATGATCAGGTACGTCGAAGGTTGGCAGCTTCACTCTTACGTTGAGCATGGCGTGGACGGCCCGGAGGGGCTGGCCATCTCCGCGCGGCACTTGGCTCGCGACATTTTCCGCGTGAATCGGTTCGACCTGACCGATCTGCCCTCGGGCCGAGAGGCGACCGAGTTCATCGATAGCAAACTGTTCGCTGTGATCGGCGTTACGGACGACGGACGCATTTTCTTCTAGCTCACGCATCGCTCGCCTCCTGCGGGCAACTCATGCCCATGGCAAAATGCCGCTTAATCCACAGGGGGATCAGGGAATGAGTTGGATGGAAGGTATTAGCCAGTGCTGGCCACTCGCGAAGGATTGCGTGGTTTGGTGGGATGCTTGGGCTGCGATGGGCACCATGGGGGCTGTGATTTTTGCGCTGCTTACGCCCGTGATTCATCAGCTTGTGAATGGTCGGCGGATAACTATGTTTGTCGCGCTTCGATATGGGGATGATCTCGCTGTCGCGCAGCAAAACATTGAGTACCTTAGCCGCGTATTTCCGCCCAATAAAACTGTTGACTGGGCGGAGAGGCTCGTGGAAGACCCCAACTTTCGCGAAGCCTTTCGCAAGAACTCGCGTGCGCTCGCGAAGCTTGGTGCTATGGATCTTGATTTTGGTCAGTTGCCCCCTGGTTCTAGCTTGAAGCTCAATGTCGATATTGCTCATGCCGTTTACAGTGCAAAGGCACTGGCTGGGACAATAGACATGCTGTTGCAAGACGGTATGGACATGTCTCTCGCTGGCCTCAAGAGCCATCTTGAGGTCTATGCTATTGAGCACCGGGATGCGAAAGCGAGTGTCGCTAAGGCGTTCACCTCCGCGTCTCGTGTTTACAGGCGAGTGATCCCTGACACGAATGTGCGATAGCTCTTGGATGCATGCGCCGCGCTTCATGCATTCACCTCGCGCCCTGGCTGGTGGACTGATCGATGACATGGCGCTCGTCATGCACGGCGCCGCAGTGGTGCTGGAACAGGAACGGCTCGACAACTTGCATCCTGTGCATGCCATTGCAGCGCATGCAGTAGGGCGCGTAGCTCGCATCCTGGGCGTGGTTTCGGACGATGATCGCGTCGTGTGCTTTGCTGAGATCGACGTTCACGACCCCACCTCGGCGCTGGTGGCCTGCATAGCGGCTGCGGCACACGCCCGCCCATAGTCGGCAACACGGTCATCGGCCCCGACACCGAACTCATCGAACACGGCGAACGGCAAGCAGGGAAGTTTGAGCCCGCGCGGATCAGCGCTGCCACCCTTGGGGCTGGTGTCGATCAGGTCGCGCAATTCCTTCGCGCAGGCCCACAGCCCTGCGGCCTTGTCCGGTGACTTTGCGCTCACACGCTCCGCCTGTTCCAGCCACGAATCTGTCAGTTTGCGCAGGTCGATCCCCGGCGCTGCGGGGGTGCTGGCAAGCAACTGACGCTCATGTTCATTGAGCGCTTCGACAACCTCGTCCATTTCGATCAGGCCATCGTGGCTATCGGGTGCAATGCCACGCTCTTTCAGCCAGCTATACAGGCCGGGATCGAGACCCGGCGCTGCGGCGACGGGAGCTGCGAACACCGGCCGAACCTGCAGCCGGTCGCCCTCTCCATCAACCATCCAGCGTGCAATGCGCGCGTCGATCTCTTTGCGAGACCCGCCGTCGGCCCATTCGGACCACTTGTTGTCAGTGTCCAGCCAGCGCCATTGCCAGCCTACCGCCTCCTGCGTTGCGCCGACCATTTTGTTGGCGTCACCAATATGGTTGTTCATGCTGCAACCCTCCTGGGCGCTTTGATGTTTCCGAGATTCGCCCGCGCCAAAGCCGCAATGGGTGGGGGGCTGACACTGTTGCCGACCATGCGTACTGCGGCGCTGACGCTGAGGGGCGTGCCGTTGGCGGTGCGATCGATGATGTAGTCGCGCGGGAATCCTTGGGCGCGGAACAGCTCGTGTGGCTTGAGCATGCGCAGGCCGATATCCACGATCACGTAGGGCATGCCTTTGACCATCACCATGACCAGGCCAAGCCGGTCCTTGGTCGTGATTGTGTCCAGTGGATCGTGTAGATCGACCGCGATACCGCTGCCGTAGTACTTCACCAGGAACGCGGCGACGCGCAGGGCGCCTGCTTCCTGCTCAGGTGATAGCTCTGCCAGTTCGGCGGTGACCAACCGTTGTTGGCTGCCGCTCGCTGTGATGGTGCTGACCGGGTCGCGCGCATCGTTGCCAGCGCCTTGGTAAAAGCCACCATTTGCCTGCTCAAGGAAGGCAGTCATAAGGCCCTGGCCGCCTCCGCTGGCAACGATAGTCCCGAGCGGCCCCTTAATGTCGTTGATGCCGTGGCTGAAGCGCTTCCCGGGTGACTTCCCTTCGCCATGGCCCATCTGGACCAAGCACGAGACAGCGACACCCAATGCGTGGGCCGCGCCAGCTGGGCGGGCTGCACCTGCGCCTGCTGTGATCGTCGGTACCGGCTCGTTGGCAGGCGTCCCAATGCTGTCGCCGCGGAACTTGACCAGGTGTGGTGCAACCACCGAGAAGTGCCCACCCTTCACGCCGGCGCAGACGGTGCGCAGGGGCTCGTCGGCTGCCATCGTCCGCTGGTTGCTGGCGTTGGCGTGCTCTGCGATGAAGGGCCAGATGCTTCCTCGGTACTCACCAGAATCATAATGAACGCTTGCCCCGGCGTATCCATTCGGGACGATGAAAGGAGCGGCCGAGTTGATAACGTGGCGCATGACGCCCTTTGCGATACGGCGCATGGTGGCGTCGGCCAGCGGCCGGGGACGGGTGAAGATGGACGGGCAGGGGATGGAGAAGTCGAGGCAGTCAGCGGCGGTGACACGCGGCAGCTGGGTGAGGCCCGGGCCGTGGGTCGGTACCGGCCATACAATCGGTGCTCCATCGCGGCGGCCCAGAAGGAACAGGCGCTCCCGGCTGGTGCCCGCGCCGTAGTCGCTTGCGATCAACTTCTTCCATTCGACGACGTAACCAAGGGCACGCAGGGCGGCGACGAACTGGCGCCAGGTGCGGCCGCTGTGGCGCTTGTCCGGTACCAGCTGCTGGTTCTCGACCGACACACGCTCGCCGCGCGCTGCAACGGTTCCATCCATCTTGATGACGCGGCCAGTTTCCTTGCAGCGCTTCGCCACAAGCGGTCCCCAGGTGAGGATTTGCTTGACGTTCTCCATTGAGAAGATGCGCGGCGCAGTGTTGGTGCCGTTGAGCAGGTCAGCGCGCATCAACATGCCGATCCACTTAAGCACCACCCACGACAGAGCGCGTGTCTTGCGGCTGCGCGGCTGCCCGCCCTTGGCCTGGCTGAAATGCGTGCAGTCCGGCGAGGCATGGAACCAACCGATAGGGCGGCCTGCCACATCGACGCGAGGATCTGCGTGCCAGATGTCCTCCCGGTGGTGCTGGGTGAGCGGGTGATTGGCTGCGTGCATGCCGATAGCCAACTCGTCGTGGTTGTAGGCAAGCGCCGGATCGGCACCGAGCGCCTGCTTCAGGCCCTCACTGGCGCCGCCACCGCCGGCGAACAGATCCACAACGATCTCGCCTGGGCGCAGCTGTGACTTCTGCGGCAGCGGAAAATTGAAACGTAGCGAGCCGTCAGCCATGGGAGACCTTCTTGTCGGGGCGGTGGGTGTACCGGGCGCGGCCCGGCAGGTTCGGAATGAGCAACAGCTGATCGGTCGTGACGCTGTAGCGGGCAACGCGGCAGGGTTTGCCTTTGCGGTTCTTGACCACGATTTCCGTGGAGTGGATCGGGTGGCCTTGCTGCCGCAGGTCGTAGATGCGCGCGCTGGCTCTGGCGATGCCCAGCTCCAGGAAGATCTCCGTAGCGGTCATCGGTCGTTTGGTGAGCGCTGCGAGCAGTTCGTCGCACTGGGCTTGGTCGGTCATGTGCGCCTCACAGACTCAGCTGCAGCTGGGCGAGCTCGGACGGGAACACGGATCGCTTCGCTGCTGGTTTGCGCTTCGGCGCGCGCTGTCCGTGCACAAGGCACCACTCCGCGTGCGCTTCTTCGAACGTGAGATGCCTGGCTGTGTTGCTGCAGGCGCATTCGACGCTGTGGCCGCCTCCGGCCGAGGGCCGGCGTAGGTCGAGCATGTGGCGGGCCGCGTGGCCTTTGCTGCAGGGGATGATCGGCGGCTGCTCGGTGATCATGCGTTGCATGTGCTTCTCCTATTTTCCGTAGGCCAGCAGCGCGAGAAGGGCGCCGACGATGGCGGCAGCTGCCAGGGTCACAAGAAGGGTTCCGAGGAGTTCGCGGGTGGAGTGCTTCACGGCGCACCGCCGACGAAAGCCAGGTCATAGATGACGCAGTGCGCCCGGGCGGCCGAGGGGGAGTCGGCACTGACCGCAGAGAGGGGGACAACCGCAGTTGCCCGGGCGCATGCGCTTGGAACGGGGTAGGAGCCGCTGGTGACGGCATCGACAGCGTCGAGCGCGTCTTGCCAGCGGCGAGCCGAGAAGTCGGCCGTCAACGCGACGGCAACGCCAGCGGCGCAGTTCGGCACGCGGTCGGCGACACGAAAGCCATTGAGGGCGGTTGCCGCGATGGTGCCGCGCAGTCCCCAATCGTCGTGGTCTGCGAGCTCGTAGACGACGAGGGCGGCGCAGATGCGCGGGCTGCTGATGACCAGGTCTGCCGGGATGGTCACTTCGCCATCGGTGGTGACCTCAGCGGCCGGGGAGGGCTCGGGCTGGCCGGTGGCGGCGCAGCCGCCCAGGGCGAGCAGCAGGGAGGCGAGGAGGGCGCGAGTCATGCGGCGTCTCCCGCATTGGCCGGGTTCTCGATCTCCACCCACTCGCCGTCCCTGATTGGGCGCTGGAAGATGTGGGCGAAGCGGTCTGACGGCAGCCCGTTACGCTGATGACACATGGACGTGCCGTCCGAAAACACTTCTACGTAGTCGGTGCCGTCGAGAAATCCGCCGGGCAGCCGATAGCATTTCGAGGTGACGGTCGCCATGAACCTGATCTCCAGCCCCTGCCCGGAATGGGTGTGTCGCGGGGCGATGGAGTCAGTAAAGCAATGCTTAAGTTTGAAGTCAAGCGTCGCTTTATTGCATTGATGAATATGTTCAGGCTTTACCAGCAGGAACGAAAAAGCCCCGCCAGGGCGGGGCTTTTATTCGGCGCTGCTTCTTCCTTGAATCGCCCCGCTCGGAATCACTGGGTGATAACGCTGCAGCCAGCAGCCGGTGTTTCAGTCACAACTTGAGAACCATCACTTCCAGGGCAGCGGTAAAGCGCCTTTTTCTGAGCTTGAGGAACTGGCTGAGTTCCCCACGCCCGCCATCCGGAGCCACCAGATTCGGCAGCTTGCTGAGCCTGTGGAGCGTGTTCCTGGGTTGTGGGGACGGCCGTGACGATGGTTGTCGGCGGCAGCTGTGATTGCGAGCTGACAACTGGTTGGCCTTCTTCAAATACAAAGATTGCTAGCCCCGCGCCTTTCTTCTGGAACACGCCGCTGCTCACCCCAAAACCGTAGGCAGTGTTGCCATAACCCCACGCTTGTCCAGAACCGACTGATCCGACTTGCTGATCGCCCAGTCCACCAATCAGGATGCCGTTAGCGCCGAGGTCGGCGGCTTCCTGTTTCAGGCGCTCCATGACCTTGTTTGTCTTCCCCTGATCGGTAATTGCCCAAGAATTTCGGCTGCCAGCATCGAGCATAGCAACCTTCTCGAAACGCGCAGGGGGGTCGATATAGATACGAACCTGCGCTGGATCTATCGGAGGCCGCTTGGTTCCAACCAGCACGCTAGATGAGGCGCAGCCGGTCAGTGCAAGAACCGCCAGTATGGAAATTGCCTTGAAATTCATCCTTTCCCCCTTCTGTAACCGCATCCAGCGGAGAGATTCTCCGCACTTAGTTGAATCGCTCGATCCTATTTCGTAGATAGACTTTTCCACCTATCACAGTGCCTTCTGGGATAGGGAAGGGGTCCCCGTAGCTCTTGTTTTCGCTTGCAACGTGGATCACCCCTCTATCAAGGAGGCGCTTGATCTGATGCCCATTGCCCATGTTGATTAGGTAAATGCCATCCCCATCGAACGACGTAATCCCGGTGTCCACTACAACCGAATCTCCCGGTTGAATGGTAGGCAGCATTGAGTCACCACTACCTGTTATAAGCCGCAAACGGCCAGGGGTCGGAATGAACCCCGCGATGCTACGGATATAGCCGGGCTCAAAATCAATTGCCCGGATCACCTCCGGAAAGTCGGGATTGTCTATTCCTTCCCCCATGCCTGCCGCTGCCTCCAGTTGCTCGACGCGAACATAGTTCCCTGCGGTCGCAGGCGAAGAGATGGAGCCGCCCTCAATCCCCATTCCGAAATGCGAAAGGGGTTTGCCGGTCAGCAAAGCAAGCCTAGGCAGCTTGCGCTTGTCGACTTTTCCGGTCCTTAGCCAGCCGGACACGGCTTGCTCTGTCACGCCGAACGCATCGGCGATCTCCTTCTGCGTGCGCCCGGAGCCCTCAACAGCTACTCGTATGGCAGCGGCCATTTCGTCATTTTCAAGCATCGCTTGATTGTCCACGGCAACATAGGGCTAATGTAAGAAAGCATTGCTTGACTATTCGCTTAAGCGATGCTTTAGTTGTTCCATGAGCGCAATCGCATCCGTCATCGACAGGTTCCCCGGCCGGCAGGCGGATCTCGCCCGCCAGCTCGGGGTGTCGCCACAAGCGGTCAACCAGTGGGTGAAGGGCCGGCGTCCAGTTCCCGTGCGCTTGGCTCTGGTGATCGAGCGGGTAACAGGGGTGTCTCGTCACGAGTTGCGCCCCGACGTTTTCGGGGAGGTGGCCGAGGAGACCAGCAGCGACCAACTTATTGGTGAACAGACAGAAAGCTCGCGCACCGCGATCGCTGCGGATGTTGATTCCCGCATGAGCAAGCGCGCGCTGCGCGCTCGGCTCGGCTTCACCAACGACAAGCAGCTGGCCACGGTGCTGGGTTTGCCTTTGGCCCAGGTCGAAAGCTGGGAGGAAGAGCGCGCGCTGCCGGCCGTGCCCGAAGTGCTGCGCCTGCTTGGGGTCCAAGCGCAGGCCATTGCCGAAGCGCCGCCGGCAGATCCGGACGATGGCCGCATCGTTTCTGTTGAGGTGGCCTGAAATGCCCCTCTGTGCAGCTGCTATTGCGTCCTTGCTCCGGGCGCCTCGACACCCTTTTCCATATAGCGGATTAGGCCGTCCAGCTCTTTCTGAAGACGTCGCAGCACTTCGATCTCTAGAAAAGCTGGTCGGCAGAAATAAGCACCGCTGGCCTCTGGATCTCCCGGTTTCCCGAGGGCTTGGAAAGTGAACTGCGCGCCTCGGAAATTGTCGCTGACGTCGATTTCCCAGCCGTATACGACGTCCGGAGTGGGTGCCTTTTCCATGTCTCCCTCCTTGCGGGCTGTTCGTGTGGAAACAGCAGCCTACCGCAAGGAGGGTGGCACCTGCCGCCTGGCCGGTCATGGCTGAGTTTTCGTCGATTCCCTTCATGGCGCCAATCGTGCACCGCGCCTTTCCCGCAAACCACGTTCACGGAGCCCTGCAATGAACATCATCGATGCCGCGTACAAGACGGTAAAGGACTCGCCAGGCGGTGCTGAGGCACTGGCGACCCGGCTAGTCACGGTCAACGAGCGCGGGGAAGAGAAGCCGATGTCTGGCGCGGTACTGCGCAACAAGGTGAATCCGAACAACACGACGCATCACCTGACCTTGGCCGAGGCCAGCGAGATCATGGCGTTGACGAACAATCACCGGATTCTCCATGCGCTCGCTGCCGAGCACGGCTATGTGCTGCGGAAGGTCGAGGGCGCGGCGAGTGGAAACGTAGTCACTGCTGTTCTGGCAATAGCTGCTCGTCAAGGCGATCTGGCCGAGGCAGTGGCGCTATCGCTTGCGGACGGAAAGATCACCCCGAACGAAGCGAGTGACATTGGGCGCCTATGTGCCTTCATCCAAGCCGGTGCCGCTGATCTGGCGCAAAGGGCCGAGCAGGCCTCGGTGGGCGAAAAGTGACGACAGCGACCCCCATGTCCACGCGTAAGCGGTACGTGCTGCACGGCTTCACCGTGGCAGAGCTGCGTGGAGAGCTTGATAAGCGCCGCCGCGCCGAGGGAAAACCTCCGCATCAATGGGACGAGCTTCGCTCTGTATACCTGGACCGGCGCATCGCTGAGTGCCGCGAAAAGCTGGCGGAGTTGGAGGCCAATGGATCGCCGCGCGGCTACGCCGCCTACATCCACGCCACGCGCATAAACGCGCTGAAAAAGCAGATCTCGCAGCACGAACGTAACGCGGCGTTGGCAAAGGCCGACGAGAAGAAGGCAGCAGAGGCGCGCAAGCGCCCCTAACAGAATCCCGCCCCTCTAACCGTCAGGTAGCTCCTGGCGGGACAGCCGAACTCCTGCACGGTTGAGGGATGCGGGTAATGCAGGTGGTTGTAGGAGTCATGGCGTGAAACACAGAGCAGAGCCGCACCAGCAAACGGGACCTTCGCCATGAGCGTGGAAGCGATCACCTGGGCATTGAAGCTGCCGATCAAGCATTCCTCGGCCAAGTTTGTGCTGACGGTTCTGGCGAACTGCGCCAGCGGCGACACATGGCTTGCATATCCATCGGTGGCCTATCTGGCCGAGGCGACAGGGCAGGACCGCAAGACGGTTCTCGCCAACCTGGTGCGCCTGCGTGAGTTGGGCTTTATCGAGGATAGCGGGCGGCGCATGGGCGACACGAAGCAGGTGATCGTTTACCGGCTGCTCGCTGGTCAGCAGATCGAAGCGGTACCGAAAACGGAACAGTCCCAAAAGCGGAACAGTTCCGAAAACGGAACAGTCCCAAAAAGCGCCGGAAAGAGTCCCGTTTTTCCCTCCAAACAGTCCCGTTTTTCCGCGAAACAGTCCCAAAAACGGGACACGGAACCGTCAGAAACTAAAGGGAACCGTCAGAACACACACCGTGTGTGTGGAAGCGAGCTCACCGCGGCTGACATCGATCGCGAGATCTCGCCGCTCGGTTCGCTGCCGGACTGGATCGACCACGAGGTGCTTGCCCAGTTCGTCCGCCATCGCCGTGTGTCGAGCCGGACGCTGTCGGTGCAGGGCTGGCTGCAGATCCTGCCAACGCTGAAATCCATCGCCGCTGCAGGCGGCGACCCGAATCAATCCCTCCGTGACGCCATGGCCGCCGGCCTGTCGTTGCCCGTCATCCCGAAGCCAGGAGCCAATAGCCATGGAAATCATCCACAGGGTTCTGCCGCCGGAGTCTCCGAGCTCCGAGCCGAGTACGAGCGCCGTCACGGCGGTAGCAACGCTGGCCGCCCAAGCGGGGCAGGACGAGGCCCGCAGGCAGGCGAGGTCATCGATGGCGAGTACGCCGTTGTCGGCTGAGCCCAGCCAGCGCGCCATGGACGCGCTGTGGAACCTGTGGGAGCGAATGGAGGCGATGTTCCCGGGCAAGTGGAAGCGCGACAACGGCTTGGCGCCCGCCAGCGCGGACGGTCCGCTGACTGTGGCTGGGGAGACTTGGGCGCTGGCGCTGAAGGGCTTGCTGCCGCGCCAGTTGGGGGAGGGCATGGCCGCTTGCATGCGCATGGGCCTGAAGTGGCCACCAACCCCCGGCGAGTTCCGCGCGCTGTGCATGGGCCTGCCATCGCTCCCGCAGGTGGAGCAGGAGCTGCGGCCCGGTCAAGACCGTAGCCCGTTCTCCGTGCTGGTTCGATCGCTGATGGACCTGCACGCGTTCAACGCCGCGGACGGCTACCAGCAGTCCCGAATGGTGGCCGCCGCCTTCAGCCAGGCGATGCAGCACGTTTCCGCCGGCGGAGCGCTCCCGGCCGCAGTGCCTGCGCTGGTCCACGAACGGCCGTCTTCGCCCAGCGTGACCAATCGGGAAACCGCGGCTGCCGCAATGGCGCGCGCTGCCCAGGAGCTTGGGTTCGACTGATGGCGATGCAGCACTCCACTGGCACCCCTACTGCAGCCGAGGCAGAGCGCATCGAGCTGGCGAAGGTTGGTCCATGCATGGCCTGCCTGGTGCTCAAGATGGCGGGCCTTCTGTCCTCGCACCGCGTGGTCTACGGCTGCGACTACAACCACACAAAGATCGGCAACCGCCGTCGCGGCCACTTCTTCGGCTACGCGCTCTGCGTCTGGCATCACCGCCGGCACCCCAACGAGGGGAAGACCCTTACACAGACGCGCGCGATCTACGGCCCGAGCCTGATGGATGGCTCCAGGGTGTTCCACGAGACCTACGGCAGCGACGACGACTTGATCGAACAACAGACCCACGTGAATGAACTGAGGAGAGCAGCATGACCGATGTGCGCGAACTGCTAGCGCGGCTTAATCCGACCACCACCCGCATGAACGTCGGAAGTGGCGGTGGCGTGGATGCCTTGGCAAATATCGACATTGCGGGCGCGCTCGGCATGGTGCCCTCCGGTCTCGGTCGCGATCTGTTGGAGCTGTTGCACGGACCGGCGCCGAGTAGGGCAGAGATCGTGCGCGCTTTCGAGGGGATTACCCGCTTGGCAATGGAGGAGCGCAACCGTCGTTCTCGGGCCTATTTTGACGCTCGCACGACTTGGGGTATTGCTGAGTGCATGGCAAAGTTCAACCGGAACATTGATGAGGTGACTCGACGGAATCTCGATATCCTCAAGGCTCGTGCTGCATTGGCCCGTGACGACCTTCTGCCGGAGCGATTGGAAGAGCGCATGCCACAGATTGCGGCCGTTTCGATTGGATACATGAAGGGCGAGCGTCTTAGCAATCGCGAACGAGCGACAGCCTTAGGTGTTAGTGAGTCGAGCTACCGTGAGGCTTGGGCAGCCGTTGTCGACTGGTTGCTCACGGAGATGGTGGCTATGGAGAGCGTTGCGGTCAGGAGTTTAAGGCGCGCGCTGGCAAAGTCGCTCCCCGCCGATGAACATTGATCTCAATTAGACTGACTATCGGCTGGAAGAATGTCGCGCTGATATAGTCCGCTGTCGACAACCAATTGCATCCAGCCGATGACCGCTGACGAGACAAAGCCGATTGAGACCCCCCTGATCATGGCGATTAGTGAGCCACTGAAGCTAATTGCCAAAGACGAAAATGACAGCTGGAATCCGACAATTGAAGATATCAATGGCGGGACTTACGACTATTTAAAGTTGAACCGCGTTAGTGGCTTCATTGACGGCATGGTAGCTCCTTACACGATCCTTGTTGGTTTCGATGGTTCTCTCGCGCTTCCCTCGCTTCCCGAGTTTAAGCAACATGGGAAAGCGCTAAAGATATTCAATCGCGTTTTCCTCGAGATGCTGCTCGGAGGCATTTATAGCCATGCGGTGGCTCCAGCAGACATAGGATCGGGTGTGCTGTACAGCACCGGGTACATTCGTATGTTCTCGCGGGCCGGTGCGGTGACAAAGCTGCACTCGTCACTGCGAGAGAGGAGTGCTAGCGCATCAGACGCGTTTTGCCTTATGGATCAGAAGCCAATCACGATCTCGGAACTTGAGGCGGCTATTGGGCGCGGTCGTGAGATTGTCGAGAAGTGTGGTTCCTTAAGTCACGAAATTGTGCTCTCCGGGTGCACGCACTATGTCGAAGGCGCGCTTGCAGAGGCTCTTACCGGCTTGTGGACGAGTATTGAGCAGCTAGTTAGCCTGATTTGGCGAAATGAGGTAGAGGCGAAGGCTGCTGCTGATGGCGTTCCCAACCGGAAGTCGTTCTTGAACGACTATCGGGTGTGGACGACGTCAGCACGAATTGAGGTCTTGTTTCAGAAAGGGATACTCAATGCGGAGTTGTACTGCTGTTTGAATACTGCAAGAAAGGCGCGCAACGACTTCATTCATCGCGGGGATCAGCCGGATTTGGTGGATGCTACGGCAGCTCTAAGCGGTCTCTTCTATTTGATGTCTGCATGCACATCCAACTACGTCGATATTCATAGGCTTGACGATGTGCGGGCCAAGATTGAGGCGCGCTGCGTGTTGCGACCACGTCCAAACGGTCCAATTCCTGAAAGCGCAGTCAAGTACTGGCGGGAGATTCCGCAGTTGCCCGGTGAGAAGAATTTCAAAGGGGAATATGCTCCTTTTCCCTTGCAATTCCAGCCAATAGAAGACTTTGATCCAAAGCGCTCTAGAAAGAGTGCTCATCAGTCCCCGAGGCGTGGCAAGACACCGAGTATTCCGGGTGACTAGTAATCGTCAGGAAGGTTGATTAGTGCGCGGGTGATGTCCGCGCACTTTTCAGCCTACAGTTCTAACATCACGCGACGAAAGCCCGGCACAAGCCGGGCTTTTTCATTTCAACCCGATCACCACCGCCCCGTAAGCTCCTCCGCTCGCCGTGAGGCGATTGGAGCCGGTGCCGCGCGCAAGCGCGCCAGAAACGCCATGACTGGCCTGCGCACCAGGCAGTGGTGGTGATCGGACCTTCTACGCCCGTCAATCCTCACCGGACCAATCATCGACCGCAGCCGGACTGTGGTGACGGGCACCTATGCCATACAGGGGATTCACCCATGAGCACGAAGCAGGAGCCGCGCGGCGTCCGGAACAACAACCCGGGCAACATCGATCGAAGCAAGACGCCTTGGCAGGGTGAGGATCGCAGCGCCGCGGCACTGGCCAGCGAGAAGCGCTTCTGCGTGTTCGAGACGCCGCAGGCGGGATTCCGCGCGCTGGCCAAGACGCTGCTGACGTACCAGAACAAGCATGGCTTGCGGACGGTTCGCGACATGATCAACCGCTGGGCTCCGTCAGTGGAGAACAACACCGAGGCGTACATCGCCCAGGTGGCCCGCGAGGTAGGTGTGGGCAGCCGGGAGATCGTCAGCCTCAGCAAGCAGGTTCCCCTGCAGCGCATGGTGACTGCCATTGCCCGGCATGAGAACGGCGGGCTGTTTTGGGACGAGGCGGTGATCGAGGCTGGCGTGCGCCAGGCCCTCGCTTGATGGACGGTGATCCAACGACCGCGCCGTGGTGGGCCGCCGGCGGCGCCTTCGCCCTTTGGGCGGTTCGGGAGATCTGGGGCGTCATCAACAGCCGCAAGAAAGAGCGAACGGAGACGGATGCCAACGTCACCCTGGTTGGCGGGCTGACAGAGCGTATTGATCGTCTTGAGCAGTCGCAGGTCCGGATGGGCACGCAGCTGGACGAGGAGATCAAGTTGCGACGTGAGGCTCAGGAGGAAGCGCACCGGTTGCGCATGCGAGTACAGACGCTGGAAGGCCTGCTACGCGGACTGGGTGCGGTGATCCCGCCCGAACCGCCGTGATGTACCTGGGCATTGGTCTGCTGGCCGGGCTCGTCGTCGCGGCGCTGGCGCACTGGCACGGCGACATAGGAATGGACCCATGACAGCCCTTGTGGGCGTGGAGGTTTGAGTGAACGCGCATCGACGCCCGGGCTATGACGCTCTATGGGGATGGTTCGGGCTGAGCTATGCATCCTGGCTTCCGCTGCCACGAGTACTGATGCACGAGATGCCGGACGACTGGCAGGCACGGATGACGGTGCTGCTGGAGGAGTTCGACGCAACGTTCAAGAACGTCCCGCGCTACGAAGTGCAGATCCAGCTCAAGCAGAACGGGCGGTTCGTACCCATGCCCGAGTGGATCAGCTACCGCCACCCGGACCGGGTAACCATCGAGGGCTTCAAATGAACAGGGTGCACATTCTCGCAGGCCTGCTGCTGTTCCTCGCTGGTTGCCTGTTCGGCCGGGAATGGCGGGATCGCAGCGCAGACATCGCCGCGGGCAAGGAGGAAGTGAAGCAACTCACCAGCCAGGTGCTGGCAGAGCAGGGCGTCCGCGCGCTGGAACAGACCAAGGGCCAGGAGCTGGCCAAGATCGGAGCGAAGCATGAACAAGACCGGGAAGCGGCCGAGGCCGTCCCTGCTGCTGTTGTTGCTGACCTGCGTGCTGGCAACCTCCAGTTGCGCCGGCAGTGGGCAGCGTGTGAAACCAACCGTGTGTCCGAGTCCGCAGCCGGCATCGCCGAACGTGATGCGCTCGCCGAACTACGAGCAAAGGATCAGGGCGATCTTGTTCGAATCGGAAGAGACGCAGACGACCAGGTTAAGGCCTGCCAAGCCTCAGTAAGGGTTGGAGGCTGAGCCAGCCCTCATGGAGAGGGCTGGCCGAACCGTTAGGGAGCCGGGCAGTCCTCTTGCTTGCAGGCTTCATAGACGGCGAGGCATTGCGCGGGAGGCATGTACAGCGGCGAGCCAGGCGGTGCATTTATGCATGTTTGATAGCGGATGGTGCAGAAATCGCACATATCAGCTGCTATGGCGGTGCCGGCGGCAGTGGCCGCGAGGAAAGTAACGGTCTTCAAGATCGTCTTGATATTCACGTCAGTCCTTTGTTTGCCCGGGAAAGGGCATGGCCGACGCTACACATGGCCTGTGTGCCATTCAATGTGCACCGCCGCAAACGGTGAGGGTTTGAGACTTGTGGAGAGTCGTTGGTGAGGTTGAGGCGATGAGGCGAAGCAAGAGTGGCAACCACTTGGCGCTTGGACGGCTCAAGACAGGGCAGCTCAACAAGACAGAGCAAGCGTATGCCGACCGGTTGCGCGCGTTGGAGCAGGCCGGGCAGATCCTCTGGCACAAGTTCGAAGGCATCAAGCTGCGCCTCGCGGACAACACGTTCTACACCCCTGACTTTGCGGTGCTGGCCGCGGACGGAGTGATGGAGCTGCATGAGGTAAAGGGGTTCTGGCAGGACGATGCCAGGGCCAAGATCAAGATCGCGGCGGCCATGTTTCCGTTTCGGTTCTTTGCCGTGAAGGTGAAGGCGAAGCGGGAGGGCGGCGGCTGGGATGTAGAGGAATTCTGATGAGCACCACATGCAAAGTGCAGGGCCAACTCAACCGCATCGAGAAGAAGCTAGATGCACTGATCGAGGCTCTGGCAGACGGCAGCACAGAAGAGATTCAAAGAGAAGTGGGCGTGTCCCTGGACGGCGAACCACTTGGTCGTGAGCGTGACCAAACACAAGGACTCGACTGATGCCTTCTTTCGCACCAAGTCACAAGCCCATGCAGCCCATGGCCCCCGTCTACGAGCCGCCCGGCCAGCAGCCCCCAAGCTATGGGAACGGGAGAGGCGGCAGACCGTGGCGCAGGCTCCGTGACGCGGTCCTCAGGCGCGACTGCTACCTGTGCCAGTGTCAGGACTGCAAGGCCCTTGGACTTCCATTGTTGGCCGATGAGGTCGATCACATCGTCCCCCTAGCCGAAGGCGGAACGGACGCAGAGAGCAACCTGCAGGCCATGAACCGCGACTGCCACGCCAAGAAGACGGCGCAAGAGGCGGCGCGCGGCGTGAGGCGGCGAGTGGAATCCGATTCCGCCCAAGGCGCTCGATAGGAGCGCAAGCGCCAAGCGGAATGAGAACTGGTCGCATCGATCCGTTCCAGAGCACCAAGGATGAGAATGGTTCGCAAGAACCCCGGGGGAGGGGGAAAAGTCGAGAGGCTTACATCTCGGACACCGGCCGCCCAGTGGTTTTTTTGCACCGTCAATTCAGAAAATTCAGTTTTTGAGGTACCCATGGCCCGTCCCCGCAAGCCGACATCGCTGAAAGTGGTGGCCGGCACGGATCGGCCGGACCGTGATCCGGCGCCTGCCGCCGATCTTCCTCTGGTCGAAGACGTACCGCCGCCGCCCGACTGGCTCCCAAATGCGCACGCGCGCAAGGAGTGGGAGCGGTTAGCCCCGATTCTCCACGCCAACAAGTTGCTGACGGAGGCAGGTCTATCTGCCCTGGGACAGCTGTGTGTCCTGCATGGAAAAACTGTTCAGCTCTATGCCGCAGGTGAAGCGCCGGTTGCATCGATGGTTGCTCAGTTACGTGGACTGATGAATGACTTCGGGCTGACCCCCGTTGCACAAGGGAAGGTGAAGCCCAATGGCGCCACGGAAAAGCCCGGCAACAAGTTCGGGCAACTCGGCCAGCCAGGCGCCCGGTGATTACGTTGGCATTGCTCTTGCGTATGCCGAAGACGCCGCTGTCAACAAAGGCAAGCGCTATGGTCGGCTGATCCAGCTTGCGGCAAAGCGGTTCAAAAATGATCTGAAGCGTGGAAAGAAGAAAGGAGCCCCGTTCTACTTTTCGCCAGCGCATGCAAACCACGTTTGTGCCTGGATCGAGCTGCTGCCTCATGTGGAGGGAAAGTGGGAAACACCGGAGATCCGGCTGCATGCCTCCCACGTGTTTTTCCTCGTTCAGCTATTTGGCTTCCGCAAGCGCGACGGGAATCGGCGTTTCACCTCTGCGCTGTTTGCTGTTGCACGAAAGAATGCCAAGTCAACGCTAGCGGCAGCGATCTTGCTGTACTGCGAATGCTGCGAGGATGAGGAGGGGGCGCAAGTAATCTCCGCCGCCACGACTTACTCGCAGGCTTCGATCATCTTCAACGTCGCAAAGCGAATGGTGGAAAAGACCCCGGATCTGCGCGAGCAGTACGGATTGGAGACCTGGGCTAAGTCCATCAGCCGAGTGGAGATCGGCGCCAGTTTCAAGCCAGTGCATGCAAAAGCCAGCACTCAGGATGGTTTGAATCCTTCGCACGTGGGCCTAGATGAGATCCACGCGCACAAGACGCCTGATCTGCTTAACGTTCTGCAGTCGGCTGCTGGTGCGCGCGCTAATCCACTTTGGTTGTTCACCACGACCGAGGGCTACACCAACCCTGGACCTTGGGCTGAAATACGTCAGTTCGCCAAGCAGCTGCTGGAAGGAGTCTTCAAGGACACCGCAGATCACTATCTCGCAGTGTTCTACGCGGTGGATAAGGACGATAGGGACTTCGACGAGTCGTCTTGGTTCAAAGCCAATCCGCTCATGGACGTTAATCCCAAGCTCCTGGACGCGATCCGAAAGGAATCCGTCGAAGCCAAGGCGATGCCGTCGAAGCTGGCCGAGTTTCAGATCAAACGGCTGAACCGCCCAGCATCGCAGGCGAACGGATTCATTCTTCTGCCGAAATGGAAGAAGTGTGCAGGGCTGGTGGACTTAGATCGACTGCGAGATATCCCATGTTGGGGCGGTCTGGATCTGGCAAGTACCACCGATTTGACCTCCATGAGGCTCGTCTGGCGGGTTGAAGACCGAATCCTCACGTGGGGGAGGAGATGGGTGCCAGAAGAGGCAGTTAAATCGCGCGGGGAGCGCGGGACGGTTCCATATCCGGGTTGGGTTGCCGCCGGTCATATGGAACAGACCGAAGGAGAAGTGACCGACTACTCCGTGATTGAAGCAGCGATTCTGGATGTCAAGGAGCGCTTCAATCTCCAGGCAATGGCCTTTGACCGATGGAATGCGACAGAGATGGTCAGTCGCCTGGTGAAGGCTGAAGTTCCGATGGTGGAGTTCATTCAAGGCCCGAAGTCCTACCACCCCGCCATTCGCGAAATGGAAATGGCGTATGTCGCGGGGAGGCTGGTCTACGCGGAAGACCCAGTGCTGACCTGGTGTGCCTCCAACCTTGTTGTGCGAAGGGATCAGAATTTGAACATGGCGCCGGACAAGCGCAAGTCGCCTGAAAAGATCGATGACATGACAGCTCTCCTTATGGCGATCGGCCTAAGTATGCCGGCGGACTCCAACGAGGACGGAAGTATGGATGACTGGCTAAACGACCCCGTGAGGAATGCAAGGTGAAAAGAAACCAGCCGAGAACCGGCATCATGGGTCGAATCGCCGCCTCGATTGATGGCTGGGTGCGTTCATTCACGACGAGGGATGAAGAACTGTACGTGGACCGGGAAATGGTCAGCGAGTCAGGCGTTTCGGTCACCCCGCGCGCGGTGCTACAGGTAGATGCGGTCTGGGCGTGCGTACGATTGATCTCCGAGACGATCGCGACGCTGCCGCTGTCTATCTACGAACGCACCAGTAGCGGCAAGCAGGTGGCAAGCAATCACCCACTACATTTCGTCGTGCATGATCAGCCGAATGTCGACTCGACTGCAGCGATCTTCTGGGAGGCCATGATCGTTTCCATGCTGTTGCGTGGTAACGCGCATGCAGAAAAGTTGTATGCCGGGCAACGAGTCATCGGGTTGCAGTTCTTGGACCCGGGGAGGCTGACGGTGAATCCCGACGCCAAAGGAAACAAGGTCTATACCTACAAACGTTCGAACGGGACGCTTCGAGTCATTCCTGCGGATCGAATATGGCGGATACCAGGATTCACTCTGGACGGTGAGAACGGGGTCTCGGTAATCGCCTACGGCGCAAAGGTGTTCGGAAATGCAATCGCCGCAGATCGTGCGGCGGCGAGGACCTTCAAGAACGGCCTCTTGCAGACGATCTACTACAAGATCAATGCATTTCTGAAGCCCGAACAGCGGACCGAGTTCAAAAAGAATCTGCTCGGGGCGATTGAACGCGGCGAGACGCCGCTGCTGGAGGGTGGTACCGATGCCGGCACGCTTGGTATCAACCCGGCGGATGCTCAGCTCCTCGAATCTCGGTCTTTCGCTGTTGAGTCGATTTGCCGCTGGTTCCGTGTGCCTCCCTGGATGGTTGGACATACCGAGAAGTCGACCAGTTGGGGTACCGGCATCGAGCAACAGATGATTGGTTTCCTGACATTCACGCTTGGGCCTTGGCTTCGACGGATTGAACAGGCCATCAGCAAGGACCTGATGACGCCGGCCGAGCGGATCAGGTTCTACCCGAAATTCACGGTTGAGGGCCTTCTTCGTGCGGATAGCGCTGGCCGCGCAGCGTTCTACGGTGTGATGGTTGATAAGGGCATCCTCACCCGCGATGAGGTGCGAGAGCTGGAGGATCGGGCCCCGATGGGCGGCAACGCCGCTGTGCTGACGGTGCAATCCGCCATGACCACGCTGGACAGCGTTGGCCAGGCGTCCGATGTAAACCAAGCCAGGGCCGCGATCCGCGCGCTCCTCGGTTTCGACGACGACAAGAAGGACTGACCACATGACGATCAAGACGCTGCCGGGTGTCCCGGAGGGTCGCCCCTGCGCCGCTGTCAGCAGCCAGATACAGCCGCGAGCCCTTGACCGCTGGGAGGCTGGCGTCAGGGCAGCTTCCGACACCGATGCGGAACGGTCCATCAGCATCTACGACGTTATCGGCTACGACTATTGGACCGGCGAAGGCGTGACGGCCAAGCGGATAGCCGCATCCCTGCGCGGGATGGGGAAGGGCCCGGTTACGGTCAACATCAACAGTCCCGGCGGCGACATGTTCGAAGGCCTGGCGATCTACAACCTCCTGCGGGAGCACGAGGGCGAGGTCACCGTGAAGGTGCTGGGTCTCGCAGCGTCGGCTGCATCCGTCATCGCAATGGCCGGTGACACCGTCCAGATCGCGCGCGCCGGCTTCCTGATGATCCACAACGCCTGGGTCGTTGCTGTTGGAAATCGCCATGACCTTGCTGACGTAGCTGCGACGCTCAAGCCCTTCGATGACGCGATGGCCAGTATCTACGCAGCTCGTACCGGCGCCGAGCAGAAGGCGATGTCGAAGCTGATGGATGCAGAGACCTGGATCGGTGGAGCCTCTGCAGTCGAGGACGGCTTTGCTGACGAACTGCTTGCCTCGGACCAGGTGGAGAAGGGCGCCGGCAAGGATAACGCCTCCGCGGTGCGCCGTGTGGAAGCAGGCTTGCGCGCCACCGGCATGCCGAAATCCGAAGCCATGCGCCTGATCAGTGAAATCAAGTCCAGCCGGGGCGATCCCGCTGGCAGCGGTGAGGGTGATCCCACCGATAAAGGCCAGAAGGCCATCCGTGTGCAGGCAGATCCCCTGCCTCGCCTCTCGTTCAACCTCCCGCAATAGGAGCAACACCCAATGAAGTCCATGAAGCTCTCCGCGACCTTTTTCGTGGTCGTTCTCGCCATCGCTTCGGCGATTCCCCTGTTGGTCGGCGCAACCACAAACCTGACTCTGCCCATCATCGGTATGAGTCTGCTGGGTAGTGCAGGCGTGGTTGCCCTGGCATCCATGCTGATCAAGCCCAGTGCCACCCGGCAGTTCCGTTGCCACTCGCAGTTTGGCGATGTCGGCGAAGACGTCGAAAAGCAGTACAAGCAGGTCAGTGCCGACCTGAAAACTGTCGGTGACCAGCTGAAGTCCTACGCGGAAGTGGCAGCGAAGAACTCCGAGCTTTCGTCCGAGACCCGTGCAAAGGTCGACGAAATGCTGACCAAGCAGGGTGAGCTGCAGGCCAACCTTCAGGCGGCCGAACAGAAACTGGCCAAGATCGAAGCCAATGGTGCCGGCGGTGACGTGCAGCACCAGACGTTTGGCCAGCAGTTCGTGAACGGTGACGAGTTCCAGGCCTTTGCGGCCAAGACCACTCCGCGCGGTCGCGTCGACATGACCTTCAGTGCTGCTATCACCTCGGTCACCACGGATACCGATGGCGCGGCTGGTGATCTGGTCACCAGTACCCGTCTGCCTGGCATCATCGCGCCGCCGGATCGCCGCCTGACGGTGCGCGACCTGATCACCCCGGGCCGTATGGACGGCAACACGCTGGAGTACGTGAAGGAGACCGGCTTCACCAACAACGCTGCGCCGGTTGCCGAGGGAGCAAAGAAGCCGGAGTCCACCCTGAAGTTCGACTTGGTGAGCACCACCGCCAAAGTGGTCGCGCACTACATGAAGGCTTCGCGCCAGATCCTCAGTGATGCCTCTCAGCTGGCGAGCTACATCGATGGTCGGCTTCGCTACGGTCTGGCCTTCAAGGAGGAACAGCAGCTTTTGAACGGCGACGGCACCGGCCAGAACCTGTTGGGCATCATCCCGCAGGCCACCGCTTATTCCGCGCCGTTCGCACCGACCGATGCCACGGTGATCGACAAGATCCGCCTGGCCATGCTGCAGGCGCAGCTGGCTGAGTTCCCAGCCAGTGGCATCGTACTGAACCCGATCGACTGGGCCCGAGTTGAGCTGGAGAAGGACACCACCGGTCGCTACATCATCGGAAATCCGCAGGGCGTCATTGGCGCCACGCTGTGGAACCTGCCGGTGGTCACTACCCAGGCAATCGCTGAGGACAAGTTCCTCACCGGTGCGTTCAAGCTGGGCGCTCAGGTGTTCGACCGCTGGCAGGCGCGCGTCGAGGTGGCCACCGAGAACGAAGACGACTTCGTGAAGAACTTGGTGACCATCCTCGCCGAAGAGCGTCTGGCCTTGGCTGTGTACCGTCCGCAGGCCTTCATCTACGGCGACCTGGGCAACGTGGGCCCGTAACCCGCTGTTCCAAGCAGCCCGGCCCGCCAAAAGCGGGCTGGGCAGGAGAGCATCATGCTGATCAAGTTCAAAAAGCCCGATCCGCGCGCCGGCGCCACCGTCCGGATGGACAGCAGCCGTGGGCAGCACTTTGTTGACACAGGCGCCGCTGACGCCGTGAGCGAACAGCTGTCGGTAGGGGCTCCCGAGCCGGTGGTGGAAGTCACGCCGCTTGCCGCAGAAGCCGCTAAAGCTCCTGACGCCGTGAGCGAACAGCCGTCGGTAGAGGCTCCCGAGCCGGTGGTGGAAGTCACGCCGCTTGCCGCAGAAGCCGCTGAAGCTCCTGACGCCGTGAGCGAACAGCCGTCGGTAGAGGCTCCCGAGCCGGTGGTGGAAGTCACGCCGCCTGCCGCAGAAGTCACTGAAACTTCTGACGCCGTGAATAAACAGCCTGCCGGAAAGAAGAACCGCCAAGGCAAGGGCAGGGCCTGATCGTGGAGCTGATCACCCTTGAACAGGCCCGAGCGCACTGCCGATGCGATTCTGATGATGACGCGCTGCTGGAGCTCTACGGCAGCGCCTCGGAAGGGGCCGCACAGCAGTTCCTCAATCGCCGCGTGTTCGCCGACGCCGACTCAATGGCCGCTGCCGTCGTTGACGGCAGCGGAGGCATCGATCCCATGCTGGTCAATGACTCGATCAAGGCGGCCGTACTCCTGATGCTGGGTCATCTGTACCGGACCCGCGAGGAGGTGCAGGGGAGCGACGGGGCAACGGTGCAGGTTCCGATGGGCGCACACAGCCTGCTCTGGCCGTACCGCATCGGTTGGGGGGTTTGAGATGAGCTTGCCGGCAGGTCGACTCCGTCACCGTGTACTCATCCAGCAGCAGGTGACCATTCGAGACGATGACGGCGTTCAGACCACCAACTGGGTGGACGTGGCCACGGTATGGGCCAGCGTCGAGCCGCTGTCAGCCCGCGAGTTCATCCAGTCCGGGCAGACGCAGGTGGCCGTTACAGCGCGCATCACCATTCGGTACCGCGCCGGCCTGCAGGCATCGATGCGCATCCTGCATCGCGGGCAGGTCTACAACATCGCTGGCCTGCTCTCCGATAAGGTGTCCGGCCTGGAATACATCACGATCCCGGTGTCTGCCGGCGTCAATGAGGGGCAGTAGCGATGAACGTGGGCCGTGTAGATATCAAAGGTGCCGACGCCGTACTGAGCATGCTTAGAAGTCTTCCAGCTGAGGTAGTGAGTAAGAAGGGTGGCCCCGTAAAACTCTCCCTGGCCAAGGGGGCGAGATACCTGCGGGACCGAGAGCGCGAGGCGTTGCGGTCTGTGATCGTAGAGGGTGACGAGTCCACCGGCTTGCTCGAGCAGAACATCATCGCAAGCCGAGGGAAGGCCCCAGCTGGCGGTAACGGTGAGCGTTACTTGGTCCGCATCAAGCGGAAAATGTATCCAGGCAGGAAGGGCGAGCAGGTCAGTACCCTGAAGTCGGCACAGCTCAAGGAATACGGCTCAGCTAATCAGCCGGCACGGTCCTTTATCCGTCGCACGGTGCAAACACATGCCGCCCGCACGATCACCATTGTTGTGGACGATCTGAAATCCCGCCTGGACAAGGCGGTTCAAAAACTGGCCGCAACAGGCAGGGGGTGAGCTGATGTTTCCCACGGTGTTCAAGGTCATCAGTACAGCTGCCGTGAGAGCGATTGTAGATAGTCGCATAGGGCGCCATGGCGAAGTCTCGCCAGCTGAGAAAAAGCCGTACATCACGTGGCAGATCGTCGCTGATGATCCGCAGCTGCAGATCAGTGGCAGGCCTTGTACCAACTTCACCGCGATCCAAATTGATTGCTACCACTCCACCGATGCGGGTATCGAGCAGCTTGCAGTAGCGGTACGCGATGCGCTGGACGCCGCCAGGGTGGCAAACCGGGTGGTGATCGACGCTCGGGATACAGAGACCCGGCTGTATCGGGTAGGCCTGCAGGCCGACTTCATCGGGTTGTAACCCGAACTTTAATCAGCACTCGCCGCCGCAAGGCGGTTTTTTTATGCCCGAAGGAGGGCCAAGCAATGGCTGAAACCGACGAAACCGTACTCACTCAAGGGACGGAACTCTTCTTCGTTGACACGATTACGACCCCGGCGACGCCGCGCCTGGTGAAGCTCAACTGCCCAACGGGCATCACCGGCATGGGTGGCGGCGCGCCATCGCAGATCAGCACCACATGCCTCGGCAATAAGGTTGGGGAGACTTCGAAGCCAGGCCTCAATCAGGTGGCGTCCCTGTCCGTCCCTTACAACTTCAAGCCGGCACGCATCTCGCATCGTCTGCTGACGAAGATGCAGGAGTCCAAGCAGGTGTTCCACTGGATGGCCTGCCTTTCCGATGGTGTCGATCCACCGGAGCTGGAGGCCGATGGGACGCTTACGCCTCCCGAGGGTCGCACGTCCATAGAGTTCGATGCGTACGTGGCAACCAACACCCTGGACATCGCCACCAACGAGATCGTGCGCGGCACCGCCAGCCTCACCCAGCAGGCAGAAGGGCAAGCCTTCCATTGGAACGGCGCCCCGGTGAACAACGACGACATCGTTCCGTAAGCATCGCCACCACGCGCCGGCCCCCGCGCGGGCCGGCGCAGCAAAAGGAAAGACATGAAACTGCCCGATTCGCTTTTTGTATCGCCAATCAGCCATCAGCGCCCGATCAAGCTGCCCGATGGGACTGAGCACACATTCAACTTCCGCGAACTGCCGAGCGTGGACTTCCGCCAGATTGTGCAGCTGGAGGCCAGTGACGACCCGGCTAGCCGCGCTTCAGCGGTGGCGCTGGCCGTCTCCCTGTCCATCGTGGATGACGAAAGCAAGCGCGTCATGACCATGGAGGTTGCCTCAACGCTGAAACCTTCTGTCGCTATGGCGATGTGGGCGGTCATCGTAGAGGTCAATAAGTTCCAGGGAAAAGCTCATTCGTCGCCCGAGGCGGCGAGTGGTTCAAGTACCAGCTCGCCCTGAGTCTTGGGAAATCCCTCGGAGAGATCGACGCCATGCCGCAGCGAGAGCTTGAGGGGTGGCGCGAGTTCTATGTGCTGTACCCGTTCGATGATCGTCACCGTTACCACAAACCGGCTGCTGCAGTGATGGCCGTGCTTGGTGGCAAGTATGACGAGCGCATCGAGTTCCTTTCACCAACGCCAAAGCCTGCCGGCCTGTCTGAGGCAGACGCGAATACGCTGCTTGCGTTTGGCATCAAGCCGCACATGAGGCCTCACTAATGGCAACAGCCGGTTCCATCGTCATTGATCTTCTGATGCGCACCGGCTCCTTCGTGACGGATGCCGACCGCGCAGAGAAAGCTGTAAAGAAGCTGGAGAAGACCGCGCTTGCTATGGGCGCGGCGCTTGGCGCCGGCCTTGCGACTGCTGCCACGACCTTGACCGCATTGGTCAAATCGTCCATCGACACCATGGACGAAATGAGCAAGACGGCGAAAGTCGTCAACATGGGCACCGAGGATTTTTCGAAGCTGGCCTATGCCGCCAGCTTCGCCGATCTCACTGTCCAGGACTTGCAGACGACCATCGGCAGGCTGACCAAGGCTCAGACCGAAGCCCTTGATAGCGGCAGCAAGCAGGCGCAGATATTCGATGCCCTTGGCATCAGCATCAAGGACTCAAACGGGCGCCTGCGCCCGACGATTGACCTTCTGTATGACTTCGCCGATGCCTTCAAGGCGCAGAGGGGGTCTCAGGAAGTTGTCACAGCTGGAATGGCAATCTTCGGGAAGAGCTTCCAGAGCTTGATTGACCTACTGAAGGATGGTTCTCAGGGTCTACGTGATGCAGGAGTGGAGGCAGAGGCCTTCGGGCAGGTCATATCTACTCAAGCCGGCGCCCAAGCCGAGGAGTTCAACGACAACCTAGCGAAGATGAAGCTCTGGGTGCAGGGCGTCGGTAACGCGGTTGCCGCCGACCTCCTGCCCGACCTGCTCAATATGTCAGGTGCGTTCCTTGATGGGGCGACCAACGGAGACAAGCTCCGTGAGACGGCTGGCAAGATCGCAGACGGTTTGCGGGTGCTTGCTACTGCTGCTGGGTACGTCGCGGCTGCATTTGATATCACGGGCAATGCCATTGCCACCGTTATGGCGCAGGGTGAAGCAGCCATCCGCTTTCTGAGCGGAGACTTCGCGGGCGCCAAGGATCTGTATCAGAGAGCTTCGCAAGGGTTCGATGACACGGTTAATTCCCACTTTGGTGGGAAGGCGCCTGCTGCCGCTCCTCCGGTGAAGGTCAACTTCGTTGATCCAAGTGACGGCTGGGACGATTTTAAGCGCCAGGAAGAACAGTTAGGCCGTCTCAGAAAGCTCTTTGAGGGCGGGGAGGGTGGCGGCAAGGGCGGCGGCGGTAAGTCTCAAGCGCGCGGCGAAACCGACAAGCTAACCAGCGCCTATAAAGCGCTGAATGATCAGCTCGCCGAGCAGATCGCTTTGCACGGCGACAACAGTGCAGCTGCAAAGCTGGAATACGACCTTACTGCTGGAAGTCTGAAGGCTCTGTCCGAGATCCAGAAGGATGAGCTGCGCCAGAAGCAGGAAAGGCTAGACCTGATGGATCTGCAGGCCGAGGCTGACAAGGCGGCTCGGGAGCTGTTTCAGAAGGAGCAGGACGCGGAGGAGGATCGCAAGAAGGCCTTCAAAGACCTTAAATCTGACCTCGAGTTTGAGCTTAGCCTGCTGACCCTCTCCAACAAGGAGCGGGCAAAGGCTATCGAGCTTCGCTATGCGGGGATCGACGCCGCGAGCGCAGAAGGCCAAGCGATTGGCGCCCTCTCCGACAAGTTGCACGATCAAACGGAATTGACTGACAAGCTGATCAGTCTGCAAGACGGAATGCGTGATGCATTCGCAGACAATTTCTATGACGTTGTCAGCGTAGCGAAGAGCGCAAAGGATGCTGTTAAGGACTTCTTTGATTCTGTGGCGCAGAACGTCTTGAAGATGATCACTCAGAACCTGGCCGGCGCGCTTTTTGGTCAGCAGGGGCAGAGCGGCGGCGGCATGTTCGGTGGTGCGATCTCAAGCTTGTTCTCCGGGATGTTTGGAGGTGGCGGCTCCGGTGGAGCATCTGGCGGCGGCTTCCTCTCCACCTTGACTTCAGGTTTCGCCAGTCTCTTTGGCGGAAGCCGGGCAGCTGGTGGTGACGTTCTTTCCGGCCGAGGTTACTGGGTTGGCGAAGAGGGACCGGAGTGGTTCGAGCCGCGCGGGACCGGAACCATCGTTCCCACAAGTGTCGCTGCGGCGTCAGCCGGTGGCGGGCGTCCGTTTGTTCAGAACCTCAATGTGACTGTCGCCGGCAAGCCTGATCGCAGGACGCCGACGCAGATCGCACGCGAGGCCGGAAGGGAGTCATCAAAGGCAATGGCGAGGAATGGCCGATGAGCGGGTTCATCGATACAAAACTTCCGCAGTGCGTCGCCTACGGCTTCCAGGGCGGACCAGAGTGGAGCACGGCCATTGTCGAGCTGGATAACGGTGGTGAGGTTCGGAACGGTCAGTGGAAGTATCCGCGCATGCGCTACAGCGCGGCGTTCAATAACCTGAGCAAGGAAGGTCAGCGAGAAGTAATGGCGGCGTTCTACGCGGCCCGTGGCCGCCTCTATGCGTTTCGCTTCAATGACCCGCTGGATAACTTGGCCGACGCTGAGCCTATTGCTCCAAACATTGGTAGCACGGATGCGGTGCAGTTGATCCGGACGTACCGCTTGGGGCCAGAGGCCGCAACGCGGCGCATCCAGGCAATCGTGTCGGCCACAGTCCGCAACTCTTCAGGCATGACAGTAGCTGGCGCGCTTGATGCTGGCAGGGGCCTCTTCGTTCCCGCCTCTCCTTGGGAGGACGACAGCTACACCTGGTCTGGTGAGTTCGATGTATGGGTCCGCTTCGATAGCGACCACAACGCTTTCACGCTTGGCGACCTTGATGCACACACCGCAAGCATTGAGCTTGTGGAGGTTCGTAGATGAAGAGAATCCCACTACAGCTGCAGACCCACCTTCGTGAGCCAGCGACAACGTGGTGCTTTCTCCTGCGTGTCGCGTGCGTCGGGAGATGGGATGGGGTTGTGTTCGGCTTCACCACGCTGGACGTGGATCTATCCTATGACGATGGCGCCGGCCTGATCTCCTACCGAGCAGAAAACGGCTTCAAGCCCGAGCGCATCCAGTCGGCAGCAGATTTTTCAGTCGATAACACTGATCTGATGGGGTGGGTTGCCGCTAGTGGCATTACCGTTGAGGAGGTCGCCGCTGGCCTGCTGGACTATGCGGAGGTGACGGTTTACCGCGTCAACTACATGGACCTTATGCAGGGGCATGAGGTTGTCATGTTCGGAACTTGCGGACAGACAAAGTGCCATGGAAATGCATGGGTGACCGAGTACCGCTCGTTGATGCAACAAGCGAGGCAAACGATCAGCACGGTCTATTCTCTGACCTGCAGGGCTGGCTACGGCGATGAGCGCTGTGGAATGCCGTTTGTTTGGACGGACAGTGTTGTATCGGCGGGCTGGGACGATCCGAATCGGGTATTCGTTGCCAATGGTTTGGCGGGGGATTCCGGGTTCTATGACCTCGGCGTGATTCAGTGGCTCAGCGGGTCTAATGCCGGCTTGGAAAGCGAGATCTTCAGCTTCGAGGCTGGGGGGCTCATCCGCCTCGCCTTGCCTGCGGGCTTTGACATAGAGGCGGGTGACACCTTTCGGATAAGGCAGGACTGCGATAAAGCATTCGCCACATGCAAGGCTAAGGGCAACGTCCTGAACTTCCGTGGTGAGCACCTGACTCCCGTATCGGACACCTCCCTGTCGGTGCCTGGCGCCTATGTTCGTTCGGTGGATGCGGCATGACAAACCCTATCGAGCAGGCACGGAAGCTTATCGGCGTTCCGTGGCGCCATCAGGGGCGAAACCCTGGAGTCGGGATTGACTGTGCGGGTTTGTTGATCCTGGTCTTCGATGTGCAGAGCGCCACTCCTAGCTACGGACGCAACCCTTGTCAGGGACTGCTAGAGGCAACCATGGAGAGCCTATTGGGGCCTCCCTTGGAGTCCGGTGCGGATATGCGCCCCGGCGATGCTGTGGCGATGGCCTACGGCGGCCCTATTAGGCATTGCGGGCTCATCGCGGACGACATCCACGGGGGGCTCTCGCTAATCCATACAGACGGCATCCTTGGACGCGTAACTGAGCATCCGCTGGATGAAAAGTGGCTGCGGCGCATACGCCGCGTTTACAGGCGGTGCGGCTCATGAGTGGATCAACTTTCGGCGGCATAGTTGGTGGCGCCATTGGCTTTGTATTTAGTGGTGGTAACCCGATAGGTGCTCAGATCGGCTTCACTATCGGCTCAGCAATTGGCGGCTACGTCGATCCGGTCCAGGTGAAGGGCCCCCGATTGACGGACGGTATGGCGCAAACCTCTTCAGTCGGAGGGGTGATCCCGTTTGGATATGGCCGCTATGTGACGGGCGGAAATGTCGTATGGCGTGATCGCCTCATAGAGAATGTTAAGCGCCAGCGGCAAGGTAAGGGATCGGGAGCTAAAACGACGACCTACACCTACACGCGCAGCTATGCTGTCGGCGTCTGCCAAGGTGAGATCTTTGGATTCCTATGGATCAAGCGAAACGGTAAGAAGGTCTACACATCAGACCCAGCGGCAACAGCCGAGGAAAAGGCCTACAGCTCAAAGTGGCTTCAGAAGGTAACGCTCTATCGCGGCGGCGAGTCTCAGATGCCTGACTCAACAATCGTTGCTGTTGAGGGTGCCGGCAACGTGTCGCCGTTTCGTGGGCTTGCATACATCGTTGTCGAGAATGACGACCTTACCGATCTCTCGGGGGCTATCCCGCAGTACGAGTTCTGCGTTGTTGCGACGCCGCCAGAGGCATACCTGACATCCCATCCTTACACGCAGTATTTCGAAGATTCGGCATCTATTACGCCGATGTTTGGGGGGGCTTCGTCTAGGGCTTTGTTAATTGAACTTGAGGTCGATTCGGGCCAAAACGAAACGTTCATTCGAAGCGACTTTTACGGCGCCATGACCCGCGAAGCCCTTTGGCCATTTGCGCAGTATCCAGAGATAGCGCACATCTCGCCGCTGTTCAACGGAGCCTACACAAAGCAAGTATTTATTTCACATACGCAGCCGCCAGAAGATTTCTATCAAATCGCACCGCTGTTCAATGGGGCACTTACAAGGCAAGTCCTCTTGACAAATACGATGCGCGCAGAGGCGATTGGGGTAGCCCCACTGTTCAACGGAGCAAGCACGTCATGACCGGACAAAAGAAAAAGCATCGCAAGAACAAGAGCCAACGCAGACACCGTAGCAGTGTGAGCCTGCGTAACAGCAACGTCATGCGAACCAATCGCAGGCCGATATTTGGCTATGCGGGCTTGTTCCAAGGAATTGTTTATAAAAAAGATGAAGCCGGTAACCCAATCGAAGGTTCAGGCCGCATAGTTGCCCCATTCAACAACAATTTGATCGTTAACAACGGACTCAATTTGTTGCGGGTTGGCAACTATGTTGCGTATTGCCGAATTGGCACCGGCACTGCTGAACCGGCAAACGGTAACAATCAGCTTGTCAATCAAGTTGGCGCTAGCAATGCGGCAGGCGCAAACAATAACGTTTCGGGCTACAACCTGACGGACAAATACCTTTGGAAGCGGTTTTCACGGCGTTTCTCAGCCGGGACCATTAGCGGCCAAAATTTGAATGAAGTTGCGATGGCCCCGGCCGCAACTGGCGGCATTTTTTGTCGTGCTCTCTTGAAGGACGCAATGGGGGTTCCGATCACCATCGTTCTTTTGGACGATGAAGTGCTCGACATTGTTTACGAATTGCGCATGTATCTTCCGCCAGTTGATACAGTAGTTAACGCTGTTATTGATGGTGTTGATAGCGTCGTCACCATGCGCCGTACTGACAACACCGCCAATCTGAACTTTTGGGCTACGATTTTGGAAGGCCCGCTTGAACCGAACCTTAGCTATCAGCCGAACACAAGATACGGCCTTATGTTGACGGCTCTTCCTGCTGCGTCAACTGCGTTCTACGGCGGAATGGGAGGCCTTGCTGGTCCAACTATTACCGTTGCCCCCTACGTTGCCGATTCTTGCCAAACGCTCGTTGCTTTGAATTTTGGCCTCACCGTTGGAAACGTGTCGCCCGCCGCAGCTTTTTATATGGCCGGGTCTGACGCGATTGATGGGCGCTGGACTTCGCCCTACGGCTTTTGGGCTTACGGGTTCGCCCCGGCGCTCAACAAGACAGCAACCCGAGTTGCCCAAGTGAACGTAGGTGTTTCTTGGGGCCGCTATGTTCCCGAGCCGACGCCATGATTCCGAATAACGAGCTTTCTTCAAGTGCTGTCGTTGGTGGCTTTAGTTTCCCGGTCAAACAACCGGGAGACTTTCTTGTTGATTGGGAGTTGGCTGGCATCTACTTGAACGATCCCTCCCAGGGGCTGCATGTAAAGCTCTGGCGGCTGGACGCTGTACCCAACAACGACAGCGGGCTGATTGATCTAGTCCTGTCTGCACCCGGCGGCGTTTCCGAGAGTGAAGGCTCACGGACTATCTTCAGTGCGATTAACGTTACCGAAGTGGCGCTGGCTTTTGACCAAAACATGAATCCGTTCGTTGCATACCACCAGGGTGAAGACGCAAGGCTGTATTGGTACGACCCGACCATACCAGGTATGACTCACACAACTATGCCTGCTGGCGTGAGATCTATGCGGTGCACGTTGGATGACAAGCGCGATGTCGGCTCCGATGGGAGCGACATTGTTCTGTCGTATGTTCGTGCTGGCAATTTGTACGCACGTTACCAGCGCGAGCGGTACACAGTTGAGCACGTCATGCGCGCCGGCGTTGGTGCTAATGCGGTGCTGGTAAGTTTGGCAATGAATGTCGGTTCGCGTTTGCAATGGCGTCTTCGGCGCTATGAGCTTGTGGATGACCCGGGTGCGTTGGTTTCGTCAGCCCCGTTTCTCGGTGACGTTGTTTTTGACTTGTATAACCGATCAGGTTTGGCCGAGGATCAAATCGACGTGAGCCGCTTGTTCGGGGCAACGGTCGAGGGATTCAAAGTTGCAACCGAAGGAGGCGCGGACGTAATGGTCCAGTCTCTGCAATCGGCGTTTTTCTTCGATCCAAGTGAATCGGACAAGATGCTTAGAGCGGTGGTGCGTGGTGGATCGCCAAAGATGGACATCGGCAGTGATGCGCTTGTGGCGCGCGATGATGATGCGCTGACCATTGACCGTGCTCAGGAAGCGGAACTCTTGCGCAAGGTCAACGTCACGATGATCGATAGCTCTATCGACTACACGACCAACAAGCAAACGGCAGAGAGGCGCAGCAACAAGATTAAGGCGAAGGCGGAATCATCGATTGAGATCCCGCTTACTGCGTCTCCTGATTTCCATGCCACTGTTGCTATGCGCCGGCTGAATATCGCCTGGGGCGAGATGGAGACTTACGAGTTCGAACTTCCTATCGCGTACAGCGCGCTGGTTCCAACCGATGTGATTGTTCTTACGGACAAGAACGGGAAGGCGCATCGTATGCGAATTATGGAGATCGAGGAGGACGGCGGAACCCTTATCGTCAAGGCATCCAAGGATGCTCCTTGGGTCTACGACGCGAATGCGGTGGGGGTCAAAGCCGATCCGCCTGCGCCCACAACTCCGGGTCTGGTTGGCGACACCGTTGTGGCCGTTCTGGATATTCCAGTGCTTCGCGACCAGGACGACGAACTTGGGTACTACGTAGGCGCGCGCGGCACCGGACGGGGCTGGCGCGGTGCGGAAATCCAGATGAGCACGGATGGCGGTGTGAGTGTTGGGCAGTCTCTCCAGATGGACGTTCCCGCAGTAATAGGCGTGACGGCTACTGACCTGCTGCAGGAGGTGGGGGCAGAGTATCTGTCGCAGCAGCGAATTGTTGTGGCGGTGCCTGAGCCGCTGGAATCCATCGATTACGAGCAGCTACTTCGATATGGGAACAAGGCGGCAGTTCGCCGCGCTGATGGGAGCTGGGAGGTTCTGCAGTTCCAGACCGCTACCCAACTCAGTGAAACGATGTTCGAACTGTCCGGCCTGGTTCGCGGAAGGTATGCCACCGAACCGCTCGCCGTCGCTGCAGGCGCAATGTTTGTCCTGATCGATGATTCGCTGGTCTTTGCCCAGGTTCAGCAATGGATGACGGGAACGACGATCTCATATCGTGGTGTCAGCTACGGACAGGACAGTGACGAGGCCGATTGGTCCTCCTTCGCCGTCGATGAGCCGCAGAGCCAACAGGAGTGGCCTGTTCACTACGTTAGGGCTGTCAGGAACAGTTCGAATGCCGTAACGGTCAGCTGGGTTGGCCGTGGTCGGCTCGGCGTCGAAACCGCGCCGCGCCAAGGCAAGTATTTCGCCGGCTACCGGGTGAGCTACAGCGACGGCTTCACTGCCGACGTGACCAACGAAACTCACACCCGGGCCAGTACGCCCAGCGGCGTGACGGTCACCGTGGCTGCTATCAACACAATCACCGGTCCAGGACCGGCAAGCGAGGTTATCCCAACATGAGTACCCCGAACCTTGGCTTGGAGTTGGTGCCGGCCAACTCCCTCCAGCCGTCCGTCCCACTCAATGATGCGCTGCAGGTGATTGATGCGTTGCTGCAGCTGGCGGTGGAAGACAAGGACCTGACCGCGCCTCCAGCCACGGTGGAATCCGATTCCGGCAAGCGGTGGATCGTTGGTCCGACACCAACGGGTGCGTGGGCCGGGAAGGCGGGGCAGGTTGCCCTGTGTACCGGCTCTACGCTTTGGCGGTTCCTCGCACCGCGCCCCGGCTGGGAGGCTGTTGTCCTAGACGAAGGGGCCTCCGGAACCCGCTACCGGTTCATGGCCGGGGCCTGGGCGCCAGTGTGATAGTTGAGGGCGGGCGTAGCCTGTCCTACCATCCCGCCATCACCATGGAGGGATCGGTATGAAGGCAGTCTTCCTTGCGCTCGCCGTCGTTGTCGGCGTTGCGGGTGCTATTGGAGCTGGGAAAGCGTCGGCAGCCTCCGAACGTGGCGACGTGCGCGTTCTGTATGAGTACCCTCGTGAAGCTAAGTACGAGAATCTTGGCGTCGTTGAAGTTGAGCACTACCGCGCTGGTTTTCGTGAGCCAAAGCTTGAAGACGCTTTGCCGAAGCTAAAAGAACGAGCGGTCGAGCTCGGCGGCAATGCTGTTATTGTTCGCAGTCAGAAGGTGGACAACCTCACGAGCCGGAAGATCTCATTGACAGCTGAAGTGCTACGAGTTGCGCCCTGAACTGCCCGAGCGGCCGCGCTAAACCATTCCTTGCAAGCTACCCTCTGGCGCCACTCCCAGTTTCACCAGCCACGTAGCGACCATCTCAATGATGGCTGTCTCGTCTTCCGGGTATTGGTCGATCAGGCGCTCTTCGACCTCATCGCAGGTTTCCCAAAAGGTCTCTGATTCGCCGTGCTGCAGCAGTGCGTGGCGGATCTCGTTGAAGGCGAGCTCGTAGTCAGCGGTCTGTTGGTTCATCTGGGTTGCTCGCTCGGATGCAGGCCAGGGCCTCGATTACGTCTCGGACCTGATCGTGGAAATGGTCTAAGTCCTCGACTGCCACCCGCGCCTCGATGACCTCGACTTCGCCGGCGACGATCTCGGCAAGATCTCCGGCATGGGCGGTTTCGGCCTCTGGCTTCAGGCGGGCGGCCATGTCTAGGACCCAATGGTCCAGCTCGTCGCGGGTCATCTTGTCCATGCACGAATCCTATGCCTCGGGGGCGTTATGCTCGGGTCAACTGGAGGTGACGCGTGTGCTATTCAGCTCAGATCGAAGCCGACTACAAGAAATTCGTTCGTGAGTTCGGCGCTGTGGTGGACTTGGAGGTGTTCACTCAGCTTTGGCTGCACGACAACAACAAGACCCGCCGGCCGAAGACGCCCAGGGCGTTGGATCTGTCGTTCCTCCGTCCGGGAGACTCAAGCGTTGCTGCCATTGCCGCCGAGATTCGGGAATGGGACAACGAGGAGATCGCACAGCTCGAGACAGAGCTGGCCAAGCAGACCGAGCGCCTGGCCACGGCCGAGCAGAAGCTGGTCACCAAGCCCACCAAGACCGCGGCGAATGAGCAGCGGATCGCCGGCAACAAGATCGAGCAGATCAAGCGCAGGATCGCCGACCTGAAGCGTGCGAACCTCGAGGCTAGGGATTCCCGCATGTTCCCCGGCTACTACTGCCCGGTGCTGGTCAGCGAGGGCGGCAAACTGGTCGTGAAACCGATGCGCTATCAGTGCCGACCGGCGGGTAAGCCGGCGACCTACGACGAGAAGTACCCCGGCACCTACAACGCCCGTCGCGACAACCTGGAGGGCTTCTGGAAGGGCGAGTTCGGGCACACCCACGGGCTGCTATTGGTCGACACCTTCTACGAGAACGTGGAGGGCGAGGACGGGCAGAATCGGGTGATCCAGTTCACCCCGCGCAACGGGGAGCTGATGCTTGTGGCCTGTCTGTGGTCACATTGGACCGACCCGAAGGGTAAGGAGCCGGACTTGCTCAGCTTTGCGGCCATCACCGACGAGCCTGAGCCGGAGGTCGCGGCCGCCGGCCACGACCGGACCATCATCAACATCAAGCCCGAGCACATCGAAGCCTGGCTCAACCCAGACCCGGCGGACCTGCAGGCGCTCTACGCGATCTTCGATGACAAGCGGCATCCGTTCTACGAGCACAAGATTGCCGCTTAGGCTTGGATCATTGCTATTCCGTCAGTCCTCAGAAGGAGACTGGCTTGGGGCGCATTTACCTTTCTTTTGCTGAGCCATTGCAGCTGTCTTCGCCAACGCTTCATATCGCCGCCTGATTTCTTCAAGCTTGTCGTCGTCCATTTCTTCGAGATTGAGCAGCTCGTTGTTCGCGTCGGTTGTAGCCCTGATCAGCTCGTCGAGCTTTATCTGCAGCGCTGCCGAATCGACGTTCTGGGTGTGCTGAATGAGGAACACCATCAAGAACGTGATGATTGTGGTCCCGGTGTTGATGACCAGCTGCCATGTATCGTTGAAGCCGAAGATGGGACCGGTTACCACCCATATGAGAATCACGGCCAACGCCGCCACGAATGCGCCGAGGGAGCCGGCGGCGCGAGCGGCTTTGCTCGCAACGGAGTTGAAGAGGTCTTTTACGTGCATTGCCTGCCTCACGGAGAGCGCGTCAAAGGCAAAGATGATCCAAATAGGTGAATCGGCCACGTGAAGATCTGTAGCGTCACCTTGACATGCGCACGTGCACAGTCAGTGATGTCTCCGAAAGCTTGACGTGTCGGCACGCGCAGGCAACGCAGCTCCCGTCAGTCTGCGCCTACGGCAACTGGCCGTAATCGACTGGAGACGGTCATGAACAATCAGCGCGATCAAAGTCAGAACGATCAACGCAACTTCGGCGAGAAGAACAACCCTGGCCAGAATCAGAAGCAGCCCGGTCAGCAGGATCAGGGGCAGCAGCAGAAAAAAGCGCCAGGTCAAGGCAACGACGAGGAAGAGTGAGTATTCACTCAAGCAAAGAGCCCGGCCACCGGCCGGGCTCTTTGTCTTTTAGCCGAACAGGAGACTCCACTGGATCTCGGACTCCCGATACTTGAATTTGAAACCGTCGAAATCGATTTGATTGGCGATCTTCCCTTCGTCATCAATCAGGGTGCGCACTTCGATTTCTCCACTACTCCGATGCGTGATTCGTCTGCCGTCGCTCAGGCCGGGCTTGACTGGCATCGTTCGAGTAGACAACAGCTTTACAGGGCGACGTTCTTGGCCGGGGCCTTCCAAATACATCGCTACCGATCCCATGGCTGCCTCCATATTGGTTAGGTTGGTGGGCTCCCGCGTTGGGGCGCGGGACCGCGATTCTTTTCCGACCACCATGAAATCCGCGTAAAGGCCGGAGCGCGTCGCGCTCTTACACGAAGATCGCCTGGGCAGTGACCCCCAAGCGTTCGCCAATTCGAGCCATCTCGTTCGCAACCTTGACGCATGAATCACCAGTGCGTTTCTGAGCTGCGATTTGCAACTCTTGGTATACCTGCCAGAAGCCCGGGCCATTCCCATGGGCCTTGTAGGCGGCGTGGAGCTTCATCCACTCTTCGTTCGACAGGTACTGAGCGCTGTATCCCATTTCAATCTCCCTTGCGTCCTGCCCCTGTTCACCAAACATAGGTTGGCGATCCTTGCTGGATTGTTAATTGCGAACAAGCTGGGTGGGGAATGTGATGGACTTCGCAAGCGTCCCCACAACGGAGCTAGTTGGCCGTCTCTACCGTTTACGCCGACGGGGCTTTCTCGGTGGGACGTACACGCCTTGGTCGTTGCGTGGCTCTTGGGTGCAAATGGTCTGGTAGGTGGAGACAGCCAAGCCGTCGTAGAGATTCAGTATCTCGCGCTCCCACCGACGCGCCCAGGCTTCAATGAACCGTTCGGCCTGCGCCGAATCCTCGTGGAAGGAATGCGTCATATGCCGGGTATGCAGCTTTCGGGTGCAGCGCACGTGGCCATTCGGCAACGGGAATAGAGTGGCAATCGCTCGATCGCGCAGGATTAATGCTTGACCTTCAAAGTGGTCTTGCCAGGCGAAGGGGGATGGTAGGGAGGTGGTTGCCATGGCCGGATCATCTGGCCAGATAGGCTCACGAGCTGAGATCGACCTTGGCTTGGACCTTGTGCTGCAGGTTCTCGGGGCGCAGGTTCGTGTAACGCTTGAGCGTGGCCCAGCTCTCGTGGAGGGTGAAAAGCGCCACTTCATGGATGCCGTAGCCTGCCTCAAAAAGCCGACTGGTCGCTTCGTGGCGTAGGTCGTGGAACCGTAGATCAGCGATCTCTAGCACGTGGCAGGCGCGCGTAAAGGCTGCGCCCACTGATCTTGGCTCAAATGGAAAGATGAGCGGATTGAGTTCTCCGTCGGGCAGCACTTGCCTTGGCTGCCGTTCAATGATTTCCAGTGCCTCTTTAGTCAACTTGAATACTTTGTGGTTCCCGAGCTTGTGGGTTGGGTGTTTCACATCGCGCAGGTGGCAAATTGCCTTCCCGGAATCCAGGTCATCCCAGCGGAGGCGGGTTATCTCTTCTTGGCGCCGTGCGCTGTGGATCGCAAACCACATGATGTCGCGCATGGGTATCTCGGCGCGGACGTCACGGGAGGCGAAGTTGGCATCGAGGATCTGCAGCTCGTGAGTGGTCGGGCGGCGATCCCGCTGCTTCGGTTTTCCAATCAATCGCTGTTGGCGGAGATATTCTGCTGCGTCATCCAGCTCCTGCATCGGCACTGGAACGCGTAGGGCGACCCTCGCTGCTCGGAATACCTGACGCAGCCAAATGAGGTCATTGGCGGCCGTGGCGGGGCCGGCCCCTTCCTTCCTACGCCCTTGCGTGTACGCGATGAAGTCGGCATGGGTGAGCCGATCAACTCGCATGTCTGCTATTGCCCCTTCACCGATCCGAGTAAGGTCCGCAGTCTTGGAGCGGCCCCACGGGTTGTCGGCGGCCATCTGTCCCGAGTACCAGGTGATCATCTGGGCAACCGTCATGCGGGTGCCAACGGTCTCGCCGCGGGCGCGCTGGCCGGCCAGCTCGGCTTCACGCCTGGTCAGCCATTCTTTAGCAAGAGCCTTGGTCGGGAAGGTCTCAGATTCCCGGTGCACGATCTTTCCCTCGGACTTGAGCCGAATGGTCGCCGTGTAAGATGTGGCGCCGCTGGCCCGCCGCCTGGCCAAGATTGAGCCCATGGTGCTACATGTCCATTTCTGTAGCACTCAATGTAGCACTGCCTTAGCGGCAATGCCCGGAAACCCCCGGAAATACGATGACAATGCAGCAGCCCCAGGATGCCATGATACAAGCCTCTAAGCCCCGTCAGCCTTACGTTTTGGAGGGTTTGAGGCTTTCGGTCGCCCCGATGATGGATTGGACGGACAGGCATTGCCGGGTATTCCACCGGCTGCTGGCGCCAGGTGCGCGGCTGTATACCGAGATGGTGCATGCCAATGCGGTGATCCATGGCGACCGTGAGCGGTTGATCGGCTTCAACCCGGTTGAGCAGCCGCTGGCGCTGCAGCTGGGTGGCAGCGATCCCGATGCGCTGGCCCAGGCTGCGCGTATTGCTGCCGATTGGGGCTATGACGAGGTCAATCTCAACTGCGGTTGCCCCTCGGACCGGGTCCAGGCCGGGCGCTTCGGTGCCTGCCTGATGCGCGAACCTGAATTGGTTGCTGAATGCGTGGCGGCGATGGTGGCGGCGGTCGATATCCCGATCACCGTGAAATGCCGTCTGGGTGTGGACGAGGACAAGGACTACGACGTGTTCGCCGGGTTTGTGGATCGGCAGGTACAGGCCGGTGCGGCGATGGTGGTGGTACATGCCCGCAATGCCTGGCTCAAGGGCCTGTCGCCCAAGGAGAACCGCGAGATTCCGCCGCTGCGCTACGAATGGGCCTACCAGCTCAAGCGCGAGCGCCCGACACTGCCGTTGGTTATCAACGGCGGCATCGCCACGGTGGAAGCCGCACAGGAACACATGCAACACCTGGACGGGGTGATGCTCGGCCGTGCGGCCTACCACGACCCCTACGTGCTGCATGCGCTGGACTGCGCGCAGACCGGCCAGCCGCTGCGCGGGCGCGAGGAACTGCTGGTCGCTTTGCGGCCCTATGTGGAGGCCCAGCTGGCCGCCGGCCTGGCGCTGAAGCACATCACCCGCCATGTGCTCGGCCTGTTCCATGGCCAGCCGGGCGGGCGTGGCTTCCGCCAGGTACTCAGCGAGGGGGCACACCGCCCCGGTGCGGATTGGGCCGTGGTCGAGCAGGCGTTGCAGGTCACCCGGCGGCAGGCAGAGCGGGTTGCCTGAACCTGCGGGCAGAGGGGCTTTGTCCGGTCAGCTTGCTGAACGAGTGCGCGGGAGGGGCGGACGGGTTCAGATCGGATTCACCCCTAAAAATCAAGAATTTGGCTCAATTTCGTAAGGTCCGTGGAAATTCTCCGCAGGCCGTGGTTTACGAATTTTGAACGTTGCCTCGCCGTCCGCTAGGATCTGTCCCATGCATTCGCTTTCCCGTCGTCGTCTGCTGGTCACCCTGATTGCCACGCTGGTCGTGGTCGGTCCGGGCGTGGTCGTGGCGTCGGCGCAGCAGCCGCAGCAGGCCCGGGGCGAAAACGCCCGTGTTGCTACGGCTGATGGCGGCGCCCGCGCGGCCCGCCAGGGCAATGACCGCTCGCTTTCCGACGCGGTGCGGCGTGTACAACGCGAGACTGGTGGGCGCATTCTTGGTGCCGAGCGCGTGCCGTATGACGGCCGTGACATCAATCGTGTCAAATACATGGACGACCGTGGGCGCGTACGCTACATGGACGACCCTTCGCCTTCACGAGACCACCCGCGCGACCAGCGGGCGGAGCTGCCACCACGCGGCGATAACTCCTGAACAGCGATAGTGGTTGTGGTTTTTGAATACACACGCTGGCCGCCAGGCCGGCCCAAAGTACTAGGGAGAGTTCATGCGTATCCTTCTGGTTGAAGACGAAGCCCCGCTGCGGGAAACCCTTGCGGCCCGCCTCAAGCGCGAAGGTTTCGCCGTGGATGCTGCTCAGGACGGCGAGGAAGGCCTGTACATGGGCCGCGAAGTGCCGTTCGACGTGGGCATCATCGATCTCGGCCTGCCCAAGATGTCGGGCATGGAGCTGATCCGCGCGCTGCGTGACGAGGGCAAGAAATTCCCGGTGCTGATCCTGACCGCCCGTTCCAGCTGGCAGGACAAGGTCGAGGGCCTGAAGCAGGGCGCCGACGATTACCTGGTCAAGCCGTTCCACGTCGAAGAACTGCTGGCCCGCGTCAACGCGCTGCTGCGCCGCGCCGCTGGCTGGTCCAAGCCGACCCTGGAATGTGGCCCGGTGGCGCTGGATCTGGCCGCACAGACGGTGAGCGTGGCCGGCAGCAATGTCGACCTGACCAGCTACGAGTACAAGGTGCTGGAGTACCTGATGATGCATGCCGGTGAGTTGGTCTCCAAGGCCGACCTGACCGAGCACATCTACCAGCAGGACTTCGACCGCGACTCCAACGTGCTGGAAGTGTTCATCGGTCGCCTGCGCAAGAAGCTCGACCCGGACGGTGAGTTGAAGCCGATCGAAACCGTGCGTGGCCGCGGTTACCGGTTCGCGATTCCGCGCAACGAGGGCTGAGCCCCGCCAAGGGGTAGAGCGTGATGACGGGCCGTCAGTGGCTATTGAAGCGTTGGCGGCCCCGCTCTTTGCAGGCGCGCCAGCTGCTGGCTGCCTCGGTGGGCCTGGTGGCCTTCCTTGCCTTGGCCGGTTACGCGCTGGACGCGGCCTTCGGCCAGACCGCGCGTGACAACCTCAGCGAACGCCTGAAGAACTACGCCACCGCCTATGCCGGTGGCATCGATTTCACCCGCGATGGCTCGCTGTACATCCGCGAACAGCCACCGGATCCGCGTTTTGATGTGCCCGGCAGTGGCCTGTACCTGCAGGTCGTGATGCCCGGCCACGTCGCCAACTCGATGTCGGCTGAAGGCCCGATGCTGCCGGACGTGAGCGAGCACACGCTCAAGCCGCGCGAGGAAGTGTTCGAAGGCCCCTTGCCCATCACCCAGATCGACGGCACGCCCGGCGAGGTCTATCGCTACGGCATGGGCCTGGTATGGGGCGGCGATGGCGCGCCCGAATCCGAATTTCCGTACACCATCTACGTGCTCGAGGATTCGCGCGCGCTGGGCATGCAGCTGCGCAGCTTCCGTGCGGCGGTGTGGTTCTGGCTGGGCGTCACCGGCCTGATCCTGTTGTTGCTGCAGACGTTGGTGTTGCAGTGGAGCCTGCGTCCGCTCAAGCGCGTGATCAACGAACTGACCCGCGTGCAGCGCGGCGAACGCGAGCGCATGAGCGAGCTGCATCCGCGCGAGTTGGAACCGCTGACCGAAAGCATCAACGCCTTCATTGAAAGCGAGCGCGAAAACCTCGAGCGCCAGCGCAACACCCTGGCCGATCTGGCGCACAGCCTGAAGACGCCGCTGGCGGTGCTGCGCACGCAGCTGGAGAGCGGTGCCAGCAACGAGGCCGATCTGCGCGAGGAAGTTGGCGTGCAGCTGCAGCGCATGAACAACCTGGTGTCCTACCAGTTGGCACGCGCCGCCTCGTCTGGACACAAGCTGTTCTCGGCACCGGTGCCGATCGAGACCACGGCCGAGGAAATCGTGCGCGGGCTGGAAAAGGTTTACGCCGCCAAGGGTGTGTTCTGCGAGTTCGAGGTGACGCCGGGCGTGAACTTCTACGGCGAACCGGGCGACCTGCAGGAACTGCTGGGCAATCTGCTGGAGAACGCCTTCAAGTGGGCCAACCGCCGCGTGCTGCTGACCGCCAAGCCGATCACCGCAGGAAACGGCAAGCGCGCTGGTCTGGTACTGGCGGTGGATGATGATGGTCCAGGCATTGCCGAGGACAACATCGCCAAGGTGCTGCAGCGTGGCGTGCGCGGCGATGAGCGCGTGCAGGGCCACGGCATCGGCCTGTCGATCGTGCAGGACCTGATCAAGGCCTACCGCGGTGAGCTGCAGGTCAAGCGTTCGGAAGAGCTGGGCGGCGCCCGCTTTGAAGTGACCTTGCCGCCGGGTATCTAGTTCTGGAACAGGCCTGGGAATTGCCGGCAGCGTGCGTGCTTTTAGTGCTTCTTGCGCTTGAGCTGAAGCCAAGGTCAAAGACCGACCCCTCCCCAACCCTCCCCTTGGCTGCGCCAAAGGGAGGGGGCGAAGCTTGCTCCCTCCCTTGCGCACGCAGTGCGTAGGGGAGGGTTGGGGAGGGGTTGGCTTTTGATCTTGCCTTTGCTCTACCGCAGAGCAGCCTCAACCGGCCCATAAAACCGCCGCAGATGCGCGGCCACCGCCGGCATTGTCTGCGCCAGCAGTTCCGGCGCGGAGAAGTGGTACTCGCTGACCACCGCAAAGAACTCCTCCGGTGCTTCCGCCGCATAGGGATCAATCACGGTCTCAACCTCCGCATCCACCTGCGCGCAGAACGCGTCATAGGCCTGCTGGAAATCCTGCGCCCATTGCCGCTGCCATTCGCGCGGCAATGGCGGTGTGCCGTCGATGGCGCCATCGAGTGCATCGATCTTGTGCGCCATCTCATGCACGGCGACGCAGAACCCGGCCTGCGGATCGGCAATGTCACCCTGCACATCCGCCCACGACAGGATCAGCGGACCGCTGCCCCAGGCTTCGCCGATGAGTTCGTCATCCCACTCATGCAGTACGCCGGCAGCATCGGTATGGCTATGGCGCACGCGGAAGGCGTCCGGGTAGACCACAAGTTCCGACCAACCATGCAGGCCTTCGCGGCCGAACTCGATCAGCGGCAGGCAGCACAGGGCGGCCAGCAACATGCGCTGGCCGTCGTCCAGTTCCAGCCCGGCAACCGGGGTGATGGTCTTGCGCTGCAGGAACAGCGCCACCAGCGCCCGCAGCTTGCGTTCGCGCTCGGCGGAAAGCCCAGACAGCCACAGGCATTGCCGGCAGGTCTGCTGCCAGAGGGCGTCATCAAGCGGAGGCGGGGTGCGCTGCCACCAGCGCAACAACGACTGGATCAGCGGAACATTCCGGGCAGCAGACGGTGCCAGCGCGGTGCACGCAGGCGCGGCAGCAGGTCATCGTCGCTGCCACCACCGGCAGCACGCGGGGTGGCGGTCTTGGCCGGAACCGGGGTTGCCGGCGGGGCGTTGGCGATGCCAACGGCGGCAGCCGGGGCGGCTACCCGCTCCACTTCGGCCGGTGCGTAGCTGCACGCACTTTGGCCAGCGCCGCCGAGCGCGTCCGAAGCCTGCGCTGCAACCGGCGCCAGCAACAGGATCAGGCAATGAGCGAGGTGGCGCATCGTCAACATCCAAGGGCGGGCGAATTTCCGATTCTAGCCTGCTTTTTCTCCGGAATTGGGGGCCGGCGCTGGGCGCCCCCCGGGGCTTGCCGCATAATTTCCCGATCTGTTGTGAGGAAACTGCCGTGGATGACCGCCAATTGCTGGCCAAGCTGGGAGCCGGGGCGTTGTCCGGCGACGCGCTGGCGCGCGAGCTGGGGCTGACCCGGGCGGCCGTCTGGAAGCGAATTCAAGGACTTCGCGCTGCGGGCGTGGTGATTGAAGGCCGCGCTGGCGACGGTTACCGGCTGGCCCAGGCGCTGGAACTGCTGGACCCGGAACAGATCCGCGCGGGCCTGCCGGCAGCGGTGCTGCCACTGCTGTCCGAGCTGGAAATAGGCTGGACACTGAGCTCCACCAACACCGAATTGCTGCAGCGCAGCGCGCCTGAGCGCGGAACGGCGGTGCTGCTGGCCGAACGCCAGACCGGTGGTCGCGGCCGTCGTGGCCGGCATTGGGCCTCACCGCTGGCCGCCCACATCTATCTTTCGCTGTCGCGCGGCTTTGGCGGCGGGCTGTCGCGGATGGGCGGGCTGAGTCTGGCGGTAGGCGTGGCGGTGGTCGAAGCCCTGCACGGGCTGGGTTTCAGCCATGCCGGGTTGAAGTGGCCGAACGACGTGGTCGTGGACGGGCACAAGCTCGGCGGCCTGCTGGTGGAAGGCGGTGGCGAGTTCGCCGGGCCGGCGCGGGCGGTGATCGGGCTGGGCTTGAACGTGCGCATGCCGCAGGCGACCGCCGCCGACATTGGCCAGCCCTGGACCGATCTGGACACGCTGGCCGGCGCCGAGGTGTCGCGCAATACCGTGGTTGCGGCCTTGCTTGCCTCGTTGCTGCCGGCGCTTGAGCAGTTCGAGCAGCAAGGTTTGGCCCCGTTCCTGCCGCGCTACGCGACCATGGATGTGTTGCAGGGCCGTGCGGTGCGGGTGGAAGAAGCCGGTGTGCTGCACGATGGCGTGGCCTGCGGGCTGGCCGAGGACGGCGCACTGCGGGTGAATATTGATGGGCGGGAAACCTGTTTCCATGCCGGCGAAGTCAGCGTGAGGGCGGCATGAGCGATTGGTTGTTTGATCTGGGCAATTCGCGTTTCAAATTTGCGCCACTGCAAGGCGACCGCGCCGGCAGCGTGCAGGCCTGGGCACATGGCGCGGAGGCGATCACCGCCAGTGCCTTGGATGCCCTGCCGCAAGGCGATACCGCGTGGGTCGCAAGCGTTGCATCGGCAGCGCTGACTGCCGAGGTCATGCAGATTCTGCAAAGTCGCTTCAGCACGGTGTACGTTGCCAAAACCCTGCCGCAGTGTGCTGGCGTAACCGTGGCCTATGCGCGCCCGGAGAAGTTTGGCGTGGACCGTTTCCTCGGATTGCTGGCAGTCGTGCCCGCCCGGCAATCGGTGCTGGTGGTCGGTGTTGGCACCGCGCTGACCATCGACCTGATCGATGCCGATGGCCTGCACCGTGGCGGCCGTATCGGCGCCTCGCCAACGGTGATGCGTGAAGCCCTGCATGCGCGCGCTGTGCAGTTGCCGGCCACGGGTGGCGACTACGCCGAGTTCGCCAATGACACGGCTGATGCGTTGGCTTCCGGCTGTGATGGTGCCGCAGCGGCGCTGGTCGAACGCAGCCTGCGCCAGGCACAGCAGTTGCTCGGCAGCGAGCCGGTGTTGGTGCTACACGGCGGCGGTGCATTGCCCTTGTTGCCACTGCTGCCCGATGCCGATTACCGGCCTGCGCTGGTGCTGGACGGGCTGGCGCGCTGGGCAGTTCACCACGGCGCGTGCGCCGGGTAGGATCACCGCATGCTGACCCGCCTCCTTATCGTCCTGCTGGCCATCCTCAATGTTGGTGTCGCGCTGTGGTGGATGGCACCACGCGCTGAACCGGTCGCCGCTGCACCACGCCCCGAACCTGGCGTTGCCAGCCTGGAAGTGCTGCCTTCGCCTGCTGCGGACGCCGCCATTGCTGTTGCACCGGCTGCTGCCGAGGCCGCACCCGCAGTGGCAACGGATGCTGCTGCGCTCACGCCGGTGCCAGCCGCAGCCACTGCTGCCAAGCCAGCAGAAGTGCCGCCCGTTGCCACCGCAGCAGTAGAAACCAGGCCCACCGAAGCCAAGCCCGCCGAGGTGAAACCACCTGCCGTCGTGCAGTGCGCCAGTCTTGGTCCTTACGCTACCCAGGCGCAGGCACAGGCGGCGCTGACCGCGCTGGGCGCCGACGCGGCACGCCCGCGCCTGCGGGAAGTACCCGGCAAGGCTGCCAGCAGCTACCGGGTGCTGATCGCCCCGGCCGCCTCGCGCGAGGAAGCCCAGGCCACCGCCAAGCGCATCGTCGAGGCCGGTTTCAGCGATTACTTCGTTGTCTCCCAGGGTGAGGAGGCCAATGCCGTCGCGCTGGGCCAATACCGGAACCGTGAAGGTGCCGAGCGCCGCCTGGCCAGCCTGACCGCCGCCGGCTTCCCGGCCAAACTGGCCACCAGCGGCACCGAAATCGCCGCCAGCTGGTGGGTGGACACCGCCACCGCCGGTGCCGCCACCCCGGCCAGCTTGAAGCAGCGTGCAGCTGCCGCCCAACAACAGTCGTTGGATTGCGCGCGTCTGCGGTAGAATGGCGCGCCTCGCCACGGCGGGGATCGGGAAGCACCGGTTTCGACTGGGCTCTCCCCAGGTTGCAGCGCTACCATCGCGCAACCGCAGCACGTAACACGCCTTGCCGCTTTAGCTCAGTTGGTAGAGCAACTGTCTTGTAAACAGTAGGTCATCCGTTCGATTCGGATAAGCGGCACCATCGCCTGATCCTATGGCGTCCAGGCAAGTCCAGAATTCATACTAAGCCCGCAGAAATGCGGGCTTTTTTGTGCGCTTTGGTCCGAGCTTGTCCACGTACATCCAGCGACGTTGGGGGTACAAGTGGGGGTACATTTCGGAAAATGGAGTTCAGCAAGGAGGATGTACCCCCAATGGGTGCTAAGCAATTGACAGATATGGCCGCGCGCAACGCGAAGGCAAAGGACAAGCCCTACAAGCTGGCGGCAGGGGCAGGCCTCTACCTGCACGTGATGCCCAACGGGGCTAGATACTGGCGGATGAAGTACCGCTGGGATGGTAAGGAGAAACTACTGGCGATTGGGGTATACCCCGAGGTTTCGTTGAAGGAAGCTGGAGAAGCCCGGGATGAGGCTAGGGCGAAGCTTCGTGCGGGACGTGATCCCTCCGAGCACAAACAATTGAGCAAGCTCACGTCCAAGCTGTCAGTGGATACCCGTTTCCAGGCGATAGCCATGGAATGGCTAGAGTCCCGGGGGGACTTGGCGCAGTCAACGCGGGAGAAGGCAGCATGGATGCTTGAGACCTATGCCTTTCCTTGGTTGGGCAAGAGGCAGATCAACGAGATTGGCACTGCTGAGGTATTGGCGGTGCTGCGCAGATTAGAGGCTCAGGAAAAGATCGAGTCCACGCAACGTCTTCGCCAGATCTGTGGGCAGGTCTTTCGCTACGCCGTGGCCACCGGAAGGTTGGATCGTGACCCGACCAGTGCTCTTCGTGGTGCTTTGAAGACGGCGAAGAATAGGCACTACGCGTCAATCACCGATCCGGCGAAGGTTGGTGAGCTGATGCGGGCAATTGATGGGTATACGGGGCAGCTCGTCACGCAGTGTGCGCTCCGCTTTGCTCCCCTGGTCTTCACTCGTCCGGGGGAGCTGCGTAAGGCGGAATGGGAGGAATTCGATCTTGCTGCGAAGCAATGGAACATCCCTGGAGCGAAAATGAAGATGGGGGTAGCTCACGTTGTCCCGCTTTCCAAGCAGGCAGTTGCAGTACTTGAGGAACTGCGACCGGTCACGGGGAATGGACGCTACGTGTTTCCGTCCGTTCGGAGTTCAAGGGATCCAATGAGCGAGAACACAGTCAATGCAGCTCTTCGTCGCCTGGGCTACGGGACTGACGATATGACCGGGCATGGCTTCCGAAGCATGGCATCCACTTTGCTTCATGAGATGGGATGGACATCAGATGCGATCGAAAGACAGCTTGCTCACTCTGAAAGAAATCCCATTAAGGCTGCCTACAATCGAGCGGAACACTTGCCTGAGCGCAGGAAGATGATGCAGGCGTGGGCAGACTACCTGGATAAGCTGAAGGGGAAGGGTCAGCCGCACCTAAAGTTGGTGGGCTGACTCTCCGCTTTTATGTCTTAGATTGCCCTGCGCGGCTGCTGTCGCGCAGGGCGTCATGCGACCCAGAGCGGACATCTAAACCACTAAAGCATAGGTGTCCGAGTTGACTGATCTGTTAGAAGAGAGGTTATGAGCGCAAAGGTACCAATGATCTACGAACCTGTACCTGCTTCAGTCCGTTCTCGTCGAGAAATTCTCGTACACCTTGTTCTAGCAAATCATCGCTCTCTGGACCAAGCACTACTTCAGAGATTTCCAATGGGAAGTCACGATGCTCGGATGGGAGAATCTGCGTCGAAGGGATGAAAGGAATGAGTCTGCCGCGCGCAGCCCGAAAAGAGCGTCTAGGGCTTTCTACTCCGAGCTCTTCAAAGAGCTCAGGCATGTCAATGAACGTGAGTCGATACTCGTTTTCGGATCGGAAGGCTGGATCTTTGAAGAGAGTCGCAAGTTCAACCAATTTATCTATCTTGTGATACACGTCAGGAATGCGTTCGAGTCTATTCCCCTCCAAGTCCGCTTGAAACGCGGAAACAAGGTGGTGAGCATAGATTTCCACCAGCTTCTTCTGAGTGGTTGGGTCGTACTCAACTGCTTGAAGCAAACTCTGATTTACATGCAGCGATAGAGATTGCACTGGGAATCCAATGGCAATAGGACCGTACGCACGCCACTGACTAAGGCTGTCACCCTCGCCCGAGAATGAGGTAATGTAAATTCTCTTTCTGTCACTGCCGAGCTGCTCCTTCCACGTCGAGAGGAGATTGCCGACACTTTCGTCGGTTTCAGTATCAAGTAAGGCGTTCACGGCCTCAAGGACAAGGTCCAGTCCATAGCGCACCTCACGACGATCATTCAAGTAAGCGTACTCGGTCATCCAGACGGATCGGTTACTCACGATGCCGACAAAACCTTCCAGTGAGGTGTAATGGTAGACCGTGGTCGGAAAGAAATTAGGAACTAGCTGCAGTCGTCTAGCCTCATCCCAAAAGATTCGAGTTGTTTGAAACCAGGTCGGTAGAGTGCTGCTTTCCCAGCTGTAGTAGGCGCTACCCAGCGGAGAATGCCACTTTCGTCTCTTCCATCGACCTGGCTTGCTGCCTGCAATCAGAGAGATTTCCTCAAATTCTTCCTCACAGACTCCATTGGTGCATCCAGGGAATGCACAAGGAAACACGCCGATGACGCCGTGCTCGGCACACTTATTAGTGGGTAACAGACGCAAATTGATACGGCGCATGAGTAAGATCTACTAGATTTAGGTTTCGAGACTAGTGCTTAGTATGAGTCGTCAAGGGCTACTGATGTAATGGCTGCTCTTGCCCGCAGGCCGTAATGCGACCCAGTGCGGACATTGCATGTGTGTGATTACTTGAGCAGCCCAGTTGCCTCAAGGGCTAGCAATCACGCGCAAGTCGACGTCCGCAATATCACGCAGATACATGTAACTAGTACCAAGCACAGTCATGACACTGTCCGTAACACTAGCGGCAGAAAATGCAGGCTGCACAATGAAGAACCCCATTCGCATTTCAATATCTCGCGCTTTGAGCCTCAAGATGTCGATCTGCGACGGCGTGCCTTTCAGCAGTCGTTGGGCACCACTACCTTCGCCCGCGCTATAACGATCTAGCAGGCGTTGGAAGAGCGCGGGGCCTTTATGGAGCCATTTTGCTGACCTACTTGCCTGCCCAGCTACCACATACGCATCGTCCACACGCGCTCCCGGCTGTTGACCGCTACCGCAGTATTTGCAATGGTAGAGATCCACCGCGATGTGATCGGGTGCTTCCCGGATCGCGACAAGGTCAGCAATTTCACCGGCGCCGTCATCGTTGAAGATGATGTCGTAGCTATCGATGATCTTCTGAAGTGTGAAGCCTTGGACCGAATCGAAGTCCAATGGATGGGTCATCGACTCCCTATGGATATTGGTGCCTCCCCAATTCCAGGTCGATAGAAGAGCGGCCGGCAGCCGAACATTAAGCGTGGCGGGGGTGAAGTAGCGATAATTGCCAATTAGGATGGAGCCGTCGGCCTGTAGGAATCGCATGCGCTCGCGATCCAGGTAGTCATTGAGATCATGCTCTTTGCTGCCAATAAGCAGAGTGGCGCGGTCACTCGAATAGCGGTAGCCATCACTCTCAAGGTGGATCCGAATGGTTGTCAGAGCCCGTTCGTCGCCATTGTGCGAAACGGCCGACAACGCAATGGCTAGGGTGTCATCACTTTCCTTGACCGGCTGTCCCAGTTTGGTGCCCAGCAATGGATAGGATTCACCGTTGATGGTGATCGCGCACCGGCCTTCGGTTTCGACACCTAGCGCATCCGGCCAGTCGGCGAAGAAAACTCCGTCCGGCCAACGGCCGCTTAGCTTCTCCGCTCGCATGACGTTTCGAAGGATGGCGTTTGTATCGATTGCGGAGTTGTTGATCTTCGAGGCGACGACATCACACCAACGTACCCAATCGTCAATGGCGCCGGAATCCATCTTCCAGAGCTTGCCCTTGGCCGAACAGCCAGCGGTAGTGCTCTCACCGTCTGCGTGTCCAACGCCGAAAATGTTGGACTTGATAGAGCGGCCACTCTCAAGATCGTCCATGACGCGGTTGACGTCTTGTCCGACGTGCATGGTAAACCGCACGTCACGACCAGATCTGCTAAGGCCAACGTTCTGTAGCTTCAGTCGGTTAATCCCATACATGACACGAAAGACGTCGTCGCCATTGATGCGACGTGCCGACGGTGCAACAAGGGCCTGAAAGCGCGAGGTCTGCCGTTCGTCCCCAGTGCAGGAGATGAAGAGGGTTGAATCGCTTTGCCGGTAGTAGGCGATATATAGGTTCCAAGTCGAGCCATAGATAGACTCGCTTCTCGCCCAGTCAATGGGAGTGGTCTCATGCGAAACAGCCATTACAATCGATTCGTCGTCGCTCACCGAGTGCAAATGAAGCGTCTCGCCGGGCGATCCTAGGCTTCTTACGGCACGGGGACGCCAGTTCGATCTCGTCAGGCGGTAGGCGAGGCAGCTGATGTTTGGTGCTGGATTGAGAGCCGCAATCTTTGCTCCCTCAGAATCGCCTTCGAATTTTGATTCAAATTCCTGGCGCTGCAGCTCCCGTCCGATGCGCTCAGTGCTGACTTCACGAATGATCAAACTCCAGTCCGCGCTTTCTTCAAAGAGTCGCTTCATGGGGCTGTCCGCACGCTGGTTAGCGATGTTGGCGACGAACTTTGCGGTTCCAAGCCGCGTGTCCGTTCGAGTCAGGCGACCAATAAACTGCAGTGTGACCGCTGGGCTTTGATGTTGATCGTGGATTGCGGCGATCTTTAGCTCGGGCAAGTCAAAGCCCTCGCCGAACATATCGACGCAAACCACGATACGACTTTGCCGGCTTCGTATGCGCTCTAGATCCCGTTCCTTCGTTCTATTGCTCTTGCTGTGGATGACAACTGGCTCAAATTGCGGACCTAGTTCACGGTAGACCTCTATGATCCGGTTTGCCTTAGATATCTTGGCGCATCGCGCCATGAGAATGTGATCGAAACCTGCTTCTAGATCGCTGTTTAGCAGCTCAACAGCTTTGGCTGCAATAGTCCGATCAATCTCGCTGGCTACGTATTCACGAACAGGGAAGAAGTCAATCTTCTGGAAGTAGTTGTCTCGCTGCGCTTGGCTCAGGCTATAGTTGAAGATGATTTTGCCTTCCAGCCGTTGCTGGTCGAGGCGGAACGGCGTCGCAGTGAAGTAGGTGGCTGGTTTGGAGCCGAAAGCATTTCTAACGCGCCCCCATGTCATGGCGGCAACGTGGTGAGCCTCGTCAAAGATGAGGTGACTGAAGTGCGCAGCAAAGGCTTCCAGTTCGTTGTCATCTAGTTGGGCCAACGCGGCAGGCGTCGCGATGGTGACGTTGGAGGCTTCGATGGCTTGCACGTCGACTGCAGCATCGCGACCATCGATGCGATGGACAATCGGTGAAAGAACGTCGTCGGAAATTGCATTGATCGCCCTTAGGCGCTGCAAGCTTTCCAATCGATCACCTATCTGGGTGCGAAGCGCATCGGATGGCACGATCAGCAGTGTGCGCCGGAGCCGCCCCGCTATGATGATTGCGAAGATTGTGTCCGTTTTTCCCGTGCCGGTAGGCATAACAACGATCCCTGGCACTTCGGGATCGGAATCGAGATGGGAAAAGACAGCAAACGCAGCAGCGCGTTGGGGTTTCCGAAATCCAGCGAACTCATTGGCTGGCCCTTCGACAGCAAAATTTAGGGTGTGGTCGGCCCAACTACGGTAAACCACGTTATCGCGGTAAAAATCGACATCAACATCCATTTATCTCCTCCTGTGAAGCCGACTTCCACCTGCCGGCCGTCCGTCTCGATGAAGACGATCGACACTAAGCGTCCATTCTTCCAATTGATGGCGGAATCAAAAGTAGGAATAGTATTGTTCTTTGCTTCCTCCTAGGACAAGTGGACGTCAAGCTTGTAGCACACAAGAGTTGAAGTCAGGTCTGCATTGTGATGAGTAGGCATTTGGGAGTGTCCGCTCTTGGCCGCAGGGCGTCAGGCGACCCATCACGGCCATTGATGCGGCCGCCGAGCCTGCCGCTGGGTCCGGTTATACGCTTAGTTGTTAGCTGGACCCAGGCGGCATAAGATCGATGTGTTTCAACGGGAAGTCCGGTACAAGGGGCTTTGTGGGTAGATCGTATAACCGGATCCATGGGTCCGTCTATTAGGTAGTTAGGCCTTAGGGGAGGTCGCGGGTGCTGATTGATTGCCATATCTGCGCAGCAAAAGTTGACGCTGAGTTGCTGTGTGAGCACAGCGACCTCGATTTCTTTGCGACAAAGACTTTCTTCCTTAAGTGTCCATCCTGCGACTCAGCCATAGTGGCTGAGTCTCAGGAGGATTTTGTAGATAGCAAGACCGTTTGGTCTCGCCCAGTCAGGGTTTACCCCCGACCCAAGCGCGCCTTGGGGTCAGACATTCCACCCATCGTGCGCAACTCAATCGATGAGGCCGAGAAATGCATGCAATCTGGCGCGCATCTCGCCGCCACTGCTATGTGTGGCCGCTCTCTTGAGGCCATATGTCGTTACTACAGAACGAAAGACAGTTATTTGGGGGGTGGGCTCAAGGAGCTTCGTGACAAGGGAGTCATTGACTCGCGGTTGTACCAGTGGAGCGAGGAGCTTAGAGACCAACGCAACAACGCTGCGCACGCAACAGATACAGAAATCAGTGCCCAAGATGCCAACGACGTAATGACGTTCACGTATGCGATCATTGACTATGTCTTCCTGCTCGCGCAGAAGTTCGAGCAGTTTCAGAAGCGCAAGAATGATCGGGCTGCAAAGAAGAAGACCGTTGCCCCACCGGCTAAGGCCTAAAAATTAATCCAAGCCGAACCCGCTTCGCGGGTCGGCATAATTTCAGAGTTTCGACGTCCCCCTGGCCGATAGCCGTCGGTTGCCATGTCAGGCATAACTGTCGGGCGGTTGCGGTGCAACCTTTGATTGGAACTAATTTCAGACCCTTAGTACTACGCTGAAGCAGGATCCCCCTGCTTTGCGTGTGCGCCGCGCATCGGCGTATCGCTTCGAGTACTAGGCATGAAGGATAAATCCGAGTTCCTCTACTGCGTCTTCATCGTGGCTGCGGCCATCTTGTCTGCCGTAGCCCGTTGTTCGTTCACACGCCCCGACCAGTTCGGTCGCGATTCTTACGACTAAGCCAACAATCTAGATGGACCCACAAGGCCCGGCATCGTCCGGGCCTTGTGCGTTATGCCGTCTATGAAAGGAGACCGAGATGCATCACGTAGAAACCATGGCCTATGCAGGCCAAGTCCCATGGCATGGCATCGGAAGCCAGCTGGCTCCAGGGCAATCCATTGAAGTGTGGCGCGATCGTGCCGGCATGGATTGGTCCTTGGAGGAGGCCGAAGTGCGATTCGCCGCCGATGCTGAAGATCAGTATCCGCTTCGGGCATTCCCCGGGCAGAAGGTGCTTTATCGCTCTGACACCAAGCGACCGCTGGCCGTGGTGTCCAAGCGCTATCAAGTAGTTCAGCCGCGGGAGATCCTTGAGTTCTACCGCGACCTGACGCGGTACAGCGGCTTTGAGCTGGAGACGGCAGGCGTGCTTCGTGGAGGGCGGAAGTTCTGGGCATTGGCCCGTACGGGGCAGGGTGTGGCCCTGAAGGGCCAGGATCAGGTAAATGGCTATCTTCTTCTGGCTACGGCCTGTGACGGAACGCTGGCTACCACCGCCCAGTTCACCTCAGTTCGCGTGGTGTGTAACAACACCCTGCAGATCGCTGTTGGGGATCGAACCGGAGCCATCAAGGTCCCGCACCGCAGTGCCTTCGATGCTGACAGGGTCAAAAGCCAGTTGGGTATTGCTATTGAGGGCTGGCATGGCTTCGTGGAGCGGATGCGCATCCTCTGTGAGACACCAGTGGACCCTGATTCGGTTGATGGCGTGCTGCGAAATTTGCTCACGTATTCAGCGGCTCAGAATGGAAAAGTCATCGTGAACGAGCAGGCTGTAGCCAAGGTGCGGGCGCTGTATGACGGACAGGGTAGGGGGGCTAGATTGAAGACCAGCAAGGGCACGGCGTTTGGCTTGCTCAACAGCATTACCGAATTCGTGGACCATCATCGGCGGGCGCAGAGTACGGAGAACCGCTTGGATGCGGCCTGGTTCGGCCAAGGGGCATTGCTCAAGCAGAAGGCTTGGAGGGAACTGCTAGGGGAAGCCGCATGAATGTCTCGCTGCAGAAGCAGCGCCTGGAAGAGCTACCTGGCGGCTTGAACGAACGTGACAGCTTCGTCCTCTCCCAGGCATTGGAAATCCTAGAGAGAAGAGCAATGGTCAGTGGCCTCCTATTGGGAGATCCGGATGTTGCCGGCAGGTTCTTCCGCCTGCGTCTAGGGCATGAGATCCGCGAGCACTTCGAGGTGGCGTTCCTCGATGCCCGCAACCGCCTGATCGCCGTAGAAAGGTTGTTCTCAGGCTCGATAGATGGTGCTGAGATCCATCCCCGGATTGTCGTCCAACGTGCCTTGGCCCTGAACGCAGCAGCGGTCCTACTGGCTCACAACCACCCGAGCGGGCATTGCGAGCCATCAGAAGCGGATCGAGCCATCACCAGGCGATTGAAGGAAGTACTGGCGATGGTGGAGGTGAGGGTCGTCGACCATCTTGTGGTGTCGGCGAGCCAAGGCACCTCAATGGCTCAGCTCGGGCAGATCTAAGGCCCGGATACCTAGGAGAACAGCATGAAGGAAACGGAGGCGTCCTGGTCATCGACCAGGGCGGCAATGGCTCGTGCCAAAGCAGCTGAATTAGACCGGCAGGCCCGGGAGGTAGAGCGCTCAGCTGCCGATGGAAACTGGCGCATGAAGGCTCGGGCTAGAGAGGCGGCCAGCCGGCTTCGATTGCGAGCTGGGAGGTACCTGGTGGAGGCTCAAGGTCACGAAGAACATGATCTCCCACTCTTCCCCTAGCCCGCAGGAGGGGACTTGCCTTCTGCGTAGCCCTTGATCAAGTTCAGAACGGCTTGTTGTCTTGATGCTGGAAGACGCGCGACCAGAAGGATGACTTCTGCCAAGACGTCAGATGTGGCGTGGAAGTAAGCAACAGGAACGCCGAGCGCCTTGGCCAATGCTTCAGCGGTTTCGGGATCAGGATCTCGTAACCCCAACTCGTAGCGCGAGATACGTGGTGCGGCGCTATTGGAATCTTCCAAGCCCAAGACGGCCCCCAAGTCAGCTTGACTCAACCCAGCTTCCAGTCGGGCCGCGCGTAGGCGACGACCAAAGACGGATTTTGGAATGGACGGAGCAGGCATGGAAACGGCACAAGGCAAGCGGTGTCCAAGTCTGCCTGTTTCATCATCGCATCACATTTGCCATTATGGCAAATGATGGAAGTCGTGATCTTGCCCAACTGATCCCGTACCAACCAATCAGACCTTTCAAGAGGCGCGTGCGCTTAAGGATTGACGGATATCCAAATGTCACAAGAGGACTACTACGAAGTCCTCGGGGTTCGCCCCGAGGCACCCCTCTGGGAAATAGAGCTGGCCTACAAGGGCCGGCGAAGCCAGTACCACCCTGACCGCTACGCCGCGGGAGACGAGGCGTCCGTGGCATGGGCGACCGCCAAGATGCAGGCCGTTAACAAGGCCTATGCGGTCCTCAAAGATCCATACCAGCGCGAACGCTTCGACCGTAGCCAAGCGTCCGCCGGGTCTCCTGATCCAGGCCCGCGGACGGAGCGAGCCAAGGCCGCAGAGCCTCCACCGCTCCGCTCACTCCGAGAAGCATTGCAAGGGCTCGAGTTCAGCAATGAGCCCTTCGAACGCGTGTTCGTGGCTCCGCACATCCCCAGGAAGAAGCTCCTGGGCGCTCTGGACAGCTACGGGGAGAGGCTGCGTGCCCAAGACGTTGTCGTGCTCATCGACGACACCGTGTTCGGCGGTGCCAGGGAGGGCGTACTGATCACCGGAACCCAGATTCGGTGCAAGGCCAAGTTCGAGCAGGCTGAGATCCGGCTACTGGGTTGCCTGACCGAGATCACCGCCCACGGTGCGCACATCCGGATCCATGGCGAACCCTTCATCACATTGAGCATTCCCGGCCCGGATGACCTGAGACGGCTGTTCAGAGCCGTCAGCCACTACTTGCAAGAAACCAACTGATCTCAACCAACAGGGGAATGACATGAAGTACCTGATAGGCCTGTACGGCGTGACCGTGCTGATCGCGGCCATATGTTTCGATATCTGGGGGCGCTATGCCTACAAGGGGTTCTTCTACAACCTCGGGCAGGGCCTGGTCTGGCCCGTAGTGGTCTTCCCGTCATTCGGAAAGCTGATCGGCGGTGTGGTCTGGATCGTGGTGATCTTTGCCCTGCTCGTCCTGGTGAAGAGGCGATAAGCATGAGATCAAGAATCCGAAAGATGCTCACCGTTGCTCTCATTCCGCTGGCGCTGTGCGCTTGTACCAGCGAGCTGGACAAGGTCCGAGGCCAGTTCATAGACAACTGCATGAGCAGCGGCGCACCGAAGTCCAACTGCAAATGCGTCATCGACAAGTTGCAGGACCACTACGGCGAGCAGGGCCTGGTGGCTATCAACAGACAGGGCTACCCACCGTCCGACTTCGCCGAGCAGCTGTTCGTGGCAGCGGGCCAGTGTCGGAACCCCTGATAGCGCCTGACGTCCTGCCCACGAAGTAGGCCGCCGACAGTATCGCTCGTTGCCTCTGACGACCGAATGCCGGCCGCCCGACCATACAGACAAGGAACTCCATGAAAAGTATCAACTACGTTGCAGCCATGCTTGCTGCGCTTCTTCTTGGTGGATGCAGCAAGCCAATCTTGGATTGGCGCAATGCAGAACTGAGTAACGGCAAGATCTACGAATCAGGCTCCAACGAGCCATTCGACGGACGGGTGACTGGCGTACCGCACAAGCAGCTCGAACCGCTCCTGGGCTCTCTGAGAACCATCCTTCAGAATCTGAACACCAATCAGACCACCAGCATGACGGGGCTGCTGGGCAACTTGGACTATGTCTGCGATGTGGAGGTGGAAGGAGGGTTGGTAGGTGGCCAGTACACCTGCCGCTATCCGCAGTCACAGGTCGTCGCCTACGAAGGCAAGCGGACCGACGGTGGTCTGGATGGGGAGACAGTGTTCCATACGAAGACGGGCAGTCCTGGCGTCATCCTGACGATGCAGAACGGGCGCGTGGAAGGGCCGATCAAGATCTACTTCGCCGAAAAGCCTGGGCAACTCTCCTACCAGGCGACGGCTGTGAACAACGGTCTGGAAGGAGAGGCGATCAGCTACTACCTCAACGGCCAGGTCAAGGTGAAGGCCAACTTCAAAGGCAGCGTGCCTGTAGGGCTGTGGGAGGCCTACTGGGAAGAGAACGGGGCAGTCTCAGAGCGGGGTCTGTACGAAGGCGGAAAGCTGGTCTCGCAGACTCACTATCTGCAAGACGGCACGGAATACCTGACGGAACCGGAAATGTGGGCGCTCCATCGCTCGATTTCGGGAAGTGATGATTTCGCTCTGACGCCCAAGCAGGAAGTTCTGCTTACGGAGGCGGAGAAGCGATACAACGCAGTACGCCTGCTGACGCCGGCCCAGCGCGAAGCGAGGTATCAGGCGGAGCAGGAGAGCATTCGGGCTGACAAGATCGCTCGCGGTCTGGATCCGGACTGCTGGGTCTGTGACGGATCAGACAAGAGGAACTGATGCGGTAGTGAAGGAAGATAGCGGGCGTGCTTGTGCACGCCCGCTCCATGCGCGTGGTTAGTTTTTTCCAAAACGACTCCAGGAGAGGGTATGAAGAAGGTAGGTATGTTGGTGGCAGCCATGTTGGCCGTACTGGCACTTGGTGGTTGCAAGAAGGAAGCGGCTCTCACCCAGGCCGGTGACATCAACCTAGCCGGATGCGAAGTGCCGGCAGGTTTGACGGCTGCACAGGCGGAGGCGATCAGCTGCGCACCAGCGCTGGCAGAGCCCCCGATCGCAGCAGAGCCCTCAGTAGCTGCCTCGGATGAGAGCGTTATCAATGAAGCACTGGCTCGGCAGGCTTTCATCTTCGATCAGGCGGATGAGAACGTTGAAGCGAGGAAGTTCGCTGAAGGTGATCTCAATGGCGACGGTGTCAGCGATAAGGCCGTGTTGTTCGTACTGGAGGCGACCAATGGTGGTAATGCTTACGCCACGCATCTGGCTGTCTTTGTAAGAGAGGCTGGCGCACTGGCCTATGCCGACTCACTGCCGGTGTCTGGGTACGGTGAGGGCGTTCAGGGTTTAACAGTCCAAGAAGGAGCGGTTGCGATCAAGATCCTAGTACAGGGACCTGACGATGCCACCTGCTGTCCTTCAGTGGAGAAGAATGTGAGCTACGTTCTTCAAAACGGGAAGTTGATTGAAGCTAAGCCTGTCAATGCAGCGTACTGATTCAACTGATGCTCAAAGCATGATGAGTAGTTTCTTACTCCTAGGTGCATAAGGTATGAGAGAAACCGGCTACCAGTACCTACACAACCCCTAAGCAACGACATGCACTAGATGCAATAGAAGGGAGGGGGGCAATGCAGAGCGCGCACTTACCGTTTCTCCAAACTCATCAGGCTAAGTAGCTTTCAAGCCACCCCATAGAGGCCAGTGACCAACGTCACTGGCCTTTTTTCCTTCCCGACATTGAGGTTAACTATGAAGATCTTTCATTTGCAGCTAAAGACTGGCGCCAAGGGAAAAGCCGTAGGGCATAGTGATTACATACGTCGCGAAGGACGGTATCGGTCACGGGAGGACTTGGTCGACGTAGGGTGCGGGAACCTACCTTCTTGGGCAGAGGGGAGTGCTCGAGCGTTCTGGGCCGCAGCGGATGCACATGAGCGCATGAATGGTGCCGCGTACAGGGAGTTCATCGTTGCGCTCCCAAACGAGCTTGTCGGCAGTAGGTCGAGAGAGTTGGTGCAGGATCTCATTCACTTCCTGGCAGGTGTGAAGCCCTACGAGTACGCGGTGCATTCACCCGAGGCGTCCCTCGAAGGAGGAATGAATATGCACCTGCATCTGATGGTGTCAGATCGCATGCCGGATGGGATCCAACGATCCGCCCCGCAGATGTTCCGGAGGTACAACTCCTATAGGCCTGAAACAGGCGGATGCAGGAAGGATGCGTGCGGCAGAACGAGCGTGCAGGTAAGTGAAAGCTTGATTGAAACTCGCCAAATGGTTGCGAGCATCATTAACGAACACTTGCAGCGCAATGGCATCACGGAGCGTGTTGATCACCGGACATTGAAGGAACAGGGTGTCGGACGCAGTGCGGAGCGTCATCTGGGGGCTTTCCGTATCCGAGGCATGTCGGAGAACGAGCGGTCGGCCTACGTGGATGCCCGGCAAGCCATGAGGGGGCAAAGGGTGCTTTGACCTAGGCCGGACCATGAACCTGAAAACCGAGCGATTTCGCCCCAACTGGGGCATTGTCGCATCGTGTGCATGTGCTTCCGGTCTGAAAAGGCCGGGGCCGCTCCCTTCTGGTAGTCACCAGAACAGAGAAAGGCCGCTCCTCTCGGAGCGGCCTTTCTTGTGCGGGACGGCTGGGGTCAGAGTGCGCCAGGGCGATCAAAGACGGCCGGGTTGAGTTCAATCACGAGCTTCCCAGTGCGGCCGTAACGACCTTCACGTACCACGCGAATAGCGTTGTCCTCCATCAGCAGGTCCAGAGCGGCTGCGAAGCGCCCCTGATGGCGAACAGGCCCGCTTTTACGAACGTCATTGCGGTATGCCCAGTCGCGGCAACGAATCCAGTACTTCGTGCGCATGTACTCCATCAAGGACCGGGCGTCCTTCTCGTCCTCCGGCAGATCATTGTGGTCGCCGAACTTCTCAATGAACTCCTCCTGGTAGAAGAGCGCGACGTTGATCGCACGCTGCAGCGTCGCGCGCTCGATCACGTCACCTTCGATACCCTCAAAGTGATGGAAGATGCCGGCGATACGGCTGGCGATCTCCATGGTCTTGGAGGCCGCATCACGGATGCTGTGGTAAGCGCCGCCCTTGGCGAGTTCCGGCTCGATGATGTCGTAGGTGTCCTTCCACAGTGCCTTGGCATCGGTGGAGAAACGCAGCACCTTCTTGCTGTAGTTGCCATCGGCATGGCGGTGGTCGCGAGCTTCCAAGAGCGCGGTCATACGCTTGTGGAAAGCCAGCACGTTAGCGCCGTGCACCGGCTCCTTGTCGGTCAGCTCCTTGGCAGCACGGTAACCCTGGGTTGACTCGGGATGGCAGAACACGAAGCGAGCAAGAAACCCGGATGCCCGTGCCGTACTGTTCTTCATCTTCAAAAAATCCTGGAACAGTTCCTCCTGGATCATGAAACTGAGCGTCAGGCGCGGGTCGGTGACTTGGACTACCTCATCAGCGCGGTCAAGCATAACCAGCGAAGGGGCATCCCACAGCTTGTTCAGGGTCGCCGAATTACGGAATGCACCGCTCTTCAGGAGCGTTGCTCCCTCATCGCTGAGCATGGCGATGGACTTGCTATCACCCTGCACCGCATTGATCAGGCCGCGCTCGGTGGCGTCCTGCACGATGATGCGATTGCATGCCGGCTTCACTGGTTCGGCTGCCTTGTGCACAGCAAAGCGCTGACGCAACTCGGTGGTGTCACCATCCTTTGCGATGGTGCTCGTAATCAAGCGATTGATCGCCTTGCTCTCGATCTCCCAGAAGCCGTGATCGACTTCGTACTGCTCCATCGCGGCCTTGTACATATTGGCGTAAGACAATTCATAGTCGTAGATCGGCTTCATAACCAGCTTGTCCGTAGCCGTCTTGCGCTCGCCGGATTCCGCGACAGTCGCCAGATACAGCGCACAGGGCGTTGTTGCCCCATAAGGCAGCACGACATCGACGTCGGACTGGCATGCGATCGACATGCCGGTCAGGAACGATGTGGCAACCAGGGAATCCGGGGCCTGGATTGTCTCCATGGTTTCCTCAATGGCCAGTGCAACCGACTTGTAAAACTCGTTCACCGGGAACGCGAAGGTGGGGATGCGCTTGTTCATTAGAGTGCCTTGTCGGTGCTGGAGCTGGAGGTGGAGGTGGTGGCGGCCTGCGCTGCCATGAGTTCCTTGAAACGGGCGGGGTGCAGCTTCAGGCCCATTTCGCCGAGCTTTTCCAAGATCGACTTCTGGGTCACGTTATGCTGCAGGAGATCGGAGATCACCGGATACAGGAGCGAGAACAGCTGGCTCTTACGATGCTGCTCGTTCGGCTTGAGGCTACGCAGCGCGTCGGCAATGCTATCGGCCTGCGTCTGCAGGTCGTCGTTGATGTCGTTGGTCATTGATAAGTCTTCTACAAGGAGATGTGAGCCGCCGGTATCGCGGTCGGCTAGATGGGCAAGTGAAGTGTCACGCGCCTATTCGGAGCAGTCGCAAACAGGCTGCGGTACTACTGCTCTGCTACACCTCCTCGGACCTGCATCAGGCCGCGGATGTAGTCATCGATTTCGTGTTCGATGAAGCCGACACTGCAGCCCAAGCGAACGAGCTTGGGCAGGTCGGGTTTGTAGTAGGGCGACTTCTCGTCGATCCAGGTGTAGAGGGTGCTGCGGCCCTTGTTGAGTCGGGCCGCAGCGACGCGTACGGGGATGATCCGTAGCGGGAGTTGTGTGTTGCAGTTCATTACGCGCCTTCAGGGTGTTGACCTTGAAGGCGAAGGTACTATCTATTTAAAAATCAATTAGTTACTTAGCAAAAAGTAAAAATATATAGCTGCCAACTGGCAAATTTTCTCCACTGAAGGTGCTTTGTCAGGCAAATGGCATTACGGGATGGAAAGTTGTCAGTGGAGCACCCTGGCTTCGGCCTAAGGAAGAATGACTATCAACGGTCACTTTGCTTTTTTTTCAGGCAACATCCGCTTGATGTCATCGTGCCTGCATAGTTCGTTGAACTTTGCGTTGGCGGCCTTGAAGTTATCGATTTTTGCAGTGATGTCGTTGAACTTGCTCCTCAACGAGCTTCTCGTCCATCCACCCTTCGGGACGGGCAGGGCAAGAAGTTTCTTAAGGATGTCGTCGAGTTCGCCGGCTCTGTTTGCCCCTCTTACCTCGAGGCCCCGCTTTCCGTTCTCACGTGCGATGTTACGGCGACCCTCTTCGCTGGTCTGCTCGTGGGTCTTGTTTCTAGATCCCTTGAGAGAACCTGTGATCCTTGCTGCTTCCGTTAGGAAGTACCATGCCGCATCACGCTTCACATCTACCTTGGTTGCCTCCTTCAAGAAATCTTTCGCTTCTTTGATTGACATGAGTATGAAAAGGCGCGCCTCGGTGTTTGGGATTCCGCTTGCAATGTATTCTTCAAGATCTTTCTCAATGCTTCTATGTGCATCAGAGAAGTTCTTGGGCTTGCGGATGATTTCTACTTCGAATTCACTCATAGGAAGTCCTTTTCAACATGTGGTTAGGTTTGTTGGCGTGCTACAAAGCGGACAGCGCGTTCTTCGCTGTCCGCTTTGTAGGTGAGTCAGAAGGAGCCGTCGATATCGCTGACGACGACAAGCTTTTCGTTAACGAACTCTGTCAGACCCAAGTCGATTAGCTCATGGCCGTAGCCGGAGTTCTTAACGCCGCCGAAGGGGATGTCGGCTTTGACGCCTGTCGGTTGATTGATGTAGACCATGCCAGTCTCCAGTTGTCCAGCGACTCGCTTGGCGCGGGCGATATCTTCGCTGAAGACCGATCCGCCTAGCCCGTATGGTGAGTCGTTTGCCAGCTTGATGGCTGCACCCTCATCCGCTACGCGGTAGATATGGCTGACAGGGCCGAAGAATTCCGTGTGATAGGCCGGATTATCTGGCGTGATGTTGGTGAGGATAGTGGGCTGATAGAAGGCGCCCTTTTCTGGAACCGGCTTACCCACGGTCTCTGCCGTCGCGCCATTGGCAATCGCGGTATCGACCTGTTTGGCCAGTCCATCACGTGCGCCGGTTGACGAGAGCGGTGCGAGGGTGGTTTTAGGATCCAAGGGATCACCGGCGACAAGCTCGGCCACGCCGGCTCGGTAATGCGCCAGGAAGCTATCGTAGATGGCGTCCTCGACAATGATCCGCTTGGAAGAGACGCAGACTTGTCCGGCATTCCAGTGACGTCCAAATACTGCCCATTTCGCCGCTTTCTCGACATCGGCGTCGGAGAGCACGATGAAAGCATCAGCGCCGCCTAGCTCCAGCGTGCTCTTCTTAAGGTGCTTACCTGCCAGTGCAGCGACGGCGGAGCCAGCGCGTTCGCTGCCAGTGAGGGCCACGCCGCGAATGCGCGGGTCGGCAATTACTGTCTCTACATCATCGTGGGACACGAAGAGGTTGGTCAGTAAGCCTTGCGGCGCGCCTGCATCACGGAATAGTTGCTCCATGGCGAGCGCCGATTGCGGTACGTTTGACGCGTGCTTTAGTAGAACGGCATTGCCGGCTGTGGTCTGCGGCGCGGTAATGCGGATGACTTGATAGAACGGGAAATTCCAAGGTTCGATGGCGAACAACACACCGAGCGGCTCTTTGATCAGCTGCACATCGCCGTCGGTGAAACCTTTGGCCTGCAGTACGCGCGGTGCCAAGTCCTGAGCACCAAACTTCACGTAGTACTCCAAGATGTTAGCCGACAGCTCGACCTCCGCCTCGGCTTCGCCGATCAGCTTGCCCATTTCCAGGGTAAGTATCTCCGCGAAGCGGCGTGAATCCCTGCGTAGTAGGTCGGCGGCACGCTGCAGAACAGCGGCTCGCTCTGCCTGGGTGGTCGTCCGCCAGGACAGGAATGCTGCATGGGCGCTCTCTATGGCTGCGTCAATCGCAGCAGCATCAGCGATGGGAAAGGTTCTGACGGTTTCGCCGTTATAGGGGTTTACGGTTGAAAAGCTCATTCTCGTTCCTTTGGGGGAGGCGCGCTGGTTGAGACTTAGGCTCCAATCCACTGCCGGATCGCATGGGTCCGGAAGCGGTTCGGAGTCGGTTTAGCAAGGATCCAGTCGATGGATTCATGCCACTGCAACGATGAACCTTGGCGGATTCTTCTGTGTAAAAAAACCATAACCCAAGCATGTAACTGTTGATAACGGACTGTTCCGTCAATGCATGTTCCGACGACGTGCTGGTAATGACTGTACATAAAGTCCGTTTTCACGGAGAGGCGGTCAGTCAGCGCGATTTCGATACTTATGCAAACTACTGCGCCAAAGCGGGTCGAGTAGGTGGTCTCCGAGAAGTATGCTCGGGCGGATACTGGTCTGATGCAGTGTTTGCTGCTGATTGATGGTGCGCCCGTGTCTGCTCGTCTTCTTTTCACGATCAGCAGATGGGCGGGGCACTTGGCCGTCCGATTCAAGCGTAGTTCTGGCGCACAAGGATACGTAAGCTGGAAGCCTGTCCTGACTCGCTCACGATTTTGTAGTCAGCTCTCGCGACCGCTTTTGGCCGAAAGCAGACGTAAGCCTTCCAGGCATCGGACCGGCAGCCCCAGGCCTTGAGTTCAAAAGTGGTCACTCCTGCCGCGTAATTCCTGTGCTCATGCCACGGAGTTTGACTGCTAAGACTGGCTCACTCTGCTGGATTGAACTGAAGCCCCACACCTGGCAGCGTCTTGATGTACTGGGGAGCTGCAGCCGTATCCCCGATCTTAGGTCGAAGTCGCGCCAGAAGGATGCGGATGTAGTGAGCGTCGCGGTTGTGGGATGGGCCCCATATCTCGGTCAGTATCACCGGCTGGGTGACCACACGTCCCGCGTTGCGTGCAAGCAGAAGCAGCAAGGCGTACTCCTTGCGCGAGAGCACCAGCTGCCTGCCCTCAAATGTCACCATATGGGTTTGTTCGTCGATGCGAAGGGAGCCATCGTCGAAGCAGAATGGGGCCTCCGCATCCCTGTCTGCCGATCGCAGCAGTACCCTGACGCGAGCCATCAGCTCGTGGATGCCGAAAGGCTTGGTGACATAGTCATGGGCGCCGCCATCAAGCGCCGCAACCTTGTCTGATTCCCCGGACCGGGCCGTGAGCATGATGATGGGCGCCTGCGAAAACTCTTTCAGTTGCGCAAGTACTGCGTGCCCATCCATATCGGGAAGACCGATGTCCAGAACGATGATGTCTACCGCGCAGCTACGTGCTATGTCCAGGCCCCCCTGACCCGTCTCCGCCATCAGGACCGTGTAGCCCTGCGCCTTCAGGCTGATCTGCAGGAATCTCCGGATATGCGGCTCATCGTCGATGACAAGCACATGGACGTCAGCGTTGGCTTCTGATTTTGCGGGCATTTGGCAGGCTCAAGATACGCTCGGTTGAAGCATCGGCAGGGTGATGCGGATGACGGTGCCTACGCCATCAGGCCCGGAGAAGGCTTCGACGGAACCTCCGTGTGCACCAATCATTCCTTGGGCGATCGTCAGGCCAAGACCGGTACCCTTCCGATTCCGGTCACCACGCTCAACGCTGTAGAACATGTCGAAGATGCGCTTGCGCTCATCCTCGGGAATGCCGGGGCCACGGTCGCGCACGTCGAGCTGCAGGTCATTTCCGACCAGTCGCGCATGGACATCCACGGATGCGCCAAGTGGCGAGAACTTCGCCGCATTTTCCAAGATGTTGAACAGCCCCTGCTCCACCAGTGCAGGGTGCACCCATATCGGTGGCACGTCGGCTGCAATGGTAACGTCCAGCTTCACCCCCGGTTGGTACCTGCGCAGGCGACCGGATGCCGAGCCGATCAGTTCGTCCACGCCTACCCAGTCGCGGTTGAGGGTCAACCCGTCGTGACCCAGCCGGGTCATGTCCAGCAGATTCTGGATGTAGCGATCCAAGCGATCGCCCTCCTCCAGGATCGTGTCGAGCAGGTTGGCCTTGTCCTCGGCCGAGAGCGCATCTGGGTAGCTGACCAGGCTGCTGGCAGAGCCGATCATGGACGCCAACGGGGAGCGCAGATCATGTGAAACCGATGACAGCAGCGCAGAGCGCAGGCGCTCGGTTTCGTTGCTGACCCTGGCCCCTTCCAGATCGGCGACCAGGCGTGTGCGCATGATGGCCTGAGTCACGTCGTCGATCATGGCCTCGGCAAGGCGCCGTTGTTCCGGTGCCAGCCGGGCATTGCTCTCACCCCAGCGCAGGCCCATCACGCCGACCACAGTGCGGTTGGCGACCAGGGGAACGAACCACCATTGCGACGCAGCAAGCGTGTCGGTAAAGCGGCCTGCCTGCTGGCGATGACCCAGCGACCAATCGGCGGCGGCGCGGTCGGTGCCCTGCAGCACGGTGCCGGGGGATTGCTCGATGCGATCACCGGACTGCATCCAGACCGAGACGCCCAGGCTGCGTTCCATCGCGATGCGTCCCACGTGGAGCACCTGACCCAGGTCTGCGGCACTGCTCAGCCCGCGGCCCAGACGCTCCATCATTGTTGCTTGGGCGTTGACAGCGCGCAGCGCCATTATCTGTGCGCGCAGACGCGTTGCCAGACTGCCGCAGACGAGTGCTGCCACCAGGAAAATGACCACTGTTGCCACGCCGCGGTTGGCGCTGATGCTGAAGGTGAAGGTGGGTTCGATGAAGAAGAAGTTGTAGCTGAAGAAGCACAACGCCGCTGTGCCAACGACACCGAGCATACTGGTGCGGGTGGCCACCAGGATCACAGCAACGATGAACACCATGGACATGTCATCAATGCCCAGCCAGCGCTGCGCCATCCAGGAGGCGATGATCGCACCAAGTGTGGCAAGCACCGCTGCGGTCAGGTCATGCCGCAGCAACGAGCGATCCGGAACGCGCAGGCGCCGGCGGGCGCGGGCTCGAACTTCGGGCGAGCTGATGATGACCAGCTCGTAATGCGCCCCCCTCTGCAGAAGTTGCTGCGTGAGCGTGCGGTTGATCATCCGCGCCACTGGACGCTCGCGCGTGCGGCCGACAATGATGGTGGACGCGCCGCAGCGCTCGGCGTGGTCAAGTAGCGCATCGGCGACGTGGGAGCCATGCACGACTTCAGCGTCCGCGCCCAGGCTGCGGGCGAGCGCGAATGCGCGGTCAAGCTCTGCTTGGCGCGTTGCATCCATCGGTTTGCCGGACTGGACGGTCACTACGGTCCATGGCGCATCGCGGCGCTGTGCAATGCGGCGGCCGGCACGCACCATATACTCTGAGGCACCCATCCCATCAATGGCGATCAGCACCCGGTTGCGCAGCGCGATGCCGGGCAGGCCGCGCGCGATCTGCGACTCGCGCAGATCCTCCTCAAGATGGTCTGCCGCTGTCTGCATCGCCAGTTCGCGCAGTGCGGCGAGGTTGGACGGCGAGAAGAAGGCCTGCAGCGCTTGCGTGGCCTGTTCTGGCAGATAGACCTTGCCCTGGTTCAGGCGTTCGATGAGCTCGCGTGCGGGCAGGTCGACAAGACGGATGTCGCGCAAGCGGTCGAACAGCGCATCCGGGACGGTCTCGCTGACCCGGATGCCGGTGATGCGATGCACTACGTCATTCAAGCTTTCAAGATGCTGGATGTTGACGGTGGTGTATACATCGATGCCAGCGTCAAGTAGGTCGATGACATCCTGCCAGCGCCGCTCGTGGCGGCTGCCGGGCACGTTGCGGTGCGCCAGTTCGTCGATCAGGGCAACCTGCGGGCGCCGTTCCAGGATGGCGTCGACATCCAGTTCCTGCAGTTTGCGCCCTTGGTATTCAATCCGCTTGCGCGGGATGAGTTCGAGGCCTTCCACCAGCGCAGCGGTCTCTGAGCGGCCATGGGTTTCGACGATGCCAACCACCAGGTCAATGCCCTGGCGATGCAGCTCGCGCGCGCGGGAGAGCATGGCGTAGGTCTTGCCTACGCCCGGCGCAGCGCCGAGGAATACGGTGAGATGACCGCTGTTCTGGCGGCGTAGTTCTCCCGCCAGGGCATCAGCTTTGGCGCTGCGGTCTTCGTTCATGAGCAGGTTTCGTCAGGGGTGCGCGCATTTGCGCTCTAAGGCAACGCCGCCCCCGCACGAGGGCAGGGGCGACAGATAGCGGCGTGCAGCTGTCAGTTCTTGGACGGGGCCGGTACTGCGCTGTCGAGCGCTATATTCAGTTCCAGCACATTTACGTGCGGAGCGCCATACAGGCCAAAGCGCATGCCTTCGGTGTGCTCGGCAAGCAACGCTTCAACCTCGCTGGCCTGCATGCCGCGTGCCTTGGCCACGCGATTCACCTGGTTCTTCGCGGCCGCCGGCGAGATGTGCGGATCGATGCCGCCGCCGGACTGGGTAACCATATCGCTGGGCACGGCGTCGGGCGAAACGCCGTCGCGTGCTGCGACGGCCGCGCGGGCCTCGTCTACCCGCTTGCGTAGGTCCGGATTGGTGCGCGCCTGGTTGCTGCCGGCCACGGCCATCACGTCGTAGGACGCTGCCGACGGACGAGACTGGAAGTAGCGATCATCAGCAAATGGCTGTGCCACCAAGGATGAGCCGATCACCTTGCCGTCGCGCTTGATCAGGCTGCCGTTGGCGGCTGCAGGGAACATCAGCTTGCCGAGGTTGGTCGCGGCCAGCGAGTAGACGAAACCAAACCCGAGCAGCGAGATGATCGCCAGGCCGATCGATGCCCGCCAGACACCATTACGTGCGGAGGATGCGTTGGACGGATTGTGTTCAATGATGTTGTTCATGGGTTGTCCTCAGGCACCGAACAGCGCGGCCAGCGCCATGTCGATCAGTTTGATGGCCGGGAACGGCAGCAGCACGCCGCCCAAGCCGTAGACCAGCACGTTGCGGCGCAGCAGCGCCGTAGCACTCGCGGCGCGGAAGCGGACGCCACGCAGAGCGAGCGGAATCAGGATCGGGATGATGATCGCGTTGAAGATCAGCGCCGCAATCACGGCATTGGTCGGGCTGGAAAGGTGCATCACGTTCAGCGCGGCCATTGAAGGTACGGCCGCGAACATCGCCGGGAGGATGGCGAAGTACTTGGACACGTCATTGGCCAGCGAGAAGGTGGTCAGCGCACCGCGTGTGATCAGCTGCTGCTTGCCCACTTCAACCACCTGCAGCAGCTTGGCCGGATCCGAATCCAGATCCACCATGTTGCCGGCTTCCTTGGCGGCCTGCGTACCCGAGTTCATCGCCAGGCCCACGTCGGCCTGTGCAAGCGCAGGTGCGTCGTTGGTACCGTCACCCACCATGGCGACCAGACGACCGGAGGCCTGTTCCTGGCGGATGCGGGCCAGCTTGTCTTCCGGACGCGCTTCGGCGATGTAGTCATCCACACCCGCTTCGGCGGCGATGGCTGCAGCGGTCAACGGGTTGTCGCCCGTGATCATCACGGTCTTGATGCCCATGGCGCGCAGCTGGGCAAACTTTTCCTTGATACCGTGCTTGACCACGTCGGACAGTTCGATGACGCCCAGCAGGTGTCGACCATCGGCTACCACCAACGGCGTGGCGCCGTTGCGTGCAACCTGTTCCACGCGTGCGGACAGTTCAGGTGAGGGCTCCGAGCCCAGCGACTGCGCGTACTTCACCATGGCATCGATGGCGCCCTTGCGGATGGCGCGCACCTGCCCATCGGCCAGGCTCAGATCGACGCCGGACATGCGGGTGTGTGCGCTGAACGGCACGAAGTGTGCGTTGGCCGGCTCTTCGATGGGCGTGTTGGGCTGGCGTGCCAGCTTGACGATCGACTTGCCTTCCGGAGTCGGGTCAGCCAGCGAGGACAGCAGCGCGGCTTCTCGCAGACGGTCCAGGTCCACGCCTGCAAGCGGGTGGAAGGCCGTTGCCTGGCGATCACCATGGGTGATAGTGCCGGTCTTGTCCAGCAGCAGCACGTCCACGTCACCAGCCACTTCCACGGCCTTGCCCGACTTGGCCAGCACGTTGGCAGACAGCGCACGGTTCATGCCGGCGATGCCGATGGCCGGCAGCAGGCCGCCGATGGTGGTCGGAATGAGGCACACCAGCAGCGCCACCAGTAGCAGCGGATCCAGCGTGATGCCTACGAAGCCGGCAATCGACGGCAAGGTCAGCACGACGATCAGGAACGTCAATGTCATCGTGATCAGCAGCAGCCCCAGCGCGATTTCGTTGGGGGTCTTCTGCCGATTGGCACCTTCTACCAGCGAGATCATGCGGTCCAAGAAGCTGTTGCCAGGCTCGGCGGTGACTCGCACCACGATTTCGTCCGACAGTACTTTGGTACCACCGATGACGCCGGAGCGGTCGGTACCGGCCTCGCGCAGCACCGGGGCCGACTCGCCGGTGACCGCCGATTCGTTGATGGTGGCCAAGCCACGAATGATCTCACCGTCGGCCGGCACGATCTCGCCCGCCGACACCACTACCAGGTCGTTCGGCCGCAACTCGGCCGCGGGCACCGAGACCTCGCTGGCGGACCTGGCTGCATCGGCGATCTTGCGTGCCACCAGATCCTTGCGTGCGCGGCGCAGCGAGGCGGCCTGGCCACGGCCGCGTGCTTCTGCAATGGCCTCGGCGAAATTAGCGAACAGCACAGTTACCAGCAGCAGCGCCGTAACCGCCCAGCCGGGGCCGGCGGCAGCCTTGCCGCCAAGGGTGAGGCCTGCGGTGAGCAGGGTGCCCAGCCACACCACGGCCATCACCGGGTTGCGAAAGGCGTGGCCAGGGGAAAGCTTGGCGCAGGAAGCAATGACAGCGGCCCTGAAGCCGGCAGCATCGAGCAACGCCGGGCGGCCGGGGCGCTGCCCCTTGTGCATGGAAGTATCAGTCATTGTGGAATCCTCAGAAGGCCTTGAGCGCGAGGTGATCGGCGATGGGGCCCAGAACCAGAACCGGCATGAACTGAAGCAGGGTCAGGATGACGACCACAGCGATCAGGGTGAGTGCAAAGGTCGGCGTCTCAACGTGCAGCGTGCCCGGGCTTTCAGGCACGGCACGCTTTCGTGCCAGCATGGCCGAGATGACCAGTGGGATGATCAGCGCAGGGTATCGGCCCAGGGCCAGAACTACGGCGCAGCTCAGGTTCCACCAATAGGTGGCGTCTCCCAGACCTTCGAAGCCGGACCCGTTGTTGGCGAAGGCCGAGGTGAACTCATAGAACACCTGGCTGATGCCGTGGAAGGAGGGATTGGAGTTACCGGTGAGGCTGGGTACGGCCAGGGTAATGGCAGTCAGCGTCAGCAGTACCAGCGGCTGCAGCAGCACCAGCACGGCCAGCAGCTTTACTTCCGGGGCTTCGATCTTGCGGCCGAACAGCTCCGGCGTGCGTCCGGTCATCAGGCCGGCCAGGAACACGCTCAGCAACAGGTAGACGATGAACTGCTGCAGGCCGCAGCCCACGCCGCCCCAGATGGAATTGACCAGCATGTTGCTGATGGTGACCATGCCGGTGAGCGGCGCCAGCGAGTCATGCATGGCGTTGACCGAGCCGTTAGAGGTCTGCGTGGTCAGCGCGGCCCAGAGCGCGGAAGGCTCGGCGCCGAAGCGCACTTCCTTGCCCTCCATCAAGGCGATGTCGGTCGTGGTGGAGGACAGCGATTCTGACCACAGGGCCACGCCGGCCGACACCAGTGACATCGACAGCATGGTGCCGACCACCAAGGCGGTGAAGCGGCGGCGGCCGGTGAAGGCGCTGACCATGAAGGCGATGCTGACCGGAATGAGAATCAGCGCCAGGGTTTCCAGAAGGTTGGAAATGGCGGTCGGGTTTTCCAGCGGCACGGTGCTGTTGGGGCCATACCAGCCACCACCGTTGGTACCCAGTTGCTTGGCCGCGACCATGGAGGCCACCGGGCCCAGCGGGATCTTCTGCTCGGCCATGCCGGCTGAAGCGTCGATGGGCGTTGCCACTGGGCCACCGTTTAGGGTGGACGGCACACCCTGCCAGGTCAGCAGCAGCGACCAGAGCAGGCACAGCGGCAGCATCAGGCGCACGGCGGGGCGGATGATATCGGCCCAATAGTTGCCCAGATCCGGCTCGACGTCAGCCGTCGGCGTCTTGTTCGAGGCGGCGTTGGCCGTGCTGGCCAGTGCCTCGCGCGTGCGCCCGCCAAACAGGCCGCGCAGGGTCGCCACCACCAGCGCCAGGCCCATCATCGGGGTGATCACCTGCAGGCCAAGGATGCCGGTCATCTGCGCGAAGTAGGACAGCTGGGCCTGGCCGGAATAGTGCTGCTGGTTGGTGTTGGTCAGGAACGAGACCATGGTGTGCAGCGCCAGATCCCAGCGCATGTTCGGCGCATCATTGGGGTTGAGCGGCAACCAGGCCTGGGTCATGAAGATCGCCAGTGTGAGCACGCCCAGCATTAGGTTGCTGATCAGGAAGGCTTTGACGTACTGCTTCCACCCCATGCCCTGGCCAGGTGCGACACCCAGGATGCGATAGAGAGGCCGTTCGATCAGGCCGAAGACGCGGTCACCCCACATGGGGTTGCCACGCATGACGGCCGCCAGATAGCGACCGATAGGCCAGCCCAGCAGCAGGGCCAGCGCGAACACGGAAAGGAACTCAAACATGGGATGTCCCACCTTGTTGTGGTTGGATCGCAGGTCGTGCGGCTGGAGCGGCCAGCACGCACACCCCCGATGGCAGGGGTGAGGTGACTACGATGCGATGCTTGGCTCAGCTCAGAACGATGCCTGCAGTGCGGCTTCGATGCGCGAGCCGGCCAGGTCAGGGAAGATGCGCTTGGCCGCCGAATCGGTAGCGTGGGCGGTCACGCGCAGTTCGAAGGGCGCCTTGAAGGCCCAGATCCCGCTGAGCTGGCCGTGGGTGTAGCTGTCGTTGTAGGCGTCTTCTAGCCAGTAATGGCCGACCGCTGCCTCCAGACGCACGGTGTCGCTCACCGGCAGGCGAGCACCCAGCTGCGCGTAGATGCCGCGCTCATCGGTGGCCAGCGCGTCGGGCGAGTACGCTAGCTGCAGCCAATAGTTCTGCTTCCAGGTGACGGTGCTGTTCAATTCGGTCCAGTTCAGGTCCACGGTGGTGGACGGGTACCGGTAATGGGTCAGGTTGACGTCCAGTGCCCAGTCATCAGACAGGCCACCCGACCAGCCGGCAACGAAATCCAGTTCGCTGCTGGCATGGGTGTCCGGTGCGAACTCGACATTGGAGCCCCACACCGATGCGTACCAGCCTGATTCTGCGCTGGCCTTGAAACCAGCCTGGACGGCCGCGTCGCCTTGGGTCTGGCTGGAGCCGCGCCAGACGTAGTCGTTGGCAATGGCCGCCGAGCCGGTGACGGTGGCCGCGTTACTGCTGAACGCCGCGCCGGCAAACAGGGCAAGCCCAGCGATACCGCGGGCGACAATCGCCTGGGCGCTGAAGGGCTGGCCCGGGAAAAGATGCAGAGACATGAAAGGACAACTCACGGAATGGCTGTTCAGCCGATGAGAAATTGTCGAATCGATGCCTGTAAAAAGCCCATTCCCCGGCTGATATGCCGCGTAAATTCTTCATAAAATTTCACGGCTTGTTTGCAGCCGGGGGGCTGGTGGCGGTCCATTACGGTGATTTTATGTGGGGGCTCGCAAAAACGTCTGGCGATTTTACGGCCGCCGCGAAGACCATGGCATCACCGCACCGCAGGGTGTGAAACCAGAACGACAATGACCGTCATCGTGATACGCCACGCAGCCCGCAGCAACGAAACGCCGGACTTGCCCGCACACCTGGGCAACCATGCTTTGGGTGTGCAGGGAATGCAGCTGCGTGGAAGAGGTGAGCCAGTGCCTGTGCCAGATTGAAGCACGCCCCAACGACTGGGTCGTGCTTGAGCTGGGCAACGTGGATGAGCAGCAGTGGCACGAGCAGTCCGGTGCACTGGGTGCCGCGCTGGAAACACTGCCGGCGCAGTACATCGAGGTGCAGGGCATGGCCGGGTTCGATCTTGAATCACGGCTGCGCCTGCAGCACGCGCCGGCGGCGGTGGTGGCCGACCACCGCAGCACGCAGGGTGGTTACCCGCTGTCGCTCGGCATCATCCGCCATCGCCTGGCTCTGGAGGCCTGAAACATGTCCATTTTCATCATTCGTGGCCCGGAAGCGACCGGTCGTCTTATCCGCACCGCGACACCGCTGCCCAGCCCGGTGTTGAAGGCGCTGGTGGAACGTGCAATCGATGCCGGCACCACCATCGCCATCCGCGCCTGCGGGTCGGAGCAGGAGCTGCTGGACGCGCTGCGTGTGGCCGACCACAGCCGCGGCGAAGTAACCCTGCTGGACCCGGGTGCCTGTGCCGACAGCACGCGCCTGCAGCGTCTGCTGCCGCATCTGCACAACGCCTACGTGGAAGTGCATGATGACGGCGCAGAGCGCGAGGCCTGTATCCCGTCAGGTGCTGGCCGCAGGCTGGCCGTGGCCAGCGGCTACGGTGCGCAGAGCTATGCGCTGGGGCTGGAGATTGCCCTGGAGCATCTCGGGCTTACCGAACACTGTAACCCGTTCCACGTCGGCACCTGAGTAATGCCCCTCTTTACCCCTCTGGCCTGCCGGGCAGGCCAGAGGCCGACAAGAACATCGCCAGCTAGAACTTCATCCTCAAACCACCGTTCACCACAAGTCCTTCCAGTGGTGCCCAAGCACCCACGGTCCACTGGCCATCGTCCGCGCGACGGGGCCCGCAGTATCGAGTTGTAACCGCTTTGGCGGACGCTGAGGGTGTTTTCCAGATTGAGGAACAGGCTGACTTTTCCCAGCACGATTTCTCCCAGCGCACCGACTTCCAGGGACGGCCGGCTGCATCTACGCCAGGGATTGTCATCAAGCGCCTGGACGCCGGTGTAGTAGGCCTCGAGGCCGATTCGGCCACGGTCATGCTGCTCCCACATGGCCACCAGGCCTGCGCTGTGCCGGGGCGTTAGTGAAACCGGACGGCGGCCAGCACCTTCCTCACTGGGGTCGCGCGCATCGTTGTAGACATAACTGCCGGTCACCCTGATGTCCTGCCAGCGATAGCCCAGCAGCAGTTCACTGCCACGGGTGCGGGTCACGCCCTCCACGTTGACCAGTTGCAACCGCGCGCGGTTCGGGTCTTGGGTCAGCCAACGGCGGAAGTTGGTGTGCAGGTATGCGATATCAGGCGCACGCTGCAGTACATCCATAGGGATCCGGATCATCACACGCGGCGACGCGTTCTCCACCGTCAGCACCCGAACGCCTTTGCATCGGATCTAGAAGGATGTCGCTTCGGAATAGCGCGTGTGCAGTTCGAAACCCTCTTCGGCCCTTGCGGCCACGAAGCCGAGCGCATCACTTCGCAGCAACCGGTTATCGAACGCGTGCAGTACTTGATAGACCCGCACTTGCTCGCCTGCAGGTTCGGGCCAGTGCATCCACACTGCGACGGCCAAGAGGACGCAAAGTGCCGCAGCGGCAAGGCCGCGCTTTTCCATTCGCAGCACCAGGAATGGGAACAAGGACACGCTAACAAGCGCGCTGTCACTCCCCTATCTATCGCAACTATTGCGACCGTATCAAGCTCGAATCGCCATCAGCAAGCGCGCCAACCCCAAAGCTTGTCGTGCATGCTGGCTCTCAAGGCGGGCGGGGCCTCGTAGGATAGAAGAGGTCGATCCGTGCCCGATGTAGGCGAGGCTCTTCTTACGCAGCTTGGAAGCAGAGGCACGCGCTACGTCCGCTTTTGGCCGACAACGGACGTCACCCATGACTTCGGGCTCTTTTCCCCGGGGACCTCTAGGAATGCCTTGAGGATTCCGAGCGACAGTTCCATGTAGCAGGAGATCTATTGCCAAGGGGGCGCGACAAACGGCGCTGCTGTCCAAGTAAGTCCAACCGCATCCAATCAACTAAGGGGTACAAATGGGGGTATTTTTAATTTTGAATTTATATTTATTGAATCAAAAACAAGTGGTTGTATCGACTATTTGGGTCAGATAAGCGCACCAGCGCAGGGTTGCGAAAATCCCCTAAAACAAGGGGGCGGAGAAACGCCAGCTCAATGAGCTGGCCTTTTTTGGTCTACCGGGAAAATTAAGTTGTCTTTCTTGGTTCCACGGCAGCATTTGATGCCTGAACCACGGGCACAGAATGGTCGTACAGTTGCCGCATTGCTTCGGACCTATGCCTGCCAGAAGTCTTATCCTCGCTATCGGTGATGCCGCGATGCTTTACGCCGTGAAGCGCGAAGCGCTGACCCTGCTCGATCACGCCATCGTTGATTGCCCGACGGATCATTCGCCGCCATGCAGTATCAAGTACCGATTTGGTCAGCGGTGTTCCGGAATTGCTGTCAGCTCCGGTCAGCAATTTTTGTAATTTTCCCTTGGTTGAACGAAAACTCTGATTTGCCCTGAAGATCAAGGACGGTGCCGGCTGGTGGACCATTGGGGATGTCTGCGGCCAGCTTTCCACGGTAGGAAATGCTTGCAATGGCAGAATCATGGCCGAATTCCAGGTCTGTGATGCGCTGCTCGCGCTCAGCGAAAACAGACTTGGACCGCTCTGCGAGCATTCTGAACTCATCGATGCCGTTTGCTTCCGCTGTCAGTTGACCGTCGGAGTAATTCTCGAAGCGAACATCATTGGATAGGATTGAAAGCATGCCATCAACGTCGAATGCGTTGTAGGCAATCAAGTAGCGTTCAATGAGGTCTTTCATGTTTGAGTTGCTCATGCTCTCTCCATGCACACTGCACACCTGACGTCAGAATTGGGCTGAACCGCGAAGCGGCGCAAGCTCGACTTAGTTGCTAGACACAGTAATCCTGATTTCTCGCTCAAATCAAATCGTGGCTGGCGAATTGCTGCAGGTGCTGTCGAGAAAGAGCTCTGTTTTCAGCGCGGCTTGCTGCGAGGGTGAACTGCCACGCGACACAGACCGTGGACGTCGCCCCAAAAAGGACCTCTTGCCAACCCAGACCCCATCCAACAGGTATGCAGGTATCCGATCCGGTTGGCGAAGTGCCTTGAAGAAGGCGCCGAATACGCGGCGGCTAAGGAGGGGTGGAAAAATGAGCATTGCCCCGCCGGGAAACTGCCGGCTTGCTCCAAGCGGCTCAACGGTTTCACGTGATGCTGCCGGGAAAAACTCGTCCCAAGTGGCTGTCCTATTAGCCAACTCTAAAGAACCCGTAAAAAATAGGTCATCCGTTCGATTCGGATAAACGGTACATCGCCTGATCTTGGGGCGTCCTGACAAGTCTCGAATTCACGCTAAACCCGCAGAAATGCAGGCTTTCTCGTGCGTACAAGCGGGGGCATCTCGTCAGCGCCGCTGCGCCAAACTTCGGGTTCTCAATCCAGGCGCCGCTGACTACTTTCTGTGCTTTTCAAACCGGACGTCGCCTTCCGGCAGGTCCGCCACGGGTTGCCAGCCGAGTGCTCTGTAGAAGCCGCTGGCACGACTGGCTTCTGCTGTCCCCAGCCAGATCGTCTGGTGGTGCTGGAACAGGAACTCCTCTGCCTTGTCCATCAGGCTACGGCCCAGGCCCAGTCCTTCGAACTCCGGCAGGACGAAGGCGGCAAACACGCATGCGTCCCCGACATCCGCCATCGAGAAGCCAACCGGTACGCCATCTACCTCGGCGACCCAGGCGCATGGAGCCTCCAGAATCGCCTGTTGTATCGCTTCGTGGGTAATCCCCATTCCAGCAAGTTGCTCAAGGGACAAGTGATTCTCTTGAACGCTGGTACGGATGTGGAAAATGGCGTCGATGTCGGCGGGGGTGGCCAGCCTGATTGTTCTTCCCTTCACGAAATGCTCCTTCAACTTCGGCGGACATGATGCAACGCTTCGTGTATGTCTGGCCAACCACTCGCATCCCGGTCCGTATCGCAAGAGCGGAACGATCCAAGGCACGCCGCATGCTGGCTGGCCTGCAGACAGTCGCGTTATACCTTCGCCGGGCTTGATGGCGGTACGTGGCAAACTTGGTACCGGTGGTCACGAGCGCACTTGTTGCGCGCTTACTTGGGGAGGCGTGGCGTTGAAGGACTTGTCCGTCGAGGAGCAGATCGCCAGGTTTCGGCCTGGGCTGGCGAATGGAATCATTGCTCGTTTCCACTACTGGTTGTTGGCCATCGCCGTGCTGTGTGCGGTTGCCGCGCTGCTGCTCTGGCATCCACTGCCGCTGCTGTTCACCGTCTTCTTCTGCGTCGTCGCGCTGTCTGATCGCGGCGCGGGTCGTAACATTGCCGCCGCGGTCACTGCCTACGATATGGGCGTGTCGGCACCATGCGAGGTGGTCATTGAGCTGCAGGAGTGGAGCGACGTGGTGACCTGCCACGCCAAGATCATGCAGGGCGAAGCGGTTGCCTGGACCTTTACGTTCGTTCCGCAGGGCTGGCGTCCGCTTGCAGGCCGATATGCCGGCAGGGTTTGGAGCAAGGACAGCAGTGGTGCGCCGCTGCTCGCGACCATTGACGGCGGTGTGCTTGTCCCGCGACGCGATCCCGTACGTCCTTGAGTGCTCTCCAACTCACGAGATGACGGCGACGTATTGGAACGTATCCGTTGTCAGCAGGAGATGATTGCTAGCAGCCCATCTGCTTCGATGCTTGTCCTTGTGCCTCAACGCGCTGACTGCGGTACCCGCCGCAACTTGCTTACGTCATAACCCATTGCCTTGATGCGCTCCACCGCGCGTTGATAGTCCGCTTCCGAAACCTGCGGGGTACGCGCCATGTACCAGACGTAGTCGCGCTTGCTGCGGGCGACGATGGTCTGGCTGTAGCCATCATCCAGCCAGGCGATGATGTATTCGGCCTGGATCGGCCAGATGAACTGCATGCCCCAGACCGCACCGTTGCCTTCGGCTTCGACCTTGCCGATCGGGTGCATGGTTTTCAGTGGCGCCTGGAAGCTCCCCTTGCGGTAGGTGAAGGTGGTCTGGATGCGGCCGTCAGGGCGAGGTGCGTAGCTTTCCATCGCATCGTAGGCCTCGCGCTCGGGCCGTGATGGGATATGCGCGATCACATACCAGTCGCCCATGAAGCGCGGCACATCCACCGAGGCGGGGCGTGGGATTGGACGGGTGTCCAGGTTGCTGCACCCTGCGCCGAACAAGGCGATGGACAGCAGCGACAACAGCGGGAGGGTTCGCATGGCGTGTCCTTCTTCAGCGGGGACGGAACAGGTAATGCGCCACCAGCCATTGCTGGCCATCGTCGTAGCCGAACAGTTCCGCGCAGGCCATCCAGAACATTCGCCAGCGCTGCCACCAGATGCGCGCGGCAGCGTCGCTGCCATAGGTTTGCACCAGCAGCGGCATGATCTGTTCGCGTGCGGCGTCCTGGCGCTGCAGCCAATGGTTGGCGGTGCGCTGGTAATGGCGTCCATCCAGCAGCCAACGCTGCTGCAGCTGCAGGTCGCGCTGGAAGTGCAACAGGGTGTCGGCTGCAGGCATCAGGCCGCCGGTAAAGAAATGGCGGCCCATCCAGTTGTCTTCGCCGATCGTTTCAAACGGGTACATATGCGTGCGATGGGCGAATATGTGCACGAACAGAGCGCCGTCAGGCTTCAGCCATTGCGAGATATTTCCCAGCAAGCGCTCGTAGTTGCGGATGTGCTCGAACATTTCCACTGATACGCAGCGGTCGAAGCTGGCGGACGGAAGTTGTAGTTGGTTGACGTCGATGGTCTGCACATTGACGTTGCCAAGACCTCGCGCAGCGCACTCGGCCTGGATGTACTCGCGCTGGCTGCGTGAGTTGGAAATCGCAGTGATGCGCGCATCGGGGTAGCGCGCCGCCATCCACAAGGTCAGCGAGCCCCAGCCACAGCCGAGCTCGAGGATATCCTGCCCATTGGCGAGCCCTGCGCGTTGCCCATACAGCTCCAGCATTGCGTCTTCTGCCTGATCCAGCGTCTCGCTGCCGGTGCGGTAATAGCAGCTGCTGTACTTCAAACGACGGCCAAGACAGGCCTGGAAGAAGGCTGCAGGCACTTCGTAGTGCTGGCGGTTTGCAGCATCCACATGCAGCGCCAGCGGACTGCTGGCCAGTTCGGCGATGCGTCGGCTGAAGCGATCGGACTGCGCTTCCATGCCTTCTTCTGATTCTTCTTCCAGACGCTGCGCACACAAGCGGCGGATGCCCCAGCGCAGGGCTGCGTCCGGCAGCCAGCCGCGCTCGGCCCAGCCGGTCAGGCCGGTTTCGGCATCGGCAACAGGATCCAGCGGCGTGACAGCGTTCATGGCGAATGCTCCTTGGCGGGGCGGGGGAACCAGGGGAAGAACATCGATGTGCTGCGCTGGTAGGCGCGGTAGTCTTCGCCGCGGCTGCGCAGCGCTTGTTGCTCGGTGAACGGCACGCCACTCAGGTAACGCAGGAACAGGTACATCAGCACCGGTCCGGCCCAGGCCAGCCACCACAGCGTTGAGCCAACGGCGAGCAGTACATAGGTGAACCAGTGCAGCCATTCAAAGAAGTAATTGGGGTGACGCGAGTAGCGCCATAGTCCTTGCCGGCAGGTATGGCCCTTGTTGGCCGGGTTGGCGCGGAAACGCGCAAGCTGGCGGTCGGCCATCGATTCGCCGATCACGCTCAGCAGCCACACTGCGATTGCAGCGATCACCCAGCCATGGCCATCGGCGCGCGGATTGCTGGCCACCGCGACGAAGGGCAGTGCGAACAGCACCACCAGCAGCGCCTGCGCCATGAAGAAGCCGAAGATCTTGCCTTGATGACTGTGCCAATGTTCGCGCAGGTACTTGTAGCGGCCATCTTCGGCCTCGTGCCTGACCCGCTGCCATAGATGCAGTGCAAGCCGGCTTGCCCAGAATGCACCCAGCACCGCGAGACTGATACGTGGCAAGACCGCGCCGTTACCAAGCCATGCGAGCAGCAGGGCCGCAGCAGCAAGTCCCTTGGCCCAGAGCACATCGACGATGCCGATATTGCGTTGGAGGCGCTGCCACACCCAGCCGATGCTCATCACCACGACGGCGTATAGCAGCACCCACAGTAGATTGCTCATGGCGATGCACCTGCAAGCGTCTTCTGCTCGGCGCTGCGTGACCAATGCCGTGCACACAGGGTCAGCAGCGTCAGTGCCACGGCCCAGCCAACACCGAGCATCAAGACGCCCTGCCACGCGGGGGCGGCGAAATGCACTGCATCGAAACCGCGCGCGGCGGACAGGTAGGCCAGCGGCGCCAGCAGCAGTCCGAACATCACCGGCAACAGCCAATGCCGCTGCAGGAATGCCATCGACGAGGTCAAGGTCATCGCAAATGCTGCCCATAGCGCCATGATCCAGGGCGGCGGGGCCCAGCCGAAGGGCGCAGCGGCGTAACCGACGCGGCCGCTGGCCGCGGCCACCGCGTCCACCAACCAGGCGCAGGCCAGCGCGAGCAGCAACAGACGCAGCTCGACCCGTGGTTGGGCGGCGCTGGCAAGCTGGCTGGCGATGTAGAGCGTCGAGGCGAGCAAGGCCGGCCATTGCCAGCCGCGACCTGCGCCAGCCACCGCGCACAGCCAGACAAGCTGGTTGCCGAGCAGATTGAGCAGCGGCCGGCGCATCTCAGCTGATTCGTCCGGCGTTGCCGGCAGGGCGATAGCCGGGCCGCGCCAGTAATAGATGCGATACGCCGATGGAGCGCTCAAGGAAGCCGCCTTCGCAGTACGCAAGGTAGAACTCCCACAGCCTGCAGAAGCGCGCATCGAAGCCTTGCGCATGTACGGCCGGCAGCTGTGCCATGAAGCGCTGCCGCCACGCGCGCAGCGTCAACGCATACGAGTAGCCGAAGTCCTGCTGGGCCACCAACTGCAGGTCGCTGGCGCGTGTCTTGGCCGCCAGGATGGCGTTGAGCGACGGAATGAAACTGCCGGGGAATACGAAGCGCTTGATGTAGTCAACGCTGCGCCGCGCCTGCTGGTAACGGTGATCCTCGATGGTGATGGCCTGCAGCAGCGCCACACCGTTGGGCTTGAGCAGGCGCTGCAAGGTCGCCATGTAGGTGTCCAGGTACTCGGAGCCGATGGCTTCGATCATCTCGATCGAGACAAGCTTGTCGAACTGACCTTCAAGATCACGGTAGTCCTGCATCAGCAGGGTGATCCGATCCTGCAACCCGGCTTCGGCTACACGCTGCGAGGCCAGTGCATGCTGCTCTGCCGAGATAGTAGTGGTAGTGACATGGCAGCTGTAATGGCGCGCCGCGTGCAGGGCGAAGCCACCCCAACCGGTGCCGATCTCGATCACGCGGTCGCCAGGCTGCAACTGCAGTTGCTCGCATATACGGTCGAGCTTGCGCTGAGATGCCTGTTCAAGCGAATTGCTCTCGTCGGCGAACAAGGCCGACGAATACATCAGGTCCGGCGACAGGAACAGCGAGAAGAAATCGTTGCCAAGGTCGTAGTGGGCGGCGATGTTGCGGCGGCTGCCTTCGCGGCTGTTGCGGCGCAGCCGGTTCCAGCCGCGTAGCAGCCAACCGCCGATGCGCGCCGGGCCGCGTTCCATGCCGTCGAGCAGGTCGCGATTGCGCACCAGGATGCGCACCAGCGCCACCAGATCGGTGCAGCGCCAATCGCCGTTGATATAGCTCTCGCCAGCGCCGACGCTGCCCTGCGCGGCTACTTTGCGATAGAAGGCCGGGTCGTCGATGGTCACCGTGGCCTGCAACTCTGCAGTCGCATCGCCCAGCAGCACCTCGCCCAAAGCGTCGCGCACGCGCAGGCAACCTTCACGCAATGGCGCCAGCTCGGTCAGCAGTCGTCGGCGCAGCAGGGCGTCCAGCACGCCGGGTTGCGGCAGGGTCACCGAGGAGCTCATCTGGTTCATCGGGATTTCTCGGCAAGGGAAGGATGGTCGTGGACCGGATTGCGCTTGAGCCACAGACGCAGCGCCTGCCAATGGATGGCAGCGACGACCTGCAGCGTCATCAACGGGTAGCAGGCCAGTACTCTCGCCAACCCGGCGCCATTCAGAGGACGGCGCTGCATGGACTGGGTGGCGTCGAACTGACGCTCACCGTCGCGCCAGACCTGCATATGCACGCGCAGATCGGCGCCGGGCGCGGTAAAGCGCCAGTCGTAGCGGCAATCCATCGGCATGAAGGGCGAAACGTGGAAGCACTTGTCGAACTGCCAGTGCAGGGCACGGCCCTTGTTGCCTGAAGTTGCGACAGGCAGGACGTAGGCGTGATGCTCTTTCCACGGCGTATTGGTGATGTCGGCCACGATGCAGTCCAGACTGACGCCGTCGGCCTGGTAGCAGTAGTAGAAGCTGACCGGGTTGAACACATGACCGGCCACGCGCAGGTGCGTGAGCAGGCGCACCGGCCCTTGTGGTCGATGGCCCAGTACCTGCGCGGCATGGTCTTTCACCGCATCCGCCAGCGGTTGCGCTGGATCGCCGAAGTAGTCGCTGCGGCGGAATTCGGCGAGGTTCCGACGGTTAAGCGACCACAGCCAACGGCCCGCAAATACTTGATCCAGCTCGTCCAGGTCGAGCAGCAGCTGGGCGATGGGATAACGGAATGCATGTGGATGCGGCAAGTGCCGGCGATGCACGACGTGGCCGAGGTAGATCGCACTATTGCTCATGCGGTCGTCTCCGGCTGTGTCAGCCAGAATTCGTTCGACCTGCGCTCGGCCAGCGCATCGACCACGCGGCGGGCGCTGCGGATGCCATCTTCGTGGAAGCCCCAGCCCCAATACGCACCGGCGAACCAGGTGTGGCGCTGGCCCTGGATCTCGGCCCAGCGCTGTTGTGCGGCGACGGCGGCATGATCATGCACCGGGTGTGCATAGCGCATGCGTCGCAGCACCTTGCCTGGATCGATTTGTGCGGTGTTGTTGAGCGTCACCACCAGCGGCGTATCGCCCGCAATCCCCTGCAGCAGGTTCATGTAGTAACTGACCGTGCATGGCGCATCGGCAGCCTGCGGCACGTGCGCGTTCCACGCGGCCCACGCCTTGCGGTTGCGTGGCAGCAGGGAGGCATCGGTATGCAGTACCACTTCATTGTGCTGGTAGCTGATGGCACCCAATACCTGTTGCTCAAGCGGGTCCGCATCGTCGAGCAGGCGCAGGGCCTGGTCGCTGTGGCAGGCCATGATCACCTCGTCGAAGCCTTCGACACCTGCGGTGCTGTAAACCCGCGCGCCGTCGGGTTCGCGCTCTACCTTCCAGACTGCGCATTCAAGCCGTTCGCGTACCTGCCAACGCGCACGCATGGCATCGATGTAGCGCGCGGAGCCGCCTTTGACCACGCGCCATTGCGGGCGCCCGCTGATCTGCAGCATATGGTGGTTGGCCATGAACTGGACCAGGTAGCGCGCTGGGAACTCCCGCACGGTCGCGGTCGGCGACGACCAGAGTGCCGACGCCATCGGCAGCAGGTGTTCCTCGACGAAGGCTTCGCCGTAGCGCTCGCTGCGCAGGTATTCGCCCAGCGTTGGGCCGTCGCCGCCATCCAGCAGTGCCGGTGCATCACGATAGAAACGGCGCAGGTCGCGCAGCATGCCCCAGAAGCGTGGCGAAACCAGATTGCGGTGCTGGCAGAACAGACCGTCGAGGGAAGTTGCGTTGTACTCCACGCCGCTGCGTTCGCTGCGCATGGAGAAACTCATCGTGGTGGGCTGCGACTCGACTTCGAGCTCGTCGAACAGCGCGCTAAGCAGCGGGTAGTGTCGCGGGTTGAAGACAATGAAGCCGGTGTCCACCGCCATCTGCGTCCCGCCCACCTGCAGCGCGTGGGTGTGGGTGTGGCCGCCGAGGTAGTCGTTGGCCTCGAACAAGGTGACCTCGTGCTCGCCATCCAGCCACCAGGCGCTGGCCAGCCCGGCGATTCCCGAACCGATGATCGCGATACGCATGTCAGTTCCTCGCCTTGGCCAGCACCCAGGCCGGGATCGGCTTGAGTTCCTTGACCAAACCCAGCATCGCCATCACCCGCAGGCCATACCAGGTCAGGTCGATCTCCCACCAGCGGAACCCCTGCCGCACGGTGCCGGGGAAGAAGTGGTGGTTGTTGTGCCAGCCTTCTCCAAAAGTGATCAGCGCCAACCAGAAGTTGTTACGGCTGTCATCGCGGGTGTCGAATCGGCGGCGACCGAAGCGGTGCGCCAATGAATTGATGGTGACGGTAGCGTGGAACAGCACCACGGTGGAGACGAAGAATCCCCATACCAGCAGTTGCATGCCGGAGGTCTGCAGGCCCGGTGCCCCGCGCTCGAGCACGGCACCCAATGCATACAGTGCTGCGGCCAATAGCAGTGGCACGACGGTGTCGAAGCGGTCCAGCCAGCGCAGCTCCGGAAAGCGCGCAAGGTCGGGGATGCGCTGCATGTCGGTGGCGAAGGCGCCACGGGTCAGGAACCAGCCCATATGGCTGCGCCAGAAGCCACCGGTCTGCGGCGAGTGCGGGTCCAGAGGCTGATCGGCATGGCGATGGTGGTGGCGATGGTGCGCTGCCCACCACAGCGGCCCGCGTTGCACGCTGGCTGCGCCTATCACCGCGAACACGAACTGCACCGGACGGGATGCCTGGAAGGTGCGGTGGGAGAAGTAGCGGTGGTAGAACCCGGTGATCGCGAACATCCGGATTGCGTACAGGGCAAGTGCGACGGCAACCGCTGTCCACGACACCCCAACCCAGATCACCCCCAGGCAGCCGACGTGCAGCAAGGCAAAGGGCAGGGCCCGCATCCAGTCGATGCGCTCCCCGTGCTGCCCGTTGCCTGCGTCGTCGTCGGCGCTGGCGGTATCGAACCAGCGGCGCACGGTGCGCAGCAGGCTCTGACTGCGGCGGGGGAGGGGCGCTGCGGAGGACATGGAAGCGTTCTCGACGGGTTTGCTTGCTTCCTCTACGCAGCGCGGCGGCGATTGGATGCAGTGACCTGGTGATTCGACCTGAGTCATCCCGGGCCGGCCCCGCATCGCGGTACCAGCGCTTGCTGCAGCTCCGCCTGCCATTGCGATGCCGAGCCCTCCACCGCCGGCTGCGCGAAGCGCACCGTCACCTGCGGGTAGTCACCGCGGGCATCGCGCAGATTGCTGGTGCCACGGAATTCCAGCAGGCGCCGGTCAGCGTCGGCGTACACCAGCGACAGGCGCGGTGCGATCGCCCCGTACCAGGCATCCAGCTGCACCTCGATGGACTGGGCGGGCATTCCCTGCCAGCGCACCGCGCCGCTACGCCGCACCTGTACGGGATAGAAGCGTTGCCGACCGGGCACCAGGAACTGCAAGGTCAGCCGCTCGCCTTGCATCAACCGCTGCCAGTGGCTGCGCACGGCGGCATCGAAGCCAGCATCGATCACTGCATCCGGCGGAAGTGGCAGCCGCTGGGTCCGCGTCCTTGCCTGCGTGCCCTCCTTCCAGTTCAGCTGCACGCCGCTGGCCGTCACCTCGACGTTTGCCGCCTGCCCGCTACGGCGGTCTTCCAGGCGAAAGGCGGGGGCCTGAACCGGGCCGTTGACCCGCATCTGCTTGCGCGCGAAGGGCTCGCCGCCGGGGCACAGGTAGTGCACCCAGCGCTCGTTTGCGTCGCCTGCGCCGCGCTGCCAGTGCACTTCCCGGTAGGCGACCGCGCCGGCCGCCGTGGTGGCAATACCTTCGCGGCGCAGCAGCGGCGCGGCCCATGCCGCCAAGGGCAGGCACAACAACAGGCAGGCCGTGCGCATGGCGGTATCCGCGGTTGAATGCAGTGCCTACGGTTGGGACTGGCAAATGGATGCATCAACCCCGTGCATCCAAACGCTGCCCCTGCGCGTAGCAAGGACACCACATTCACTCCAGCGCCGCCCACGCAGATGTACCCTGATCCCGGCAAAACCCCTTCCCCATTCGACACCGCGCGGATCGTGTCCAGTTCACAGCAGCTGAGCAAAGAGCCAATGAACTGGACCGTCGACATGGACGGTGTGGCGCGGCTGCGTGACCGCGACTGTTTCATGCGCATCTACGACCATTTCATGCCGCGGCTATGCGTCTACCTGCGTGGTCTGGGCGACCCTGAGGCGGTGGCCGAGGAGTTGGCGCAGGAATGCCTGCTGCGGCTGTGGCTGCGCGCGGCCGACTTCGACCCGGCGCAGGGCGCGCTCAGCACCTGGCTCTATCGCATCGCGCGCAACCTGCACATCGACCGCGTGCGCCACGAGCGCAGCTGGACGTTGGTGCAGGCGGCGGTGGAAAACGCTGCTGCCAGCGACGTGCTCGAGCGCAGCAGTGCCGAGCAGTTCGCCGACCATGCGCGGCTGCGGCAACGCATCAACGAACTCTCTGCCGTGCAGGCGCGGCTGGTACGGATGTCCTACTTCGAGGCGAAGAGCCACGGTGAGATCGCGCAGGCCTTGGGAATGCCCCTTGGTACGGTGAAGTCACATCTGCGTCGCGCCTTCCTGCTGCTGCAGTCCAAGGTTGGGGGTGCGGCATGAATCCGCATCACCACCTGCACGAGTCGACCTTGATGAGTTATGCAGCCGGTGCCCTGCAGGCGCCGTTAAGCATCGTTGCCGGCGCCCATCTCGAACAGTGCCCCCACTGCCGCAAGCGCCTGCGCGATGCCGAAGCAGTCGGCTCGGCATTGCTGGAGCAAACCCAGCCAGTGCTTGAGGAAGCAAGGCGCGAAACACTGCGCGCCGCCATGCTGGCGCAGCTGCTGGAGCCCAGCACGGCTGCAATGCCGGAGCAGAAGCCAGAGCGCCCCTTGCCACCCGAGCGGCCACAGGCCGACCCGGAGTATCTGCCCGCATCGCTGCATCCTTACTTCGGCGACTCGTTGGGCAGCCTGCGCTGGCGCTGGATGGCACCGGGTGTGCATTGCATCCGCGCGAAGCAGATGCCGTCACTGATCATGCTGAAGATCGCACCGGGCAAGTGCCTGCCGATGCACAGCCATGGCCGCAGTGAGCTGACCCAGATCCTGCGCGGCTCCTACAATGATGCCTTGGGCCTGTTCGCCCCCGGCGACGTGGCGGACCTGGATGGCGACGTCGAGCACCAGCCGGTCACTGCCCCCGGTGTGCCATGCATCTGCGTGTCGGCGCTGGATGCACCGCTGGTATTCAGCGGTTGGCTGGCGCGCAAAGTGCAGCGCTTCGTCAAACTCTAGACCGCACGGGACGCAGCCGATGAATGATGCCGGACGCCTGAAGATCGTGTTGACCGGCGCCAGTGGGTTGGTCGGTCAAGGCGTGGCGTTGGCTTGCGCGGGCTCCGTGCACGTCAAGCGCACGGTCGCGCTGGTGCGGCGTGCAGGCGGCTTGGTGACGGCGACCGAAGAATTGGTGCTGGAGGATTTCCAGCAGGCGCACCGCCGCCGTGCCGACCTGGTTGGCTTTGATGCCTGTTTCTATTGCGCCGGTGCGCCACCGATTGGCACCGCCGAGGATGAGTACCGTCGGGTCACGCTGGACACCACGCAGGCGCTTGCACAGACCTGGTTCGCCGCCAATCCGCAGGGCATGTTCCTGTATGTTTCCGGCGCCCACGCCAACCCTGAAAGCCACATCATGCCGCTGCGGATCAAGGGCGAGACCGAACAAGCCTTGGCGCGGCTGCCAGGACGGACGGTGATGCTGCGGCCGGGCGGTGTGCGCCCGGTTGCCGGCACCGGCACCCGCCATGGCCTGCTGAAGCCGCTCTATGTGCTGGGCGGGCCACTGATGCAGCTTGCCGGCGCGGCGCTGCCGTCGATGGTCACCAGCAACCTCAGCCTCGGCCGCGCGATGATCGCGTTGGCACGCATGGACGATCCACCGGGTGTGGTCGAGTGCGCACAGATAAACCAGCTTGGGGATGCCGACGCGGCGTGAGCTCGCAAGCGCAACGCGGTGCAGACCGAGGATGTTGCGTCTGCTTACAGCAGCCCCGGGTTCGCCTGCCAGACGGCGTAATTGAGCACGCTGGCAAAGCTCACCCACGCCAGGTAGGGCAGCAGCAGGCAGGCCGCCAGTTTGTGGATACGCCAGAACGCAATCAGCGTGGCGACGATCATTACGAGTAACAGCAGGATGTCGGCGAAGGCCAGAGCGCCCTGCTTCCAGCCGAAGAACAGCCAGCTCCACAGTGTGTTGAGGCCTAGCTGCAGCAGGTACAGCGTCAAGGCCGGCGCAGCAGCGCGCCAGCCGCGTTCACGCCACACGAGAAAGGCCGCCAGCGCCATCAGTGCATACAGCGCAGTCCACACCGGACCGAACAGGCTTGCCGGCGGCGCCCACGTGGGCAGCGCAAGGCTGGCGTAGAAACTGGCGGCGGAGATGGAGGCGCGTGCGCCCAGCGCAGCAGCCAGGAAGGTGATCAGGAACCAGCCGGTGAATCCGAGTAGCTGTCTGCGCATCTGCATGTCTGTTATGTCCTCTACGGCGTGATCAGATGGCACTGTTACGAAGCAGCGTGGGATTTGGATGCATGCTTTATCGCCGTCTCTACCGAACTGAGGCGCGAGGGATCTTTTTGTTCTCTACCTTCCAGTTGCGTCCCTTGCGATCACTCTGCATGCGCGATGGATGCATCGGGACGGCACCCACACTGTCATGCAGCTGCGGAAGTCCGCAGCTGCAGGGAGTCCAGCAGAACCTGCCACAGTGCATCGCGGCGGGCGGTCATGGTTTCGCGCCCGGCATAGACAAGCTCAACGAACAGACTCTCGACGATGCCGACGAACGCTATTCCGTAGCGCGTGCGTTGTTCCTGTGAGATCGCTTCAGGCACCGAAGACTGCAGCTGCTGCAGGAAGCCATCGCGGAGCAGTTCAAGGAAGCCTTCATAGGCGTGACCGATGACCTCCTTGTGCTGCACCGGTGGCAGGAACACCGTGCGCAGCAGGTAGCGGAGGTGTACGGAAGCGTCATAGCGGTCGGCGATCGACTGCACATAGTGGGCGCCAGGGCCCTCGGCAGGGGCTGGCCCAGACAGGGCATCGTCGGCGAATGCACTTTCCACGGCGACGGCATCTGCCAGTACCTGCAGGTAGAGCGCGTCCTTGCCTGCGAAGTGCGAGTACAACGAGGCCTTCTTGATACCGATCATCGAAGCGATTTCGTTGAGCGATGCGCCGTCATAGCCAGTGATGGCGAAGTGCGCCAGTGCGGCTTCGCATACGCGCTCGACTGCGGGAGATCGGGTTGTCATTGTCTGGATCCTGTTGGAGGCCGTCAGTGTTGCAGATCAACGCGTGTTCCACTGCGCGAGATCATCCTTGCGCTGGCTGATGTCAGCGCCACGGTGAGCATGCCTGCAAGTGTCAGGAAGCCCAACCAATGCGTCGGGCTGCTCTGCGCGACCTTGGCTGCCAGTGGCGTTGCCACGGCGCCGAGCATCAACGGCGCGGCGCCAAGCACCGCTGCACTGGCGCCCAATGCGGTACTGCGACTGGCCAGGGCGATCGACATCAGCGTTGCTTCCGAAATGCCCAGTCCGCCAAGCGCGAGGAACATGCCCATGACAATTCCCACCAGCCCGACCCCGCTGAGGGTGGAGAGCAGGCCGATGCCTGCGCCGATCAGCATCATCAATACGCCGGCCATCGCCAGCGCTTCGATGCGGAAACGGGTGACCAGCTTGGCGCTGCTCATTGCGCCCATCAGCACGGCCAGGCCGGTGGCGCCGAACACCAGGCCGAAGCCGCGCCCGGACATCCCGTAGACCGTCTGGTAGGTATAGGAGGCGGCGCCGATATAGGCGAACAGGAAGAAGAACACCGATGCCAGCGCCAGCGCAGGCAGCAGGAAACGTGGCGAGCTGACGATGCCGGCGTAGGTATGCATCACGGTTGCCGGTTCAAGCACCGCACGGTCTTCGGGCTTCAGCGTCTCGCTGAAATTGAGCAGGGTATTGCCCAGTACGACTGCACCGATGGCGGCGAGCGCCAGGAACACCGCACGCCAACCGAAGGCCTCGCCAATCAATCCACCTGCGGCGGGGGCAAGCACGGGGCCAAGACCCTGGATGGTCATCAACAGCGCGAACAACTGGGCAGCGGCCACGCCTTCAGCCACATCACGCACGCTGCTCATTGCGGTGACCAGCGCGAGCGATGCGGCCAGCCCTTGGATGAAGCGGGCAATGATCAGGCTTTCAACCGAGTTCGCCGCAGCCGCCCAGAGCGATGTGGCCACAAACACGGCGATGGCCAGCAGCAGTGGGCGGCGCCGGCCCAGTGCGTCGATCACCGGGCCGAACAGCAGTTGCCCGGCACCCATGGCCAACAGGAATACGGTCAGCGACAGCTGCACGGTGGCGAAAGGCGCACGCAGTTCGCTGGCCATTACCGGCATCGATGGCAGGTACATGTCGATGGACGCCGGCCCGAGCAGGGTGATCAGTCCCAAGGTGATTGCGATGCGTGGCGACTTGTTGGCGACGGGATTGGGGGGCATTGCGGGCTCTTCTGTGTATTCACTGGCAAGGAGGCGGGTCAAGTGACATTACCTACCGGTAGGTAGTCTATCTAAAAAAGCTAATGGTCACCGGGAAGCGTGTCAACGCATGGATCTGGCCTGCCGCTCAGCGCCTTGCCTTGCGCTGCGGCGCCCGCGTGGCGGCGCTGTGTTGCCTGGTTTGTGCTTTTCACAGGGCGGAGGGCCCTGCAGCAGGCCGATATCCGCTCTTATGTGAAAAATTCATTACATATTCCTTGTGCGCCGCAGCATTTACTTGTTATTCAGTAAACGGGACTCGTTTAGGTCCCGTTAACTTTATATGAAGCCAATTTTGGGGGAACAGATGATCAAACGATCCAAACAATTGCGGCGTGCGGGGTTGACCGTCGCGCTGGGCCTCTGCCTCGCAAGTGCCGCGCAGGCGCAGTCGGTGACAGGCAGCATCTTTGGCCAAGCGCCTGCCGGGGAAGGCACGAGCGTGGTGATCCGCAACCTGGGTACCGGTGCCACGCGCACCTTCCAGGTGGATGCGACCGGCAGGTACCGCGCCACCGATCTGACCAACGGCCGCTACAGCGTCGAGTTGCAGCGCAATGGGGCGATCCTGGGGACGCAGGACAACGTCGTCGTCAACATTTCCAGCGGCACCGAGGTGTCCTTTGCCGATGCTGGCGCGGGCAGTGGTGCCTTGAACCTGGATCGCGTTGAAGTGCGTGCCTTCAGTGGTTCCTCTGTGGACGTGTCGCAGGTCGACATCCGTACCGTCTTCACTTACGAAGACCTGCAGAAGCTGCCGGTGGCTCGCGACGTCACCGCGGTCGCGCTGCTCGCACCGGGCGCGGTGGCCAGTACCAGCTACGGCGGCGTGGCCAGCTTCGGTGGTTCGGCCGCTTCGGAAAATGCGTACTACATCAATGGCTATGCGGTGACCAATCCGCTCAAGTCGATCGGTTTCTACACGCTGCCGTATGAAGCGATCGCGCAGCAGCAGGTGTTGACCGGTGGCTACGGTGCCGACTTCGGGCGCTCCACCGGCGGCGTGGTGAACATCGTGACCCAGCGCGGTACCAATGACTGGAAGGCCGGTGCCTACACCATCTGGACGCCTGAATCGCTGCGCGCTTCGCAACGCGACACCTTGTATCCGAATACCGGCCATTTCACCGCCGATGATCCGCGTGGCCCGGCCTACAGGACAGACGGCAAGCTGTACGTGTACCGCGACAAGAACAGTTCCTGGCAGGAGACCACCGGCGCCTACGTCGGCGGCCCGCTGATCAAGGACCGCTTGTTCTTCTTCGGTAACGTCGAGTTGACCAAGTCCGATGGCAACAGCGTCCGTTATGCGACGAATGCCTCGGCGGCCAACCAGCGCAATGGCTGGAACGACTACACCTATGACTACCCGCGCTGGGCGGCGAAGGTCGATTGGAACATCACCGACAACCACGTGCTGGAACTGACCGGTGTATCCGATGTCACCAAGTACGACGCGGACTACTACCAGTTCAACTACAGCGACTTCAGCCACGGCAACGTGCAGAACGGTGGCGTTGAAACCAAGGACGACGCCAAGCTCTACATCGCCAAGTACACCGGCTACTTGACCGAGAACCTCACGCTGTCGGCGCTTTACGGCCAGCAGAAGATCGAGCACAGCCAGAAGCTGTTCAACTACGACCCGAGCTGCCCCTACATCAGCGCCAGCGCCACGGCGCAGGCACCCGGCCTGACCTATACCAGCTGCCAGAGCTCGACGGCGCTGGTTGCTGCCGATGGTGCGTTCGATGAAACCAAGGGAGGCCGTTTCGACCTGGCATGGCAACTGGGCGACCACCAGATCCGCATCGGCTATGACCGCCAGGATGCGGAGTCCTTGACCGGCACCACCTATCCGGGCGGCTACGGTTGGATCTATGGACGCGCCACCAATCCCAGCACCGCGGTTGATCCCTCGCATGGTGTCGGTTCGCCGGCCAGTGCCGGTGGCCTGGGTGCGCAGGGCTATTACGTGTACCGCTACTACAGCACCCAGCTTGCCCGGCCGAAGACCGAGCAGGCCGCACAGTACATCGAGGACCGTTGGCAGGTCACCGATGACGTGTTGCTGTCGCTGGGCCTGCGCAACGAGCAGTTCACCAACTTCACCGGCACCGGCGAGAAGTACATCAGCCAGCGTCACCAGTTGGCCCCGCGCCTCGGTGTTGCATGGGATGTCTTCGGCGACTCGTCGTTGAAGCTGTTCGCCAATGCCGGCCGTTACCACCTGGCCATTCCCAACAACGTTGCAGTGCGCGCGGCATCGGGTTCGCTGATCACCAGCGAATACTTCACCTACACAGGCATCGACCCGAACACCGGTGCGCCAACTGGCCTGAACTCCATCCCGGTGGATGCAAGCCTGGGCTACACCTGCTCCGGCAACGCGGTCTCTTCCAACAAGGAGTGCGGCGAAGCGCCGAATCCGCGGACTTTGGCGGCGATCGACATCAAGTCGCATTACCAGGATGAATACATCGTCGGCCTGGAGCAGCAGCTGACCCCGGACACCACCTGGGGTGCCAAGTTCACCTACCGTGAGCTCAAGAGCGCGATCGACGACACCTGCACACCGGCACTGGGTGGCGCCTGCTTCTTGTTCAATCCGGGCGTGGGCAATACGTTCTGGGAAGAGCAGGCCGATGGCAGCTTCGAGAAGGTCCACTACTCGGCGGCTGACCTGAATCTGCCCAAGCTCAAGCGCAAGTACTATGCGCTGGACCTGTACGCTGAGAAGCGCACTGCCAAGTGGTACGGCAAGGTCGAGTACACCTTCTCGCGCAACTACGGCAACACCGAGGGCCAGCTGGCTTCGGACCTGGATACCGGTTCGGGCGGCCAGGAAGACGTCTCGGTCACCCAGGACTGGGATCTGCCGCAGCTGATGCAGGGAGCCAACGGTCTGTTGCCCAATCACCGTGCACACGTGTTGAAGGCATTCGGCTATCTGCAGCTGACCCCGGAATGGCGTGCTGGTTCCACGTTGACGATCAGCTCCGGCCGTCCGCGTAACTGCACCAGCATGTACCCGACCCCGGATGCCGGCCTCTACAACGGCTCGTACTACTGGTACTGCGGCCTGCCGGGCACCGGCACCAGCCCGACCAGTGCGAACTATGTCCCGCCGTCGGCCGACTACGGCCCGTCGCCGCGTGGTTCGCACGGGACCACCCCTTGGGGCTTTGACCTGGGCTTGAACGTTGCTTACAGCCCGGTCTGGGCCAAGGGCCTGACCTTGCAGGCCGATGTCATCAACGTCTTGAACCGTCAGATTCCGGGCAGCTATTACAGCCGTTATGCGGCCAGCCCGTATCGCGGTGCGAACGATTACAACCCGCTGTATGGGCAGGAACTGAACTACACCCGCCCGCGCTACTTCCGCTTCACCGCTCGCTACGACTTCTGACGAAACCGAAAACGGAAAAGATCAGAAGCGGTATCACCGGTGGGGTTGGCAGCAATGCCAACCCCACCATCCACCTCTCTCCGCCCGCGTCAGCGGGCTTTTTTTTCAGCTCAAGGATCTTCCTGTTTGTTCTTGTGGGAGCGGCGTAAGCCGCGAAGCCAACATTTCCGCAGGCACTCAGTAGATGTGTCATCTGATGATCTGCGAGCTTCGCGGCTTACGCCGCTCCTACAAAGGCCGCCAGCGCCGCGAAAGCCATGAAATAAAAATCCGATGCCAGGGGACTGGCATCGGATTCGGGTCACTCAGGTGAGAAGGCGCCGGCCTATTCCCTGGCCAGTGCGGAAATCCGCGCCTTGCCGATACGCCGGCCTTCCAGATCCATCACCTGCAGCCGCCAGCCGCCGGATTCCACGATATCGCCAGCCACCGGCAGGCGTTCCAGCGCGTGCAGGAACAGGCCGGACAGGCTGACGTACATCGGGTTTCTTTCCAGTGTGATTCCGGTGATGCGTTCCACGTCCTCGATCGACATGGAGGCATCCACGATCCAGCTGCCGTCCACCTGCTCGGCGCCGAAGTCGGCGTCGCGGGTATCGGCAAGATCGCCGGCAATTGCCGCCAGCAGGTCGTTGGCGGTGACCAGGCCCTGCACGCTGCCGTACTCATCCACCACCACCGCGAGTGGGATGGGGTGCTGCTTGATGCGCTCCAGCGCACGCAGCGCGGTCGCGCCTTCGGGCAGCGTGAGTGGCTCGCGCAGGTAGTCCGCCAGTACCAATGGCTTGCCGGCGAGCACGCCGGCAAGCAGGTCACGGCTCTGCACCACGCCTTGCAGGTTATCCAGCTCGCCATCAGCCACCAGCAGACGGGTATGCGGCGAGCTCATCAACTGCGCGGTGGTGTGCTCTGGTCCCTTGCCAAGGTCGATCCACTGGATGTCGGCGCGCACGGTCATCACGCTTGCCACCGAGCGGTCGGCCAGTGCAAGTACGCCGCGGATCATGTCGTGCTCGGACGCGGCCAGTCCCGATGGCAGCTGGTCTTCCAGTTCGGGATTGTCACCGGCAGCGGTTGGCGCTGGGCGCGATCCAAGCAGTTTGAGCACCGCATTGGCGGTGCGTTGCCGGAATGAAAAGCTTCGTGCGTGCTTCTCGCGGTTGAACTGTGTCCACTGGTTGAAGCCCTCGATCAACACCGAGAACGCAATCGCCGCGTAGAGATAACCCTTGGGAATCTTGAAGCCCAGGCCTTCGGCCACCAGGCTGAAGCCGATCATCAACAGGAAGCCAAGGCACAGGATCACCACCGTCGGGTGACGGTTGACGAAACTGGTGAGCGGCTTGCTGGCAAGCATCATCACGGCCATGGCAATGGTTACCGCGGCGAACATCACGCCGAGGTGGTCGACCATGCCGACCGCAGTGATCACCGAATCCAGCGAGAACACCGCATCGAGGATGACGATCTGGGTTACCACCAGGCCGAAGCTGGCGTACACCTTGTTGTCGCCGGTTTCGTGCGAGCGTCCTTCGAGCCGCTCATGCAGCTCCATCGTCGCCTTGAACAACAGAAACAGACCGCCGATCAGCAGGATCAGGTCACGGCCGGAGAAGGCGTGGTCGAATACGGAGAACAGCGGCGTGGTAAGCCGCATGATCCAGGACAGCGTTGCCAGCAGGCCCAGTCGCATCACCAGCGCCAGGCTCAAACCGATGAGGCGGGCCTTGTCACGCTGGTGTGGGGGAAGCTTGTCCGCAAGGATCGCGATGAAGACGAGGTTGTCGATGCCGAGGATGATTTCGAGAACGACAAGTGTAGAAAGACCCATCCAGATTGTTGGGTCGGATAACCATTCCATGCAGTGTTGGGGTAGCGGAGGAACCCCGATCATCGCACGCTGCAGCGGCGTGATTCATTCGAGCCAGCCGATTTGTGCGGTTGTTCATTTTCGCATTCATACGCTTCCGGCAGCGCTGGATTGTCATTCTTGGAACGATAAACGCAGCTACAGCGAGTCCATCAGTCCCTGCCACATCGTGTCACGCCAGGCTTTCATGGGCTCAGGCCCTTCGTAGACCAGTTCCACGTACAGGCATCTCGACGATGCCAACGTAGGTGAGGCCGTAGCGGCGGCGTGCTCCTCCGGCAATGGCGTGGACGAACATTCGTGCAGCTGGCGCAGGAAACCTGCGCGGACAATTTCAAGGAACTTCACGTACAGCTGGCCGATGATGTCCCTATGCGTTGCCGGTGGCAGGAATGCCATGCGCAGCAGATAGCGCAGGTGCACCGATTCCTCGTAGCGGGCGGCAATGGAGCGTACATAGGCGGCGCCGGGCCCTGTTGCCGTGGCAACGCTGGCCAGCGTTGCCACGTAGTCGCTCTCGATTGCCGCGGCGATGTCGTTGAGCGATGCGCCGTCGTAAACGTGGATGGCAAAGGACGAGCAGGCAATGCAGGCCGTCGCCGGATGTTGGTCAGGCCAAGGTCAGCCGGCAACCATCGCTGGTGTGTTCCTGCAGGACCCGATTGGAAGTGGGTGCATCCGCAGTACCAGTCAGCGCAGAAGCAGCACCGGCCGTCGTTTCAATCTGCTCTTCGGTGAACTTCGGCTTCTTCATAGCAAAACCAGCTCTCTGCTTGGGATTGGTTTGGCCGAGTCTTTCTACTGTTGTATGGCCCCAGAAGCTGGGAGTTGGCCACCTCTCCTGAGGCGCAGGAAGGAGCCGCGAATGAAGTACTGCAGTGCGTAGTGGGCGGCTGGGCCGCGAGAGAGAACAGATTTCCAAATCACTCGCGGCTCCCCTTCCGGCGCCGCGATCGACAGATCTCCGAGCTCCAGGATGATTTCGTAGCCCTGGCTATGGCTCGGCAAGTCGTACTCAAACCGTTGGATGGATTGCGGCGCCTGAGCCGAAAGAACTCGCACTTGGCGATGCAGATCCTGCTGTGCGCTGCCTATGGCGTGTGGTGATGCTGGTGCTGACCTCACCGTTGGTGGCAGGGGTCTGCGAATCTGGATTTGATTTCGGGCCACCAAATGCAGACGGGGCGCGATATCGCGCCCCGTCCTTTCAATTACCTTGCTGGCCTTACCAGCTCAGCTTCACTCCCAACTGCGCGCCGATGTCCTTGAAGCCGTAGCTGCCGCGCTGCTGGCTGATTTCGCCCCAGCCACTCCAGCCCTTGCCCAGCTCCAGCTGCGCGCCAGTCTTGACCTCCATGATGTTGTTCGACAGATCGCGGCTCAAGCGCTCACCGTCCATCGCAATGGTCACGTCGTTGCCGCCGGACCACCAGTTCACTGCCGCGTACGGTTGCACCCGGTTGTAATCCTTGCCCAGCGGACGGGTATAGACCCGTGCGCCCAGGCGGGTGGTGGTGCCACCGGCGGTGTGGCTCTGCACCAGGGTGCCGTTCTGCTCGCGTACGTCGTCGCTGCTGAAATTGCTGTAGATCACCTGGGCCTGCGGCTCGACATAGACGCCGACGCGCTCGCCTTCATGCACCTTGAGGGCGTAGCCCGCTTCCAGCGATGCACTGCGGACCGTGGAGTCGTACTGCTCGGTGCCCAGGTAGTCGCCCTTGACCGTGTTGTCGAAGCGGCCGTACTGCGCCGCGGCGTCCACATACAGCCCCTCCGGGCCATCCGCGTTCTGGAACCAGGTGCCATACACGCCCACATTGCGGCCCTTCACCTCACCAGTGGCCTGATGGTCGCTGACATTGGACCTGCCATGGGTGGTGGCACGGCCGTAGCCACCCATCACGCCGGCATGGATGCGACCCTCGCCCACCGCGAACTGCTTCTCCGCGCCGACCTGCACCACCGAGGCATCGGTGCTGATGTCGATCTGGCCGCCCACGGTGCCGGCGTCCAGCTTACGGCTCTGCACACGGGCCCAGGACGTGTAGCCCGTACCGTCTTCGCGTGCGCCCAGGCCCGGCTCGCCGACACGGTCGTGCATTGTGTTCTGGAACATGCGCAGCGCGGCGACCTGGTTGCCCAAGTAGACAGCCGGTTCGGGGCGCAGCACCGGGATCGGCACAACGGGCTGCTCCGGCGCAACCGGCGGATCGATCGGATCAATCGGATCAATCGGATCAATCGGATCGACCGGATCGACCGGATCGACCGGATCAACTGGATCAACTGGATCAACCGGATCAACCGGATCAACCGGATCAACCGGATCAATCGGATCAATCGGATCAACCGGATCAACCGGATCAATCGGATCAATCGGATCAATCGGATCAATCGGCGCTTCCGAACGCAGGTACCAGTTGCCATCGTCCGGGGTATTCCGGCCGCCTTGGTACAGCTGATAGTCGTACAGACCCGCCACGGCACGGCCTTGCAGCTGGAACACGCCATCGGACGCGCCACCCACGTGGATCAGCTCGATTCCGTTGTCGGTGGCCGCGCCGGCGCCGCCTGCATTGCGTACCTGCACGAAGCTGTTGCCACTGGTGCTGCCTTCCACCACCAGTTTGTCGGTGGCCGAACTGTCATCGCCCAGCACGGTGTTCATCAGCAGCGTACCGTCGTTGCCAATGTAGTCGCCGGCGATGGTCAGCGTGGTTCCGGCAGTGTTATCCGCATCATGGAAGGCCACCATGCCGCTGTTGTGCAGCGAAGCGAGCGACTGATCGAATCCGTTCAGGGCCAACGAGGCCCCGTTGTCCACGGTGTGCTCCGAGGCCGAGCTGAAGGCACCGGCGATACCGGCTTTCAATGTGCCGGCCTGGACCGACGTGGTCCCGGCATAGTCATTGGCCCCCGCCAGCGTAGTGGTGCCGGTGTTGAACTTGTTCACATCCAGCTTGCCATCCAGCACCGGCGCAAAGTCGATGTCGTCGACATGGTCGAAGTTGACCGTGGCAGTGCCATCGCCGCCAGTGATGCTGGCTGTGTCCAAGGTTCCGGCACGTCCACCAGCACCGATGTTCACCTCGCCGGTGGAACCGGCGCCGGATGCCAGCTGCAACGCACTGCCACGCACAGAACCTTCGTCGAGCACATTCAGGGTGCCGGCACCTTTGTCCCCCACGGTGATGGAACCAGAGGCGTCGAGGGTCGATCCGGTGCCGCTGACGCTTATCGTGCCGGCGCCATCCGCCGTTCCATGGAAGCGATTGGCGCCACTGGACTTGCCGCCGACGATGACGTTTCCACCCGCGGCTACCTGTCCGCCGGCGTCCACGATCAGGGTACCTTCCGCTCCCGCGCCGGCGCCAAGCGACAGGTCCCCGGAGTTGATCCAGCGCGACCCGGTGCCGCGCACGGCAACGCTGCCTTCGGCACCTGCGAAGTTGCCAATCCCTGCGCCGAAAGACGACGTAACGGTGCCGCCATCGAGGATGTCCATCGTGCCTCTGCCGTTGTGCCCGACGGACAGGTCGGTCGAGCTCATGCTTGAGCCGTGGCCGGTGACGGTGACGCTGCCGTCACTGCTGACGTTGTTGCCGATCAATACCCATCTGTTCGTAGTGAAGCTGCCGCCGTCGGCAACCCTCAGGGCACCGGAGCCGAGTTGGCCGATGCTGGCTTCCATATCCACGGTGATGCTCGAGCCAGCGCCGGTAACGACCAGCTCGCTTGTGGTCGGGGTCATGCGGGGGACGTCCGCCAGGCTACCGGTGCCGGCCACGAACAGCTTGCCCTTCACGTTGACGTTGCCGCCGTTGGAGATGGTTGCGCTACCCGCTCCGCGAGCGCCGACAAACAGGCTGTCCAGGTTGTCCCAGGTTGAACCGGCGCCATCAACGGTTACGGTGCCAACGCCGATGTTCTCGACGCCGACCCAAGCCGTTTGCGTGTTCGTGATCCTGCCCCCGTTCAGGACCGACAGGCTGCCATCACCCGCGCCGCCAACCTGAAGGTTGCCGCCCACGTCCCAATGGGCGCCACCGGTCACCGTTGCGTCGCCGCGACCGCCGACCCCGCTGCCCACGAAGGCTTGGCCACTGGTCACCGCAGCGCTGTTGTCGATCTGCAGGACGCCCTGGCCGCTGTTGCCGATGATCAACTCGGAAGTGTCGAACCGCGAGCCGGCATCGGAGATGTGCACGGAGCCATAGCCGCCGCTCTCGCTACCCAGGACACTGTCACCGGACGAAACCTGGCCACCTTCATCGATCGTCACGGAGCCAACGCTTTGCGAATAATGACCGACCATCAAAGTATCGTTGTTGTTCCAAAGCGCGCCTGCGCCGGAGACCTTCACTGTTCCATAACCGCCCGAGATGACGCCGACCATCGCACTGTCACTGTGGACCGTACCACCGGCACCGATGTCCACTCTACCGACTGCCAGCAAGCCAACGTTCAACGCACCGTTGTTGGTCCACACACCGCCGTTGCCGACATTCACGGTGCCATTGCCGTCGCCGAAGTAGCCAATGTAAGCGTGGGTGTTGTTGACCTCGGCGCCATCCATGATATTCAGAGTGCCTTTGCTGTCCACGCCGACCATCAGACTGTCGGACATGTTCCATTGCGAGGCCTGGCCGCTGGCATTGACGCCCTGGACGGTCAGCGTGCCGGTGCCGCCACGGCCGCCGATGGAGCCGCCATTACTGCTGATCAATCCGCCATCGGTCACCGCCACAATTCCGTCGCCGGCCGCAATCACACCCGGTTGATCAGGCAGATAGGCATTGTTATCACCGACGAACAGCGTACCGGTGGCTTGAAGGGTGGAGCGCATGCCACCTGCAGAAATGCCGTCGACCTGAATATCTCCCGCGCCGCCTTCATAGGTGCCCGCGAAGATGTTGGTGCCCCGGGCGTAGCCACCATCGGAAATGCTCATGGTGCCGGAGCCGTAGTTGCCGACCGAGATGATGCCGCCTCCGTTCCAGCGCGAATCCTCGCCCGAAACGTTGACCTCGCCGGTGGCATTGCCTTCATAGCCAACGTACAGGCGCGTGGCGTTGACGACGCCACCATCGGTAATGGACAGACTGCCGCTGGCCACCGGGCCGTTGTTGGTGTTGCTCAGGTTGGCGCCGACCAGCAAATGATTGTAGGGAAAAGTGAGGACAGCACCCGACGTATCGGCCTGGCTGATACGGTTTTCATTGGCGCAGGTACTGGGAACAGTGAGGGTGTCGCACGGCGAGCCGTGCCACATCTGGCCGTTGCTGCCGGTCAGTTCCGCCATCGGTGCTGCACCGGCTGCTGCTGCGGCGCCCAGCATAGGCGCGGCCAGGAGCAGGGCGGACGCAACGGCGCGGTCCAGAGTGCCACGCTTGCCGCGCGCGGCGGCAAGCTCGGAAGCTACAGTGCACTTTCCGGTGGTCCGGTTGCGGACGATTCGGAATACTCGGTTCATGGGATTCGCATCCAGTTAAATGTATTGGGCGAATCTTATTTTTGGGTGCGAGTGGCCTCTATCGGACGATTCTTAGATTCCTGCGGAGTCACTCCGAATTCGGGTTTGAATTCAGCTGCAGGCAAAGAACGATAATGGGTTCGAAGGACGCCATTGATCAGCGCGCTGGCGCTGGCTCTCGCCCGCGTCACCTTCACCGGCAACGGCAGATTGAAGGTGATGCTTATCGCCCATGCCGATGCCGTTTATGACCGCGGCATCCTTGAGAAGGATGCCCACCAGAAGGGCAAGCTGCTGTATGGGCACGACCTTGCCGACAACAAGGCCGGCATCGCGAAAAATAGCAGGTACAAATGATTATGTAGGGGCTATCCGCGCACGCAGGTGCAGCGCCGGATCAGGGTAGTACTGCACTTGTTGGGCTTATCCATAAAGTCATCAGAGCAAACACCTGTCCGATGGGGGAGTCTGCTGGTCCAACCTGCTTTAACAAGCGAGATGTTCAAAGAACTACGCGGCGAGAACGGATGTGAGCTCATTGCAGGATTACGAATTCCGATAGTTGCCAAAACGGAAGACGCCCTGGCTGGCGCCAGGGCGTCTGATCATTCCTAGTCCTTCCACCAGGGCTTTCTTTACCAACTATGTTTCGCGCCGATCATTCCTTGGATGTTTCGATGATCACCGTCGCCATTCTGGAAGCCCAAGTGCCCCCAGGCGCTCCAGCCGCCCCCCAACTCCGCTTGGGCACCAAGCTTGAGCTCATGGACGTTCTTTGCACGCCGCTGGTCCATCGAAACACCATTGAAGACCATTGTGTTGTCATTTCCGCCGTGCCACCAATTCAGTTCCGCAAAGGGCTGTACGCGATTGTTCTCGGTACTGAGCTGGCGTGTGTATACGCGCGCTCCAAGGCGAGTAGTGAGCCCGCCTACGTCGCCGGCTCGAATGTCGTCGCCATTGATGTCGATATGGTTGCCGCCGGCCATATGGCTGTAGATCACTTGCAGCTGAGGCTCGACGTAGAACGCACTTACGCTGCCTCTGGCGAGTTCTGCTGCATAGCCAGCTTCCAGTGAGCCGGACAAAGAACTGCTGTTGTAGCGCTCCTTTTGCAGTAGCTCACCATGAACCTCATTATCGTACTTCCCATACTGAAGCCAAGTATCGACATAGGCGCCGGTAGCATCCGAGCTGTTTCCGTACCATGTTCCATACATGCCAATGCTCTTGCCTGTGACTTTGCCCTTTGCACTGTAGGCAAGCGACGTAGACAGGCTGTCGGCACGGCCCATGCCGACCATGATGCCGCCATTGAGTCGACTGTTTGCTGCGGTCCAGTCAATGACGTCTGCGCCAATCTGCAGAAGGCTCGTATTGGTTTTGGTGCCGACCTGACTCTCGCCGGTGGTGCCGTCGAACTGATTGCGTTGCACGCGCGACCAGGCCGACTTGGCGCTGTTGTCGCCACCGCGTTGACGCTCCTGCCAATCCAACTCGCCGACACGGTCATGCAAGGTGTGAGCGAACATTCCCGACGCTGCTACTTGGTTCGCCAGGTATGCCCCAGACTCGGGACGATACATCGGGATCATCGGCGGCAAGTCTGGATTGGTCGGCTCAGTGGGATCTACCGGCGTCTCGGGGTCTGGCATTGGCGGCTGCGGAGCTTCCGAGCGCAGATACCAGTTGCCATTCTCGGCATCGGCTTTCCCTCCCTTTGCCAGCAGATACTCGTAGGGACCGGCTACCGCACGACCTGCCAGGACGAAGTTACCGTCGGAGCGCCCGTCAACCTTTACCACCTCAATGCCGTCAGCGTAGGTATGGCTGCCAGCGCCCCCCATGTTGATAATTCTCAACGCCGTTTCACCGGAGGTGTTGCCCGCGACAACGAGCTTGTCTGTCGCCGAATCGTCGCTACCCAGAACAGTGTTGAGCTGCACGGTACCACCTAGCCCGGCGTAGTCTCCCTGAACGGTTAGCTGCTGCCCAACCTTGGTGCCATTGATCTTGACCAGGCCGGCATTGGACAAGTCGCCGATCAATGAAACAGGCCCCTCACTGGCGACCAATGTACTGCCCGCGTCGATGCCCATGACGCCGACACCGTTGCCATCGGCGCCCAGTGCGAGTGACTTGCGCAGATCAAAAGTACTGTTGGCAACCAGATCGATACGATCGAAATTTTCCAGCGCAGCACTGCCGGCAGTGTGAACATGGGTGTAGCCATCAAGCACGAGCGTGTCCTGTACGCCGTCCCCGGTACCGCCGCTGAGACGCTGGAAGGAGCTGGTGGCCGGCCCACGAAGCACGATGGTGTCTGCCCCAGTACCGCCAATGACCGCCTCTACCGAAGCGCCTTCCAGAACGATCAAGTTGTTTCCTTCGTCGCCGCGTAGCGTACCGTTGATCGTACCGCCGGCTACGAATGCACAGTCGTTGCCGCCGCCAAGGCTAACGTCGCCGTCAATCGTGCCAGTGTTGTAAAGGCAGTCGTCTCCGTCGCCCAGCGCAACCAGACCCAAGATGGTGCCATTGTTGATCACAGTGCTTGCCAGGTCGCCCAGCTTCAGCGCCGTTGCGTCGCGGCTCACCGATGCGATGGTCCCATTGTTAACAAGGTTCACGGGATTACCTACAACCAGTTCCGCATCACTATGCGAACCGGTGATCTTGGTGTCGGCAGCCACGATTACCGAATCCGCCTTCTCAACTTTGATGGCGTTGCCGGAGCCGCTAACGTTGATTGCCACGCCACTGAGCCGCAACTCACCATTGGTGTTGGCGTACACGCCCGAGCCATTGCCGGTCACATCGACAGTCCAGCCCCTGCCAATATCCAGGCTGCCGTCGGTAGCCTCGCCATTCGCCCCGGATAGCGCAATGCCCTTGCCAGCGGTCTGGCTTGATACCAGCACGTAACCGTGCGATTGGGCGTCGATATTGTTCTCCGACAGCAGAGCAGCACCAGACCCGGCCATTTCCAGTGTCGCGCCATCGACCAGTGTGGTTGGGGCTTCGGCACGATTGGTGATTAGATTGCCGTAGCCGCTGCTCAAGCCAGTGATATGTGCGTCTTTCTCGATCACCACGCGACCGGCGTCCGGACCGATCAACACGCCGGAAGCGGAACCATCTACTGTAATGTTGTCCGCAGTTTTCAAGGTGGCTGCGCCGTGCACATGGATTCCGGCGATGCCATCACGCACGCTGATCTTGCCTCGCTTGCCGGCACTGTCGGCCAACACACGCGAGCCTGCCCCCATCACTTCGATGGCAGTACCGTGGGTAATACTAATATCGCCGGTGTTGATCAGTTCAGCGCCGTTTTTGATGCGGAATACCGTCACATCGGTGCTATCAGAGACAGTCACGTTCGCGGAATTGACGAAGCCTGAGTCGCCTCGGCCGACGGCCACGTTGTTCAGGTCGTACTTGATGTCATCGACAACAACAGCGGTGGCTCCATCTTTCAGAATCAGATTGGCTGAGCCGCTCATCTGGCCAGTGGCGCCGCCCTCGACCTTCAGCGCGTTGGCGCCGTTGCCGGAAACGGTGATGTCCATTCCATCGAGATTGGCGACAGAGCCCACGCCGGTCACCTGGATCGCGGTGGAGCCCTCGCCTGAAGCCGAAAGCATCGCACCAGCTTGGTTGCCGATAGTGGCGCCGTCTTCGATGCGGAACAGCGTGGAGCCGGTTGTGCTGACGTCGAGCGCGCCGCCGTTAGCGCCTGCGATGTTTACTGTCGAGCCTACCCCGTGCGCGAAGAAACCCACCTGGTCACTGCCAGACAAGAAGTTGACGGCGCCCCCGTCAATGGAGATGTTGCTCCCATTGCGTGAGTGCACGCCGATTGCACCATCACCGGACAGATTGACGTTGCCGCCTATCTTCAACGAAGTCGTCGCCCCTTCCGCCCATGCGCCATAGTTTCGAAGGCCGGCTGCGCTCTTGGTACCATCCACGTTGATGTTGCCATTGGACGTGACCGACACCATCTTGCCGTTGGAGGAAACGGCCTTGACGCCGATTCCATTGATGCCGTCAAGGTTGATCGTACCGTCGTTCTCGGCCCGGATCGGAACGGCAGATCCGGCTTGGTTCGTGACATACATGCCCACGTTCTCAACGGGGGCATCTGAGGCTGCACCATTGACGTTGATCACGCCCGTAACGTCGTTCTTGAACGTGCCAGTGGCGCCGTTGTTCAGCATGCCAGTAGCTGCCTGTGCCAAGCTGCCCAAAGTAATGGTTCCTTTGTTGGTGGCGCTAGCCCGTGTGCCGCCTGCCAAGATGCCGACCATCGCGGTGGTGCCATTGCTGACATCTCCGGCCGGGGAAGACAGGTCATACTGCAGTCCGCGCCCAAGGTAGATAACGCCAGCTTCCTCATTCACGAAGCTTGCATTGCCCTCCACCTGGACTGCCCGCGCGCGAGTGCCCACTCCGGAGATCCGGGCGTCACCTACGTTGAGGTTGATGATGCCGTCGTTGCCCGCAGCGCCGCCGCCAGAGACTTGGACACCAATGCTCCCTGGGCCGCTAACGTTCAGAATTCCAGAATTGAAAGCGGTCGAGCCTGCGCCCGTAGCGGCAATGCCGTAGTGCGCGCCCATGGTCAAGACTGGGTTTTCCGGGTCATGGTCCCCGGCCATGCCGGTAAACGAACCAACGTTGACGACGCCGTTGTTGATTGCGTTGCCGCCGGCACGTGCATACATGGCGTACTGCGAGTCTGAGTATCCGCCCCGAGTGGACCCGATTTGTCCATTATTGAGTATGGTCGCGCCGTCCTCAGCGAGCATGACTGTGCCCAGTCCACCGAAGGTCGACGAAGCTGAGGAAACATCCAGACGCGCCCCGCTGGCGACTTCACCGACGGCGTTTGCACCGGTCGCATGAATAACCGTACGCAGCCCAAGTGATGTGTACACCTCGTCATTCTGATCAAGCGGCCCATTCTGGTAGTCGATGGCCTGAACGGTGTTGGTGAAAGCCAAGGCGAACTGTCCCGCGTAGAGCTCCGGCGACAACGCCCCGGAACTCAGTTTCTCAATCAGGAAAGTGTTATACGCCGCCAAGTCGATGGCGCTATTCACCTGATGGACGGAGCCGTCGAACGCAGTAATCTCGCCGTTATACCGCGAGAAAATGAAGTTGGCCGTGCTACCGGCTTCACCGGGACGGGCGGCCGACGAAGCGACGCCCATGTCCACGTGGTTGTTGGAGTTCCATACGATTTGACTCTTCGCACTACCCGTTCCATCGGCGTGGAACAACGATGACTGCTTGGCAACCAACGAAATTGAATTGCCGGCGGCATCAGTATCACCGCCGTTTCCTATATCCACCGTCATAGTGCCGCCACTGCTGTCGACCTGCCCAATGCGCGTGTTGATGTACTGAAGACCATTAACTGCGGTGGACGTTGCTACAGCGTAGGGTGCGGCACCCGCACCGCCAGCGGTTGCATAGGTATCGATGAGGTTGGTGTTGTCATACACGAGGACGGTTTTGTTCCCGCCAGTGATTGGATCCTTGACGATGATTGGTACGTTTGCGGCGCCAGTGTTAACAACAAGGGAAGCCGGATTGCTGGGGTCTGCGTAGGGAGACGTAGTCTGGCCTGAAGCGAATAGCGCTTCCAGCTGAACGGAACCCGCCGAACCAGTTTGGCCTCTGAGGATCTGCGTACCTTGGCCCACCAGAGCAACCTCGGCACCGCCAGAGACCGTTGTCACGCATGAGGTGGTGCCATCGCAACGCAATGGACTGAAGTCATTCATGTTCACGGTCTGGGCTGCGGCGAAATTGGCGCTCAGCAACCCCAGTGCAACCACAGAAACACGACGCCCGGTCTTGCCTTTGGATTTGGCTAGCTCCGAAGCCACAACCCATTTGCCAGTCGTTACGTTACGTACCAAAGAATAGATCTTGTTCATCTTATATCTCCCAAAGGACGGATTGGTGCCTGCTTCCGTAGAGGTCGGGCGCCGTTGACGGGGCGTATATTCAAGCCCTGTCCTTCGGAGATGCATAAGAAGAATCCTAGAACCTGCTGGTCTTCCCTGGCGTTCAGTTCCAGTTGGAGAAACCTTTTCGTGCATTAACTTGCTAGTTTAATTTGGCCAATTGGCCAGCTATGAAAATTATCCTTTTCGCTTTTTCTGCTGATGCGTCGCGTCTCAGACGTGTCTGCACTCACATCGAGGAGTTCTGGCAGACACCATTCTCATCGGGCTTCGATTCTTTCAAGGAGCGAAAGCAGATGCCGCGTTTTCGCCCATGGTCACGATGTAAGCAGCTGAGCCCTTGGGGGGCTCATGGCCGCAATTCCATAAGTTCCTTGCCCACCGGTAGCCACGAGGTGCTGATAGGCTAGGGCCACCGTCGTCGATGTGTTGGTTGCTGCTGCAGGTCAACGCTGAGTTCTAGTCCATAGGGCCGGATCCCGATCCTGCTTGCAACGCCGGATTGGATCGGATTGGCGATTGAAACAGGCTTTACTCCCATTGCGGTCCCGATCAAAGGAGTGGCATATGCGTTTTGCACGTACAGCGATTTTCAGCAGTCTGTTGGCGATGGGAGCAGTGGGAACCCACGCGCAGGCGGCGCAGTTGGATGCGCAGCTTCAGGCAGCGGCCACGGCTCAGCAGCCGGCGGTGATCGAGACACTGCGCGAGCTGGTGACGGTGGAGTCTGGCTCCACCGATCATGAAGGCGTCGCCAGGTTGATGGACTATCTGGATAAGCGACTCGGCGCGCTGGATGCCAAGGTCGAGCGGGTTGCTTCGGCCACCGGGGGCCCGGATCTGGTCCGCGGTACCTTCACCGGCAACGGCAAGTTGAAGGTGATGCTGATCGCCCACGCCGATACCGTCTACGACCGCGGCATCCTTGAGAAGGAACCCTTCCACCAGAAGGGCAACCTGCTATACGGCCCGGGTATCGCTGATGACAAGGGCGGTATCGCAGTGATCCTGCATTCGCTGGCCCTGCTCAAGGCGCGTGGTTGGAATGATTACGCGACAGTCACCGTGTTGTTCAACCCGGATGAGGAAATAGGCTCGCCGGGCTCGGGCGAAACCATCGCCAAGCTGGCGGACGAGCACGACGTGGTGCTGTCCTTCGAACCATCGCCGGCCAAGGCCGTGATCGAGAGCGAAGGCGTGCTACTCAGTGCCGCCGGCACCTCGCAGGTGCGGATGTCGGTGCAGGGCCTGTCCGCACATGCAGGTGCGGCACCGGAGCAGGGCCGCAATGCACTGGTCGAGCTGGCCCATCAGATCATCCAGACCAAGGATGTCGCCGCTGGCGTGCCCGGCGCGCAGCTCAACTGGACCACGGCCAATGCCGGTACCGCACGCAACCAGATTCCGGAGCGTGCGGAAGTCGGCGGCGATGCGAGGGTGATGCAGGCCGACAGCAATGCCAATCTGCTGGCCGCGCTGCAGGCCAAGGTCAAGGAAAGCCACGCAGTACCGGATACCACCACCACGGTGACGCTGGAGCCGCTGCGCCCGATCTACATAGCGGGGGAGCGCGGACGCGCATTGGCGGATCTGGCACAGCAGATCTATGCCGAACTCGATGGGCGCAAGCTGCTGATGCACCCGACCACCAATGGTGGCACCGATGCCGGGTTTGCCGGGCGCTCCGGCCATGCCGCAGTGCTCGAAGGTCTTGGGCTTGCCGGTTGGGGATATCACGCACGCAATGAGTACATCGAAATCGATTCCATTCCGCCACGTCTTTACCTGGCATCACGGATGCTGATCGAGCTCGCCAAGCGCGCACCGAAATGATGTGACCGGATCGTCAGCGTTCAAGCTGACGCAGGTATCCGGGTAGACGATAGAAGCCCACGGAGACGTGGGCTTCTACGTTGCAAACGTGTTGATGGTGATCCGCGTGAATCGCGTATTCCGCTTTACATTACCGCGCCACCGCAGCGCCGCGGAAGTTGAGTAAATAGGGCCCCGCGCGGTTGCAACGGGGCCCTCGTCGTAGTCACCAGTCGTAGCGGACTCCGATCATGCCGCCAACCTGACGGTACTGTTCACCGCCGCGGCTGCCATTGAGTTCGCCCCAAGCGGTAATTCCGCGCTTCAGCTGCAACTGCACGCCAGCCTTGCCTTCGTAGACGTTTTTGGGCTGCGCACCGGACAACATCACGTCATCCAGCCAGACTGCGTTGGTAGCGCCATGAGTGCGCAGCCAGTTGGCGGTCAGATAGGGCTGTACGCGGTTGCTGCCAGGCGTAGTCCCATGCCCGAAGACGCGCACACCTACGCGGCTGCGCAGACCTTCGCCTTCGGCCACCGAAACACGCGTGCCATTAGCCTCCACATGCTGCCCGCTACGCATGCGCACGTCGCCCCAGGTCAGCTGCGCCTGCGGCTCGACGTATAACGCGTGGCCTTCGCCACGGCTGACCGTGAATGCGTAGCCTGCTTCCAGCGATGCCGTGGTGGAACGGCTTCTGTAGTTCTCCTTGTCCAGTTGTTCGCCCTGCACATGGTTGCGGAAACGACCCAGTTGCGCCCAGCCGTCGACATACAATCCACCTTCGACTGCAGGATTCTGGATCCAGCTGCCATACAGCCCGGCAGACGTGCCTTTCAGCTTGCCCTCGGCGCTATAGCCGCTCACGTTCGAGACGATGCGCTGGTTGGATTCGCCACTTCCCAACAAGACACCCGCCACGCCCCGGCCGTTCTGGCCCCACTGCCCCATATCGGCGCCGACCTGCAGCACATGCTGGCGGCTGCGTGCATCCAGCTGGTCCTGTACATCCATCCGCGCCTGCGAGGTGGTCACCCGCGCCCAGCTCGCTCCTTGGGTACGGTCGGACAGGGGCTGCTCAGACAGATTGGGTTCGCCCATGCGTTCGTGCATGGACAGGTTGAACATGCTCGCCGCCGCCGCTTGGTTCAGTAGATAGGCGCCAGCTTCAGGACGCAGGCGGTGCGCAGCAGGCGGTTGTTGCGGTTTCGGTGCAACAGGTGCCGCCGGACCGGCAGGATCAACCGGATCAATCGGATCAACCGGATCAACCGGATCAACCGGATCAACCGGATCAATCGGATCAATCGGATCAATCGGATCAACCGGATCAACCGGATCAACCGGATCAATCGGATCAATCGGATCAATCGGATCAACCGGATCAACCGGATCAACCGGATCAACCGGATCAATCGGATCAACAGGATCAACAGGATCAACAGGATCAACAGGATCAACAGGTACAGAAATCAGTTCCGAACGAAGATACCAGTTGCCGTTGCCGGGCTCGCTGCGACTTCCCTGGTGGAGCGCATAGTCATATGCCCCCGCGACGGCGCGGCCTTGCAGCTGGTAGACAGCAGCGGAACTACCGTCCAACTTGATCAGCTCGATGCCCTCATCGGTCACCCCGCCCCGACCGCCCAGGTTGGTGACCGCAATCACTGCGTCACCCTCTGTGCTGCCCTTGACGTGGATATAGCTGCTGCGCGAATCATCCTCGCCCAGGGCCGCGTTCATCTGTAGCAAGCCTTTGTGCGAGATGAAATCACCGTCGATGGTCAGCGATGTAAAAGGTGAAGTCGCGGCGAATGCGAGCGTGCCATCCTGCAGCTGCAGCGCGCCAACATGCGAGTCGCCGGTCACCGTCCACTGGCCGCCAGAACTGATGTTGACCTGTCCCAAGGCATCGGTGGCGCCGGTCCATTGACCGTTATTCTGGATGCTAAGCACGCTCTTGCTCGCGTCGCCGGAATTGCCTCCAGTGAACCGGATATCGCCAATTGCCAGTGAGTCGTCCAGCGAGATCCCACTGGCCTGATCTGACGTTAGCTCAAGGAAGATATCTTCGCCCGAGGTCAGGCGGCTGCCGCCACTAACGATAAGCAAACCTCCGTTCATCATGACCGCAGCGGCCCCTTTACTGTCGACGCTGGAGCCGATCAGTTCCATTACTGAACTGCCGGTCACAACTGCACCATACGACCGGCCGTGGGTAGTAACGTTTGAATTGCGGGCAGCCAGTCGCGATCCTTCAGATGCTTCCAGACCAGAAGAATTGGTGCCAAATGTTTCTACTTCCGAATCAACCAGAGTAACTGTGTTTCCATTTGCTCCCGTCGATACGGCGCCCGCCGAGCCATCGCCGTTCGTCCGAATCTTGACCGAAGTTGCATGGATCTCATCTCCGGTGCTGCCCCCCCACGATTTGCTGAAGTAAGCCTTGATTCCTGCCGACTGTGCGCCAGACGTCTCGATGCTGCTGTTGAGCAGATCAATCCGCGAGCCTCCTCCCAGGGCAGTTACACCGCCGCTGTTGAAGCCATGTGTGGCAAGAGCGGTTCCATCAACCGCAACTCTGGCACCCAGGGAGCCGGTAAGCGCTGACGAGTCCACCAGGAACGAGCCTGTATTGGCGTTGCCCCAGGTCTCGATGCGCCCGCCAGCTACACTTGCGTACGTTCCACTTTGCGAGGCCCAGAATCCTGGACTCGAGTCGCCAGTGGTGGTGACGTTGGTATCAGTCATTGCGACGCTTGAACCTCCACTAAGGAGGACGCCATTCGAAAAATACCCTGAGTGGCTGATCGTCGACGAACTAATGCTGTGCGCGCCAGGGCCCGAGTAGGAAATCACGGCGGTGTAATCGGCGGAAGCGCTGATTTCGGCGCCTTCCAAATCCTGTGCGTTCGCTCGCATGTACGGTGCTATTACTGAAAGTAGTGCTGTTGTGATCGCGCACGCGATCTTCTTCTGCCTAATCACTTTAGGGATCTCCGGTTATCACAATTTATTGGGAATTCCAGACGAATAGGTGCCGTCCAGATGGCGCGAATTGTGAGACCCCGAAAATCCATCAGTAATAAGATCATTCCTATTTCGTAGGGTTCGGGCATTCAGCTTGGGGATGATGCTGTCGTGGAAGCCGGCACCAGCGGCAGACTGCTGGGCTTGGGCAGCGCCTGCGAAAACATCCAGGGCACGCTATAGCTTTGGTGCGCCAGCCATCTAAATGGCGGGTCGGAGGTGAGTGCCCACATGGTTGGTCGTCATTGGAGCGTTTGTCGGCAGCCCAAAGGATGTGTTCTCCCTGATGCTGGTTGTCATGGAGATCTCCGGGAATTGGCGAGTCAAGTCTTCAGGGAGACGACAGACGTCCAAGCACGACATAGATGCGTGGAGCCGAATTGCTCAAAGAAATCCATGACGCTTCCTGAGAGGAGCGATGTTTGCAGTCCGCTCTGATTTAGGATTTGTCCTAAGCATCGCTGAGTGCTGCACTTTTATGCTGGATGTATGAAGAACTCTCACTCATCCAACCTATTGCAGGTAGAGGCACCTCGCCGCGTCTCCGGCATTCTGTTATGGGTGTCCGCCGGGGCGCTTATTGTCTGCTCGTTTATAGCGGCATCGGCATATATATACTCCATCCTGACAACCTCGGTTTCCGAGCATCGCCGTCATCTAAATGCTGGTGCCTACAGGGCGCAGTTGTTTCTGGATCAGCGCGAGGCGCTGTTGCGTGCGATAGCCGCCACGGCGGTGCGCGGTGAGAAACTTTCCACACAGTCGGATCAGGCAGGTGATGCCATGCCGCGACTGCACGCCATTACTTTGCCGGAGAATGAGGGAGATTCTGAGTGGCAGCTCGCCGTGACGCCGCGCATGCTGAGCGGATTGGCGCTGGCGAATGCACGGTTAATGCATATCTCAGTTTCTCCCGCTAGTAGTCATGTTCTGGAATATGGAGCTGATGGTGGAGCCGTCTGGAGGTTACTGCCGGACGATCACATTTCCGCTGTAGTCAGATTGATGTCACTGCCTGATCAAGCGCTTCACCCCGTGACCTGGCTGCATCGATCCGGGGGCGATTCGTCTACGCTGACCGCATGGGCACCGATCGACCGGAAGGACGTGTCCAAGGGCTTGGTGGGGCTTGAACTAAACAATCTTCAGCAGGTTCTGCAGTTACCAGATGTGCTGGGCAGCAGCTATACGCTGCTCGATAGTCAGGGCAGCGTTGTACTGCGCAGCGCTGATGCACCCGCTTATCTTGCCGGTCTGCAGGATGACTATTTCGGATTGCGCAACGAGAATCGTCTGCCGCATGACATCGCACTCAGCAAATCCATCGGCAGCGGTGGCCTGCGGGTGGTGTATTCCGTTCCCGTGCAGCAGTTACTGGCCGATGCGAATGGTGCTCTGCTGCGTACGCTGGTGCTGGAGGTGCTGTTTATTGTGCTGGTGGTTTCCGCAGCGTATGCAGCGCGGCGCATCCTCCTGTTACCGGCACAGCGTCAGTACCGCACGTTGCTGGACAGTGTCGAGCTGAACCGCACGCTGATCGCTACCGCGCCGGTAGGTCTGGCTTTGGTAAGCAATGCCGATGGCGTGGTATTGCGCGAGAATGCGCTGGCGCGGCGCTGGATGGATCATGACGCGCAATGGCGCGACCGGATCGCCAGCGTTGATGGCAATACGGTGCTTGCCAGCGTGGATCTGGACGACCGGCGTCATGTGCAGATCACCAGTGTGCCGCTGGTCTACCGTGGTGAAGCGGTTTCGCTGTGCGTAGTTAGCGATGTCACCCAGCAGAAGCAGACCGAGGCGTCACTGAAGACGGCGCGTACCATCGCCGAAAGCGCAAGCCAGGCAAAGACCCAATTCCTGGCCACGATGAGCCACGATATCCGCACGCCTCTGTTTGGAATCACCGGAACTCTGGAGCTGTTGTCGGCCACCGTAAGAAATGCCAACCAAAAGCGCTTCATCGAACTTCTGCATCGCTCGGCAGCAGCGCTCGTTCGTACCGTCAATGATTCGCTTGATATTTCGAGAATTGAATCTGGTCAAATGGTTCTTGAAAAAAGTGACTTTTGCCTGCTAGCGCTGATCGATGAGGTCATCGCATCCTTCATAGCGCGCGCCGAGGGCAAGGGGCTGCGGCTTTATGCAGTCGCCGACCTGCCATCCATTGGCGATGTCGCAGGTGATCCGCAACATATCCGGCAGATCCTGGACAACCTGGTGAGCAATGCGATCAAGTTCACCGATGCCGGTCAGGTGGTACTACGGGTCAAAGCATTCACTCGGGCGGATGGCCTGCTTCAGCTTCTCTTCCAGGTAAGCGATACCGGAATTGGCGTTGCGCCGGAGTCGATCAACCATCTGTTCGAACCCTACTATCGTGCCGACGAGGCTTTGGCGCGCAAGGTGCCGGGAACCGGTCTGGGCTTGGCTATCAGCAATCGGTTGGCGGTGCTGATGGGTGGGTCAATGCACGCGGTCAGCAAACCGGGCCTGGGAACCAGAGTCTCGTTTGAAGTCGCGTTGGCCAAGGCTGTTGGCCCGCTTCGACACCCACAGCTACAAGGTAAGCCTGTCTATGTCGCAGGTCAGTCCTTCGAGGTGGTGAGCAACCTGTGCAGGTGGCTTTCCCGCTGGGGGGCGCTCGCGGTGCCTTGCACAGGGGCAATGCAGCAGATGGACTCAGACGCGGTATTGCTGCATGCATGGCCCCCTGCACTTGAAGCACCGACCGGGCACGCCCGCCAGGTGTTCCTGCGTCCTGCCTCGGCCAACTTGGACGCTGACGCGGCGAGGGGCTTGGTGTCAGCGCCGGCTCATGCGTTGCTGGACATTGGTTGGGCAGTATTGCGCGCACAGCAGGGGCGGGGTGCCGATCCCGCCGATATCCCTGTCGGCGCGGAGGTCGCGGCACTCGGAAAGCGCGTGATGGTCGTGGACGACAGCCCCATCAGCCAGCTGGTCGTCAAGGCACAACTGGATATGCTGGGCTGTGATGTGGTGCTTGCCGATAGTGGACAACGCGCTCTCCTGCGCGTAGACCTGCATGATTTCGATGCCATCCTGACTGATCTGAACATGCCATCCATGTCGGGATTCGACCTTGCCGAGGCGCTTCGCAAAAAGGGCTACCTCGGCCTTATCCTAGGTACCAGTGCCGACGCGTTACCCGATTCACATGGGAAGTCGTGGTCGTCCGGCATGGACGCGATGCTGGTGAAGCCGCTGTTCCTGTCCACCTTGCGCGAACACCTGCGGGCTGCGCGCCGATACGAGAACAAAGTCCATGTCCCCTGATGCCCGTATCCTGATCGTTGATGATCACCCGTTGCAGTGTTTACACGTCGAAACCCTGTTGAGGCAGGTGGGTCTGCAGAACGTGCACAGTGCAGGTTCCGCGGCGGAGGCGATGATGCATCTTCACCGTCATCGATATCAGTTGGTCGTACTGGACCTGGATATGCCCGGAAGTGATGGCGTGCAGTTCATCGATCAACTTGCCGATACCCCGCTCGCGCCGTCGCTGGTGATCTGCAGTTCCTGCGATGACAGCATTCTCAAGAGTGTGGAACAGATGGCGTTTACACGGGGTTTGCCGGTGGTTGGTGCGTTTCCGAAGCCCTTCACCGCTACACAGGCGCAGCAGTTGCAGCAGCACTTGCAGCAGGCAACGTCACCTCAAGCGCACGACGAGCAACAGCAAACCCTGCCAAGGCTGGATGCCGCCAAGCTGCTACGGGCCATGGATCAAGGCGCGATCCATGGCCGCTTCCAGCCCAAGGTGGACGTCCGCAGCCGGCGTGTCGTCGGTGCCGAGGTGCTTGCGCGCTGGCAGCATCCGTTGTCCGGGTTGATCGCTCCCGGCGTGTTCCTCCCATCCATTCAGCACCACAACCTTCAGCAGGAGCTGCTGATGTGCATGCTCCGTGATGGGCTTGCCGCACACCTTGCCTGGAAGGCGCACGGTCACGTCGTGCCGTTCTCGGTCAACCTGCCAATCCCTTTGCTGGAGACGGCTGACCTGCCTGATCTGGTGGCGGATCAAGTAGCGCAGGCAGGGGTTTCGCCGGCGGATATCGTCTTCGAGCTGCTCGAGGACGAACCCATCCATGCCGTCGATCTGTTTCATCGAGGCGTAAGCCGGCTGCGTTTGAAGGGGTTCGGGCTGTCGCAGGATGACTTCGGTCGCGGCTACAGCTCGATGTACAACCTGCTGTCCACGCCTTTTACCGAAATGAAGATTGATCGCGCCTTCGTCAGTGGTGCCTGGAACGACGCTGCACGGCACGCGGTGCTCGCATCGGCGATCGAGCTCGGTCACGAGCTCGGCCTGACCGTGACCGCTGAAGGCGTGGAGACCGAGGACGACCTGGCCTGCCTGCAACGGCTGGGCTGCGATCGCGCGCAGGGCTTTCTGTTCTCGCCAGCGCTGGCTGCGTCGGACTTCGGGCAGCTTCTGTAGACTAAAACGCATACCATCCGAGTCAGACAGGTAACTGCTTGCCTGAAGGCCGATATGCCCGATTCTTCCTTCAATAACGTCACTCGTCGGCTGCATCGCCAGACCATCGCCACCTTCGGCAGCCTGGTGCTGGCGGTGTTGCTGGCAGGCATGTTGGCGCTGGGCGGCCAGCACACCGTTGAACAGATCCGGGCAAAGCTGACCACTGAATTCAATCAGCGTGTTGAGTACCTGCTGGAGCAGGAGCATTTCCTGCAGCAACTGCACGCACAGAACACGCAGCAGCAGGGACTGCCGGAGCAGCTGGCGGCTGATGTCCGTCAACCATTCGATTTCCTGCCTGGCACGCCCGGAGCTGCGATCAGTCCAGCGTATGCGGCGGTCGGGACCTATCTGAGCCGTCAGTATTCGGCGTTCTGGGCTTTTTCAAGTTTCCCGGCTGCACCGCTGCTGGTGGTCAATGCTGACGATGGCAGTGCCGTGCTGGTTCCAGGCAGGTCAGCGGGACGAGATTCAGGGGCATGGCTGCAACAAGCGACGGCGATAGCCCAGCGTGAAGGTCTGCTGCTGCCGGCCGCTGTGGTTGGCAGCGCTGCTGGCGCCCCGGCGGTCACTGCCGTGCGCTGGCTTGCGGTGCCGGGTGAGCCGGGGAACATGCTGGCTGTAGCGCATGCCGGCTTCCGCAGGGGGCGGGTAAGCGCGATAACCAGCGATGCATCAAAGGCCTTCATGGCGATGATGTTCAGTGACGCGCAACTCTTTCCGGCTGCCGCAGAGAGCTCAGCGGCGCAGCCCCGGTTCTGGCTGCGTCACGCCGAGCAAGGCTTGTTGCTGGGTCAGGGTCCGCCGCCAGATTTCAAAGAGGACGGTTTGCGTCTGCACTGGCAGGGGCTGGGCTTGCGGGTGCAGGATCGCTCGGGCGAGTGGATTGGTTATTACCAGATCGGCTATGGGAGCTTGTTCGCCGACAACTTGTGGATACTCGCCGTTGCGCTGGCGCTGTTCGTGCTGGCTGTGCTCGGTGGCATCGGTTACGTCCGCTGGTATCGCCTGCAAGTGATCGAGCCAGCACGTCGGGCGCAGGAACAGGTCATCGAGAGTGAGGCCTTCAATCGTACTTTGATCGAGACGACGCCGGTCGCGTTGTGCCTGGTGACCCGTGAAGGCGGACGGGTAGTGTTCGCAACCGACTTGGCCCGGCAATGGCTGCAACTGGTGGATTCGCAGCCGCTGACCGGCTTGTCGGTGGATGTTGGAGCGTGGGCACGGATGCTGCAGGCAGGCTCTGCTGGGGTCATCGAGAAGATCGAGCTGGCCAATGGGCGCAGCCTGCATATGACGTATGCGCCTACCCGCTACCACGGGCAGGATGTGGTGCTGTGTGCGTTCACCGATATCACCATCCACGCAGAGGAGCAGCGCGCACTGGCACGCGCTCGCACTGCCGCTGATGAGGCAAACGCGGCGAAGAGCACCTTCTTGGCAACGATGAGCCATGAGATACGAACTCCGCTGTACGGGTTGCTCGGAACCTTGGAATTGCTTGCGCTTACCGAGCTGAATGGTCGCCAATCACAGCATGTCAACCGGCTGCAGGATGCCTCCCAGCAGCTGCTGCAGCAGATCAGCGACATCCTCGATATCAGCAAGATCGAGGCCGGGCAGATGCAGGTGGAGTCCAAACCGTTCAATCCGCGCGAGCTGGTCGAGCAATGCACGGCCACGTATGCGGCGATGGCGCGGCAGAAGGGATTGCTGCTGTTCTGTACGATCGACCATCGCGTACCCGAAGCTGTCATCGGCGATCCGCTGCGTGTGCGTCAGGTCGTTTCCAATCTGATCAGCAACGCGGTCAAGTTCACACCGTCCGGGCACATCATCGTTCGCCTGACGGTTGAACGAGGTCAGAATGGTACAAGCACACTGCAATGGCAGGTGGCCGACTCAGGGATTGGAGTGCCGGCCGACAAGCTCGATCAGCTGTTCACACCCTTCAACGCCCTCAACCAGAGTCAGAACACGATACGTGGTACCGGGTTGGGCCTGTCGATCTGTCAGCGATTGGCGGGATTGATGGGGGGCGCGCTGGCGGTTGTCAGTGAGGCCGGGTTGGGAAGCAGTTTTTCACTCACGCTGACGCTCGCCGACGCGGTATCGGAAGTGGAGCAGGAAGCGCTTCCGCAACTGTCTGGATTGAAGCTGCTGCTGCGCAGTCCGCACCCAGCGTTGTCCGCGCACCTGCGTGACTGGCTGGTTGGCTGGGGGGCAGAGGTAGAGCTGCTGTCGAATGGTGATGCGTTGCCGATGGGAGATGCGCGGTTGCTGCTTGACGTGCAGATGGCTGCAACTGCCTCAAGCTGGAATGGTCCCCATCTGCGTGTAGCGCCGCCGGATGACCAGACGCGCTCGGACATGGACGGTGACAGTGTCAATAGCATTGGCTTGGCGCTGCAGCGCTGGCTACAGCAGCTACCTGCAGTCGCGCAGCCGGCAAAGCGGGTGGGCCCGCCTCGGATTGCTCTGGATGTACTGGTCGCGGAGGACAATCCAATCAACCAAGCCACGCTGTATGACCAATTGCAGGCGCTTGGTTGCAAAGTAACCGTTGCCGGCGACGGCGAGCAGGCCTTGGCGCAGTGGAAAGCGCATGCCTATGATGTGGTCCTGACCGATATCAACATGCCACGCATGAATGGCTACGAGTTGACAAGGGCGTTGCGTGGCCACGGGGCGCGCTGCGCGATTATCGGGGTGACCGCAAATGCCATGCGCGACGAAGAGCAGCGCTGCCTGGACAGTGGGATGGACGCCTGGTTGGTCAAGCCCGTCGATCTGCAACACCTGCATCGGTTGCTGCAGCAGTGGCAGCCGCATCCACAGCCAGTGCTGGTTGAGTCGTCAGCAGTAACGGTTGAAGAAGATTTGCCGCAGTTGCTTGTACCGGAGAAGTATCGTGAGGTGTTCCGCACCACCATGCGTGTGGATATCGATAGCTGCAGGGATGCCATCGCAGCCGCCGATAGCGTGCTGGTGATGCAGAAGCTGCATCGCATGCGCGGCGCTCTGGTGACGGTGGGCGGCATGCTGATGGCGGGAACCTTGGAGGACGTAGAGCAACGTCTGGCAAGCGAGGCATGGGGGCCAGGTCTCAGCGAGGACCTGTTTGCCCTCTGCCAGGCACTGGACAAGCTGGTTGCCAGCACCTGACACTTGCTACCCGCAAGAGTCGGCATTGTCAGGCACTGAAGGACCTTTAATGCAGAAGCTGCGTATTGTTATCGCCGATGACCACCCGTTGCTGCTCATGGGTATCAGAGAGGTGCTGGAGCGCGACCCGAACGTGGTCGTGGAGGCCGCCGCGCAGTCGCCTTCGGAGCTGGTGGACCAGCTGGAGCGCTCACTGCCGGATGTGGTCATCACCGATTACCACATGCCGGACGACGAACGGCACGGCGATGGCATTCAGTTCATCGGCTTCCTGCGGCGAAGGTTTGCGGACACCAAATTGTTGGTGTTGACCATGTTGTCCAATCCCATGATCGTGGCCTCACTGTATGACGCAGGGGTCAGCGGTGTGGTGCTGAAGCAGCACGATATGTCCGAGCTCAGCCAGGCATTGCAGACGCTAAGGCGCGGCATGCGCTACTACCCGCCGGGCTTCAAGAAGGTGCGGCGTGGCGACAGTGAGAACCCGGTCGAACAGCGTATCGCCTCGCTCACCCTGCGCGAGTTCGAGGTGATACGGCTTTTCGTCGAAGGGCAGACCGTCGGCGAGATCAGCGAACACCTCAGTCGCAGCATCAAGACGGTCAGCACTCAGAAGATCTCGGCCATGCGCAAGTTGGGCGTGGAGTCCAATCAGGATTTGGTCAGTTTTTGCAACGAGCACGATATGTTCCGCAGCTGATTTCGCTGCATTCGGTCCTGCGGCGCGCGGTGCCTGTTCTGGAACGGCCATGGCCCGCTACTGGCAAGTGTCACTACTAGGAGGCATCTATCCGGGTGAACGCGCGCACGCACAAGGCCAGTGAACCGGCGAGCAGGCCGGTGTACACGCACATCGACGTCACCAGCGGAAAGCTGCCCGGCTGCCCCATCGCCAGTCGGATGAGGTCGACCAGATAACTCACCGGGTTGAATCTGATGAGAGTGCCGAGCATTGCGGAGTGATCGTCTGCGGGAAGCGGAAACAGCGCGCTGGACAGGAAGATCATTGGCATCAGGATGAAACTGATGATGACCTGTATGGCTTGGAAGTCCTCAATGACCGCGCCACACAATGCGCCGAGCACCGCGAACAGGAAACCGGTGGCGAAGATCGCAGTTTCCAATTCCAGCAGGGCAAGGCTGCCTGGCCATTGCGCCAGGACCAGATACACAAACCCAAGCACCAGCGAAGTCTGCAGCGCAGCAGTGGTGGCCGCGCCCAGGCACCTGCCGACAACCAGTTGCCAGCGCGGGAGCGGCGCCACCAGGGTTTCCTTGAGGAAGCCGAATTTACGGTCCCAGAGTACCGAGAAGCCACTGATGAACGCGGCGATGATCACCGCAATCGCAACCACGCCGGGAGAGAGAAATCGCTGGTAGCTCGTGTAGCCGGCAGCGCGGAATACCTGATCCAAACCTGTGCCCAATACCAGCAGATAGAGCACGGGCTGGGCCAGACCGCTGATGATCTTCCAGCGACTGCGGCTGAACTTCCTGATGTCGCGTAGCCACAGGCCATAAATGGGTTTGAACATGATCAGCTCGGGTCCTTGCCTGTCATCTGCAGGTAAGCGTCGGTCAGCCCCGTTGTGCCGAGCATGCTGTTTAACGCGTCAATGGTTCCGCTGCCGAGCAGTTGTCCGCGATTGATCAGCGCGACTGCATCAGCGTTGGCCTCTGCCTCTTCAAGGTAATGCGTGGTGAATACGACGGTGACACCCTCCGCTGCAGAGACGCACTTCAGGTAAGACCAGAGCGTATTCCTGACCTGCGTGTCCAAGCCGACGGTAGGCTCATCCAGGTACAGAATACGTGGCCGATGCAGCAATGCCCGCACGATCTCCACGCGTCGTTTCTCGCCGCCGGACAGGCCGCGTACCAGCTGGCGCGCGCGCGGCCATGCCTACCAGTTCCAGCAGCGCCGCTGCCCGGCGTCTGGCGTCGGCGACGGGCATGGAATGGATCATCGCGTGCACCTGCAGGTTTTCGTTGACGCTGAGCTCGTCGTCCAATGAGTGGTTCTGGAGCACAACGCCGATCTGGCCCCGCACGCGTGCAGCGTCTTTCACCACATCGTGCCCCGCCACCGTGATCGTGCCGGTGCTTGGTCGGGTCAGGGTCGACATCATCCGGATGGAGGTTGTCTTGCCGGCCCCGTTTGGCCCCAGCAAGGCGAAGAAGGAGCCGGCAGCGATGCTCAGCGAGAGATCATTGACGGCGCACCTTCCGCGATAGCGCTTGCCGACATGGTTGAACTCGATGATGGGCCCGGCTGGGCGGCCGATATCGTGCTGCACGGTTGCTTGCTTGGCGCAGGCCTTGATTGGTTTGCTGGTACTTGTCTCTGCTTCCATGTCGGTTGACGCAACCTTGCAAAGGATGGCGGCTGTAGCGAAAGGGTGTGGATGCTGTGCGAGCCCAGAATCTGAAGTGGTCGAGCACTGCCGGGCCGTGATTCCGCGACCAGGCCTTGTCCTTGATCCACACAGTGATCCCGCCATGAAAAGCGGTGCGGATACTGTTGTCATTTACCGGCATGGCTGCCGGAGGTTCAAGTGCGATACACGACGCAGCGGAAGGTACGCGGGCCTCAACAGCAGGTACCGGCGTCAGGGGACGGGATGCGTCTGCAGGATGCTTGAGCGCATCGATATCACGCCGCGGCACGAACGCCGCTGGAGCGACCCTCGTTCAACCTGTCGCCAAGGCAAACCGGGGTCAGAGTGGGGTTTCGGCACGAAACCCCACTCTGACCCCGGTTTGCCGTTTGCTTCCACAGGCTCAGCTTGAGCGCAGGTGAGCGGCTCAGTGTGCAGCGGTATAGATGTCCTGCAGCACCGCTTTCTCGAGTTCCAGCTCGCTGAGCAGGTTCTTGACGATGTCGCCGAGGCTGAGGATACCGATCAGTTTCGCACCTTCGGTCACCATCAGGTGGCGGTGGCGCGAGTAGGTCATCAACGCCATGGCCTGCTTGAGGCTTGCCTCCGGTGCGATGCCTTCCAGCCCGGTGGACGGCAGGGTGGAGATCACGCGGCGCCCAGCCTGCGGGCCATCCTCGGCGAGGGTGCGCACGATGTCTTTCTCGGAAATGATGCTTACCGGTACGTCGTCTTTCATCACCACAAGCGCGGCGATCTTGTGTGCGCTCATCTTGTGCGCGGCGGCGCCGATGGTGTCTTCAACGTCGATGGTGACGACGGTTTGTTTCTTGGACTGCAGAAGTTCGCGGACGTTCATTGTTGTTTCCTGTTGCAGGTTACTCAAACGGAATAGTTCGCCTGGCTGCCTGTGTGGTGGCAGCCGTGCCGCGATGTCATCGGCACTTCGATCATACGAGTCCGGAAGCTGGGAAGTATTTGCGTAAACGAGACGCTTCGTCATGGATTTACTGGTGATTCACTCGCCGCCAGATTCGGCAAAGTTCGCTTCTGGCAGCAGCGTGCGCGTCTACAGCCAGTACTTGCCGTGACGTGCTTTTGCGCCCCGCTACAGGCCGTGCGGTGCATGTGAGAAAAGCCGGGAGGCGGTGCTCAACCGCCTCCCGGTGCGGACGTCATCGCGACATTCGCGCAGTCCGTGGACTGCAGGTCGCCACGGTCGGGGGAGAGATCGTGGCGACATCTCTGCTGAAGGAGAGTCAGCAGCAGATTGCTTGGCAGCACCGCCGGCTGGTTCGCGGACGTCCTGCCGGTGGGTGATGCAGAGATGCTTTGCGTTGCAACTATTGCGAAACGAACAGCGGTACCGGGACATCTGTCAGCAGCGTGCGGGTCACGCCGCCAAACAGCGCCTCGCTCAACTTGGGCCGGCTATAGGCCCCAAACACCACCATGTCGCAGTGCGCCGCCTTCGCATGCGCGACGATCACCTCGGCGATGGGAACCCCTTCCGAAGTAACGCGCTGCAGGTCCACCTTCACGTGGTGCCTGGCGAGATAGGCGGCCATGTCCGCACCGGGCTCGTCGCCATGCAGTTCCGCTTTGCGTTCCGGGTCGATGATCAGCAGCGTGACTTCGGCGGCACTGACCAGCATCGGCATGGCATCGGCGATGGCGCGCCGTGACTGCCGGCTGCCGTTCCATGCGACCAACACCTTCTTGCCGATGGGCTTGTCGCCCCATTCGCGCGGCACGATCAGGATCGGGATGCCGGATTGCTGCAGGATCTGCGGTGCGGACCAGGTCAGCGGCGAGGCGGGGATGTTCGGATGGCTGACCACCAGCAGATCGCAGTACAAGGCGTGCAACGACGATTCGCTACTGGATTCGGCATGCGAGATCACCCGCAGTTCGCCGCTGACGGCATGCCGGTGCAGGGCGTTGTTCAAGCTCTGGCCGAGTTGCAGGGCGTGCGCTGCCATCACCGATTGATGGCGGATGATCACCTCATGCAATGCTTCGCCTTTGGCAAAACCAGCCTGCATCGTGGCCGGCTGCTGGGCCAGGGCGGTGATGCCGATCAGATGCGAGCTGTGGTCGCCGGCAAGCCGGGTGGCCGTATCCAGGATCTGTTGGCCGGATTCGCTGGCGTCGAACAGCACCGCGATGTCTTTCAGCAAGGTGGTCATGGGCGTGCTCCGTGGTGCTTGGCTCGGAGGCGGTGCAGCCGGCCGAGTGTTCAACCAGAATTAGAATGATCGTTCTAGTTAGAATGATCGTACTACACAACGCCACCGCGGTCATGTGCAGATCCGACCACGTCATCCCAGGGTGTTCTCATGAATGCGAGCAGCAGCGCTCCAGCAGGTCAGGAAAAAGGCGAGGCGCGCCGGCAGCAGGTGCTGGATGCGGCCAGTGCCTGCTTCCGCCGTAATGGCTTCCATGGCACCAGCATTGCCAAGATCTCGAAGGCGGCCGGGATGAGCCCGGGCCACATCTACCATTACTTCGAGAACAAGGAAGCCATCGTCGAGGCCATTGCCAAGCGCGAGGAGCAGAACCTCTCCGAACTCGCCCGCAAGCTGCAGGAAGACGAGAGCGGCGGCAGCCTGGCGACCCGGGTGGCCAGGCAGACCAGCGATTCGGTGGACCGCTGCCTGGACCCGGCCTACCTGGAGCTGCAGCTCGAACTGGCAGCCGAGGCCGCGCGCAATCCTGCCATCCAGCGCATCCTGCGCCAGTCCGACAAGGTGGTGACTGGCGAGTTCATGGCGCTGTCCAACCGGGTCGGCTTGCCAAGTGGCATGGACGCGGCCGAGGTGGAGCTGCGGATGAATATGATCTCGGCGATCTTCAACGGCGTGATGGTGCGCGGTGCGGTGGGCGCGGAGGTTGACCGCAGGCAGGTGACCCGCCTGGTCGAGAAGCTGGTGCGCTGCCTGCTGGATGATGCGGACTGAGGAACGTTGCCGTGCTGCGTGTTCGCCCGGCCCGGGTTCTGACACCTCGCTTCGGCCTGCATGTGCAGCCGATCTGGCTGCCAGAGCCTGACCATTGCCGTCATCACATTGGTCGCCATTGGATTTGACCCATCCGCTTGGCGGGTGCAAGCTCGGGTACAGTGCTGCGCAACTCAGGAGTCCCGATCATGACTGCTGTTGGTTCGATGAGTACCCCGGGCGACAAGTCGCCGCCCTCGCATTTGTGGCGTGTGTTCTGGCTGCAGGGGGTTATCCCCAGCAATCTGTTATGGGCCGCGGCGCTATGGGCGCTGATGCAAGGCAGGACCAGCCTGCTGCTCGGCCTGTTCGCCGTATTGCTGCTGTACACCGGATGGATCATTCCCACGGTGTGGCGGGCCGCGCCCAGCGCGCACAACCCCAACTATGGCTTGGCCGCACGCGGCCTCACCGTGGCGTGGGGCTTGAACACCGTGCTGGTGATCTTCTTCCTGTTGCTGCAGCTTGCGACCTGACCGGGTCGCAAGCGGGCCAAGCTGGGTGCTAGTAGAACTGCACCGGCGCGCCGTCGCGATCAAATGCGGCGAAGCGGCTGATCTGGCCATCGTTGACGGCATTGACCATCAGGCGCAGTGGCTGAGCGGCTTCATCACTGGAGGGAGCGATGCCGGCGCGGCCATCCAGCGAGGCAACGAATACCAGATCCCATGCCAGGCCGGTCTTTGCGGACTCGGCGGCAAGTGCAGCAAACGAGGCGATTTCCTGTGGCGCCTTGTCCACGCACAGCACCGGGCTCAGGGTGCCACCTTCGCCGCTGTCATGGCGCGCATGTTGATCGGCGGTTGGAGATTCAGGCAGGTCGGCTTTGACGAATACGAACAACAGGCGTTGTGGCTCGGTCTGCTCCAGCGAGGCACGCAGTAAATCGTCGAAATCACTCAGCATCATGATCGTTTTCACAAGGAGGAAGCCATTGAGTGGCCATGCTGCCACAGCCGGGCAAGGTCTGGCGGAGGTCCGGATTGATTTAAGTCATGCCATCGTCGCAATGCCCCGCGTAGGCTGACAGCCTGTCAACGAAGGTGAGGGTATCCCGGCATGCCGGGCGAGCGTGCAAACGTGGAGTCAGAAGGTGAAACAGCCATGAGCCAACTCACCGACGGCTTCGGTCGCAGTTTTCCATACCTGCGTCTGTCGCTGACCGAGGCCTGCAACTTCCGTTGCAGCTATTGCCTGCCCGATGGTTACAAGGCCGATGGCCGCCCGCAGTTCATGGCGGTCGATGAGATCGAACGCCTGGTACGCGCGTTCGCCCTGTTGGGCATGCACAAGATCCGCCTGACCGGCGGTGAGCCCAGCCTGCGCAAGGACCTGACCCAGATCATCGCCACCGTGGCAAAAGTGCCGGGTATCCGCAAGGTGGCCATCACCACCAACGGCTGCCTGCTGCCGCGACACTTGCCGGGTTGGCACCGCGCCGGGCTTATCGCGCTCAATGTCAGCATGGACAGCCTGCAGCGCGAGCGCTTCCATGCCATCACCGGCCACGACCGCCTGCCCGAAATCATGGAAGGTCTGGCCATGGCGCAGGAACTGGGCCTGCAGTCGATCAAGCTCAATGCGGTGCTGCTGCGCGGCCTCAACGATGACGAGCTGCCGGCGTGGATGGAGTTCCTGCGCGAGCGGCCAATGAGCGTGCGCTTCATCGAACTGATGCGCACTGGCGACAACCGCGAGTACTTCGAGCGCCACCATCTGCGCGCCGATGTGGTCATCGAGCAATTGCTGGCCGCCGGCTGGAGCGAGCGCAAGCGCGGAGCCGATGCCGGCCCGGCGCGTGAGTTCAGCCACCCGGATTACCGCGGCAGCGTCGGCATCATCGCTCCGTATTCAAAGGACTTCTGCAAAGGCTGCAACCGCCTGCGGGTCACCGCGCGCGGCGATCTGCGCCTGTGCCTGTTCGGCGACTTCGGTGTGGCGCTGCGGCCACTGCTGCAATCCGACGATGACCAGGACGCGCTGCTGGCGCGCATCACCACCCAGCTTGGGCTCAAGGCAGCCGGGCATGGATTGCACTTCGGCCAGACCGGGCTTACCCCGCACCTGGCCTCGATTGGAGGATGAAACAGGCAATGAGTGGGCAGATAAGTGCGGCATTCCATATGGCCGATGTACGCGACAAACGCATCACCCGTCGCCGCGCGGTGGCGGTAGGTGAGCTGATCGCCGGGCCAGTTGCCTATCCATTGATCGTCGAGCGCCGCCTGCCCAAGGGCGATGCGCTGGTGATGGCCGAAATAGCCGGCCTGCAGGGCGCGAAGATGGCCTCGGCATTGATGCCGATGTGCCATCCGCTGCCATTGGAGCTGGTGCGCGTGTATTGCGCACCGGTGCCGGAACGGCAGGCGATCCGGGTCTGGTGCGAGTGCGCCAGCGAAGCGCGTACCGGCGTGGAGATGGAAGCGCTGGCCGGCGTCAATGCCGCACTGCTGACCTTGTACGACCTGAGCAAGCCGGTCGAGCCCGCGCTGGAAATCAGTGGCATCCGCCTGTTGTTCAAGGAAGGCGGCAAGAGCGGCGTGTGGACACACCCGCAAGGCATGGATGCCGGCGAGCTCGAACGTTTCCGGCCGCGCCCGCCCAAGACTCTGGGGGCGGCGCGCTGTGCGGTGATCACCCTCAGTGACCGCGCCAGCCGCGGCGATTACGTCGACGAGTCCGGGCCGGTGCTGGTCAAGGGTTTGCAGGCCTTGGGCGGTGAGGTGGTCAGCAATGAAATATTGGCCGACGGCATCGAACCGCTGGTCGCGCGTCTGCGCGCGCTGGCTGCCAATGGTGTGCGTCTTTGCCTGTGCACTGGCGGTACCGGACTTGGCCCGCGTGATCTGACGCCCGAGGCCTTGCAGGCTTTGGGCGGGCGCCCGGTACCGGGGCTGGCGCAGATGCTGCGCGGGCTCAGTGCCCAGCACACGCCGATGGCCTGGCTGAGCCGCGCTGAAGTCGTGCAACTGGACGATCTGCTGGTCATCGCCCTGCCAGGCAGTCCGCGTGCCGCCGCGCAGTGCATGAATATTCTTGCCCCCGTGCTCGGCCATGCCTTGGCAATGATGGACGGGGGCACGCACGCATGATCAGTTATGCGCAGGCCCTGCAGCAGTTGCTGGCGGCCGCACCGGCAGCACGCAGTGAACAGGTCGCGATCGCTGCTGCCGCTGACCGGATACTGGCCGCACCGGTAAACAGCGCGCAGGACCTGCCGCCATTCGACAACGCCGCGATGGACGGCTTCGCGCTGTGCGCGAATGGGCAACCGGTGGCGGCGGGCAGTGTGCTGCTGGTGCAGGGTTGGCAGGCCGCAGGCGACACCGCTGCCGCAGACGGCGATTCCGCACAGGCCTGGGAAATCATGACCGGCGCGCGAATGCCGTCGGGTCTGGACAGCGTGGTGCCGATCGAGCAGGTCGAGGTGCTGGAGGCTGTGGAAGGTCGTCCCACCCGCGTGCGCCTGCAGGCAACGGTGAAGCCCGGCCAGCATGTACGACTGCGCGGCCAGGATGTGGAACAGGGCGAAACCGTGCTCGCTGCGGGTTCGGCACTGGACGTCAATGCGATGACCTTGCTGCATGCACTAGGCGTTGCCGCGGTGCAGGTACAACAACAGCCGCAGGTTGCGGTGATCAGTACCGGCAAGGAACTGATCAGCGATGCGAGCGCAGAGCTGCAGTCCGGACAGATACGCGACAGCAACCGCCCGTTCCTGGTCAGCCGCCTGCGTGCAGCAGGTGCTGATGTGGTCTGGAACGGCGTGGTCAGCGATGACGTGGCCGCGTTTGACGCCGCGCTGGACGCGGCCTTGGCTGCCGGTGCGCGGGTGGTGCTCAGCACCGGCGCGGTATCGCAGGGCCGTTACGATTTCATTCCCGATGCGCTGCGTGCGCGCGGAGCCGAGATCATCTTCCATAAGGTCGCGATCCGTCCGGGTAAGCCGCTGCTGTTCGCGCGGCTGGCCGATGGCACGCTGTACTTCGGCCTGCCGGGCAACCCGATTTCTGCCGCGGTAGGCCTGCGCTTCTTCGTCGAGCCGGTGTTGCGAAAGATGCTGGGCCTGGCCGAAGAGACCGTTCTGCAGTTGCCACTGCAGGCTGACGTGCGCAAGCCACCGGGCCTGCGCTTCCATGCACGCGCACGCGTGCAGGCCGATGCGAGCGGGCAGTTGCGAGTGAGTGTGCTGGCTGGGCAGGAGTCGTTCCGCCTCAAGACCATGCTGCGCGCCAATGCGTGGGTGGTGCTGGAAGGCGAGGGTGATCTGGCCACGGCCGGCAGTCTGGTACGTGTACAGGGCTGGGGCCACCGCGAGCCGGTGCAGCTCAGCCCGTTGGAGATGTCATGAAAGAGATAGTCGTGCAGCTGTTTGGTGCATTCTCGGAACTGGACCCGCAGCGGGAGATCAGCGTGCCGGTCGAAGGCGGGCAGGTCATCGACCTGCGCAGGGCGTTGCGCGCGCTGCTGCAGCAGCGCTTCCCGCAGTTCCGTGCCGGCCTGGTCGACTACTCGGCCTTTGCCGATGAGCAACGCGTATTGCGCGATAACGACGCGCTGCCCGGCGATGGTCGCGTTGCCATCCTGCCGCCAGTGAGTGGAGGCTGAAATGAGCTTCGAAAGTGTATGGAAAGTGGTGGACCGTGCCGATGCGGCGATTGATCCGGCCGAAGGCATCGCCGCCGTGTCCGATCCGGGCTTCGGTGGCATCGATGTCTTCATCGGCAAGGTGCGTGACCTGAACCAGGGCCGGCCGGTGCTGGGCATCACCTACGACTTGTTCGAGCCACTGGTCATCAACGAATTCCAGCGGCAGATCGCCGAGATCACAGCCGACTTCGGCCCGCGCATAAAACTCTATGTGGCACATGCCAAGGGCCGGTTGGCGGTCGGTGATGTCGCCGTGGTCGTCGCTGCAGGCAGCCCGCACCGTGACGAGGCCTTCCGCGCCTGCCGGCAGTTGATCGAGGGGGTGAAGCACCGCTCACCGATCTGGAAGCAGGAGCATTACCAGGACGGCGACAGCGAATGGAGCGAAGGTTGCAGCCTGTGCCAGCCGGATACCGAGCACGCGCATATCGATGGACATGTCCACGATCACTCCCACTGAGCCGGCGCCGGTTGCCGGCATCGTGCTGGCCGGCGGGCTGTCCAGCCGCATGGGCCAGGACAAGGCCTTGCTGCGCTGGCGCGGGCGGACCCTGCTCGAACACAGCTGTGCGTTGCTTGAGTCGCTGGGCGCGCATCCGGTGCGGGTAAGCGGTGATTACCCCGGCTTCGATTCGGTGCCGGATTCGGTGCCGCGCTGCGGGCCGCTGGGCGGGCTGCACAGCGTGGTGGAAACCCTGGCTGACGGCCCTGCATGGGTAGTGCCGGTGGATATGCCCTTGCTGGATGTGACATTGCTGCGACAGCTGGCCGGGGCAGGAGCAGCGTCGTGTGTGACTTTTTGCGGGGAACCGGTGCCGATGTACTTGAACATCGACGGCACATGCCGCAGTCTGCTGTTTGAAATGGTCACGGGTACAGACGGGCCACGCTCGCTACGGATGTTCCAACGCCGCCTCGGTGGACTGGAACTGCCGCTGCCAGCCGGTGCCGAAGCCCGCCTTGTGAACTGCAATACCCCCCGCCAATGGGAGGAAGTTGCTTCATGAAAGTCCAGATCCAGTCGCAGTCGCTACGGCTGCGCATTGATGAAAGCGAGCTGGCACGCCTGCTTGCTGGCGAGGTGCTGGAGAACCAGACCTGGCTTGGCACGCCCGGAGCCCTGTCGCAGCGCTTGCAGCTGCATGACATGGCGGAGGCGCTGCTGGATGGCGATACCCACGCATTGATGATCAGGCTGCCGCGCGAAGACGTGCTGGCGCTACAGGCACGTTTACCGTGCCGTGACGGCCTGGGTTTCATGCTGCCAACGCAGGCACTGCCACTGCAGCTTCAATTCGATGTGGATGTGCGTGACAGCGTGCGTCAACGCGGCGTGCAGCGCCGCAAACCGGCCGACGCCGTAAGCATCAGTTGATATTTGTCAGGTAGTCGGCGCGAGAGCGCCGTTGGATTGATCAAGATCAAGACTGCCCCAGGGGGCGCCGGGCCTAATGACGCCGTGGCGACTGGGCAAGCAACAGCACAGCAAGCCAGCGCCGTATCAAACAGCCTTGGAGCGATGCATGAGTGCCAGTCGCGATGTAGCAAAGCAGAGCAGTGCCGGTCCCGGTCGCGTCATCAGCGATTGGAAGCCGGAGGACCCTGATTACTGGGAACGCACCGGCAAGAAGGTCGCCACCCGCAACCTGGTGATATCGATACCGGCGCTGCTGCTGGCGTTCTCGGTATGGGTGCTGTTCTCGGCAGTGACCATCAGCCTGCCCAAGATCGGCTTCGCCTTCACCACTGACCAGCTGTTCTGGCTGGTGGCCCTGCCCAGCCTGTCCGGCGCGACGCTGCGCATCTTCTACTCCTTTGTCATCCCGATCTTCGGCGGCCGTCGCTGGACCGCGCTGTCCACTGCATCCTTGCTGCTGCCGACCTTGTGGCTGGGCTTCGCGGTGCAGAACCCGGCCACGCCGTACTGGGTATTCGTGTTGATAGCGATCCTCTGTGGCTTCGGCGGTGCGAACTTCTCCTCGTCGATGTCCAATATCTCCTTCTTCTATCCCAAGCAGCGCCAGGGCATGGCGCTGGGCTTGAACGCGGGCCTGGGCAATGTAGGCGTGTCGGTCTCGCAGGCGGTGGTGCCGCTGGTGATCAGCGTCGGCGTGTTTGGCGCCATGGGCGGCGCACCACAGGCGGTGGCCGATGGCGGTGCACCCTTGTTCGTACAGAACGCCGGCTTCATCTGGGTGCCGTTCATTGCGTTCTTCGCGATTGCCGCCTGGGTCGGCATGAATGACCTGACCAGTGCCCGCTCGTCGTTTTCCGAGCAGGCGGTGATCTTCCGCCGCAAGCACAACTGGCTGATGTGCTGGTTGTACATCGGCACCTTCGGTTCCTATATCGGCTTCTCCGCCGGCTTCCCGATGCTGGTCAAGAGCCAGTTCCCGGACGTGAATCCACTGGCTTATGCCTTCATTGGTCCGCTGCTGGGTGCGCTGATGCGCTCGGTGGGTGGCAGCATGGCTGACCGCTGGGGCGGCGCACGGCTGACCTTCTGGGTATTCGCGCTGATGATCGCAGCCGTGTTCGGTGTGCTGCACTTCCTGCCGAGCCACGGCCAGGGCGGCAACTTCTACGGCTTCCTGCTCTCGTTCATGGCCTTGTTCGTGCTCAGCGGCATCGGCAATGGCACCACCTTCCGGATGATCCCGGTGATCTTCCGCACCCTGCACGAGCGCCTGTCGGCCAATGAAGGCGCCGAAGGCAAGAAGGCCGCGGCCCATCAGGCCAGCATCGAGTCCGCCGCCGTTGTCGGCTTCTCCGGTGCCATCGGTGCCTACGGCGGCTTCTTCATCCCCAAGAGTTACGGCTCGTCCATCACCTTGACCGGCAGCCCGGACATGGCGCTGTACGGCTTCATTGCGTTCTACATCACCTGCCTGGCGGTTACCTGGTGGTGGTACTACCGGCGCGGGGCTGAAACCCCCTGCTGAGAAAGCAATGCACCGCAGCCAGATGCAACACATAGCCACGATGCAGCAGTTTGCGAACGGAGATTCACCATGAGCTATTTCCTTGATCGCTTGCAGTTCTTCAAGCGTGATCCACAACCCTTCGCCGATGGCCATGGGTTCAGCAAGAGCGAAGGGCGGGACTGGGAAAACAGTTATCGCGCCCGCTGGCAGTACGACAAGATCGTACGTTCCACCCACGGTGTGAACTGCACTGGCTCCTGCAGCTGGAAGATCTACGTCAAGAACGGCCTGGTCACCTGGGAAACCCAGCAGACCGACTACCCGCGGACCCGCCCGGACCTGCCCAATCACGAGCCACGCGGCTGCCCGCGTGGTGCCAGCTATTCCTGGTACCTGTACAGCGCCAACCGGCTCAAGTACCCGCTGATCCGCGGCACGCTGCTGCGCATGTGGCGGCAGGCCCGCAAGACCATGTCACCGGTCGAGGCCTGGGCCAGCATCGTGCAGGACCCGGCCAAGTCGCGCGAGTACAAGCGTCGCCGTGGCATGGGCGGTTTCGTGCGCCTGAACTGGGACGAGGCCAACGAGATCATCGCCGCCTCCAACCTCTACACCACCAAGGAATACGGCCCGGACCGCATCGTTGGCTTCTCGCCGATTCCGGCGATGTCGATGGTGTCCTACGCCGCCGGCGCGCGCTATCTGTCGCTGCTCGGTGGCGCCTGTCTGTCGTTCTACGACTGGTACTGCGATCTGCCGCCGGCCTCGCCGCAGGTATGGGGCGAGCAGACCGACGTGCCGGAATCGGCCGACTGGTACAACAGCCGCTACATCATCGCCTGGGGCTCGAACGTGCCGCAGACGCGTACGCCTGATGCGCACTTCTTCACCGAGGCGCGATACAACGGCACAAAGACGGTGGCGATCTGTCCCGACTACTCGGAGCTGGCCAAGCTCACCGACCATTGGCTGCATCCCAAGCAGGGTACCGATGCCGCGCTGGCATTCGCCTTCGGCCACGTGATCCTGCGCGAGTTCCACGTCGATACGCCCTCGCAATACTTCCAGGACTACTGCCGCCAGTACTCGGACATGCCGATGCTGGTGCGCATCGAGCGCCGTGCCGATGGCCGTCTGGTGCCGGGTCACTTCCTGCGCGCCAGTGAGCTGGGCGGTCTTGGTGAAAGCAATAACCCGGAATGGAAGACACTGGCGTTCGACGAGAACAGCGGTGATATCACCGTGCCGAATGGCTCGGTCGGCTTCCGTTGGGGCGAGAAGGGCAAGTGGAACATCGAGGAAAAGGCCAGCGATGGCCATGACACGCGCCTGCGCCTGAGTCTGGCCGACATCCACGACGGCATCGAGGCGGTGAGCTTCCCGTATTTCGGTGGCATCGAGAGCGACGGCTGGACCGCGGCACCGGCCGAAGAAGTACTGGAGCGCAACATCCCGCTGCGCCGCCTGCAGTTGGCCGATGGCGACGAAGCATTGGTGGCCACGGTTTATGACTTGTTGCTGGCGCAGTACGGCGTTGATCGCGGCTTCGGCGGCGGCAATGTTGCCAAGAGTTTCGATGACAATGTGCCGGGCACTCCCGCCTGGCAGGAGCGCATCACCGGCGTGTCACGTGCCGAGGTGATCGAGATCGCCCGTGAGTTCGCCCGCACCGCCGACAAGACCCATGGTCGCAGCATGATCATCGTCGGCGCCGGCATGAACCACTGGTTCCACAACGATATGAACTACCGCGGCCTGATCAACATGCTGGTCATGTGCGGCTGCGTGGGCCAGACCGGTGGTGGCTGGGCGCATTACGTGGGCCAGGAAAAGCTGCGCCCGCAGACCGGCTGGCAGCCGCTGGCCTTCGGTCTGGACTGGAGCCGGCCGCCACGGCAGATGAACGGCACCTCGTTCTTCTACTTCAATACCGGGCAATGGCGTTACGAGAAGCTGCAGGTCGACGAACTGCTGTCGCCGCTGGCCGATGCCTCCAAGTACAGCGGCAGCCTGGCCGACCTCAACCTGCGCGCGGTGCGCATGGGCTGGTTGCCGAGCGCGCCGCAGCTGGACCGCAATCCACTGCAGCTGGTGCGCGAGGCCGAACAGGCCGGCATCGCACCGGCCGACTATGCGCTGTCCAAGTTCAAGGACGGCTCGCTGGACTTCGCCTTCGCCGATCCGGATGCCGCGCAGAACCACCCGCGGATGATGTTCATCTGGCGCTCCAACCTGCTCGGTTCCTCCGGCAAGGGCCACGAGTACATGCTGCGGCATCTGCTCGGCACGCGCCATGGCCTGCAGGGCAAGGACCTGGGCGAGATGGGCGCGGTAAAGCCCGAGGACGTGAAGTGGCGTGACGAAGCCCCGGAAGGCAAGCTCGACCTGCTGGTGACGCTGGACTTCCGCATGTGCACCACCGCGCTGTACTCGGACATCGTGCTGCCGACCGCCACCTGGTACGAGAAGGACGACCTCAACACCTCGGACATGCATCCCTTCATCCACCCGCTGTCCAAGGCGGTGGACCCGGCCTGGGAATCGCGCAGCGATTGGGAGATCTTCAAGGGCGTCGCACGCACTCTCAGCGACATGGCGCCGGGTGTGCTCGGTGTCGAGAAGGATCTGGTGCTGGTGCCGACCCTGCACGACACGCCCAACGAACTGGGCATGCCGTTCGGCGTCGCCGACTGGAAGAAGGGTCAGTGCGAGGCCATCCCCGGCAAGACCATGCCGAGCATGGCGGTGGTCGAGCGCGACTACCCCAACCTCTACCGCAAGTTCACCTCGCTGGGCCCGCTGCTGGACAAACTCGGCAACGGCGGCAAGGGCATGAGCTGGGATACCAAGCACGAGGTGGAATTCCTCGGCAAGCTCAACCACACCGTGCTGGACGAAGGCATCAGCCAGGGCCGGCCGGCGATTGATACCGCCATCGATGCCTGCGAAGTGATCCTGCACCTGGCGCCGGAAACCAATGGCCATGTCGCGGTCAAGGCCTGGGAGTCGCTGGGCACCTTCACCGGCCGCGAGCACACGCATCTGGCGGTGGGCAAGGAGCACGAGGCGATCCGCTTCCGTGACATCCAGGCACAGCCGCGCAAGATCATTTCCTCGCCGATCTGGTCCGGCCTTGAAGACGACAACGTCAGCTACAACGCCGGCTATACCAATGTGCACGAGCTGATTCCTTGGCGCACCGTCACCGGCCGCCAGCAGTTCTACCAGGACCACGAGTGGATGATCGACTTCGGTGAGGCCTTCATGAGCTACCGGCCGCCGGTCAATACACGAACGGTGGAGCCGCTGCTCAACAAGCGCCAGAACGGCAACAAGGAGATCGTGCTGAACTGGATCACCCCGCACCAGAAGTGGGGCATCCACAGCACCTACAGCGACAACCTGATCATGCAGACGCTGTCGCGTGGCGGCCCCATCGTCTGGCTGAGCGAGGACGACGCACGCAATGCCGGCATCGAGGACAACGACTGGATCGAGCTGTTCAACGTCAACGGTGCGATCGCTGCGCGTGCGGTGGTAAGCCAGCGCGTTATGCCGGGCATGGCGATGATGTACCACGCCCAGGAACGCATCATCAATGTGCCGGGTTCGGAGATCTCCGGTACCCGCGGTGGCATCCACAACTCGGTGACCCGCATCGTGCTCAAGCCCACCCACATGATCGGCGGTTACGCGCAGCTGGCCTGGGGCTTCAACTACTACGGTACCTGCGGTACCAACCGCGATGAGTTCGTGATCGTGCGCAAGATGGACAAGATCGATTGGCTGGATGGTGAAGAGTCGGTTGTCGCCGCACGGGAGGTGGTGTGATGAAAGTACGTGCCCAGATTGCGATGGTCTTGAACCTGGACAAGTGCATCGGCTGCCATACCTGCTCGATCACCTGCAAGAACGTGTGGACCTCGCGCGAAGGCGTGGAGTACGCCTGGTTCAACAATGTCGAGACCAAGCCCGGCATCGGTTATCCCAAGGAATGGGAAAACCAGGAGAAGTGGAACGGCGGTTGGGTGCGCAACGGCAGCGGCAAGCTGGTGCCGCGCGCCGGTGGCCGCTGGCGCATGCTGGCCAAGATCTTCTCCAACCCCGACCTGCCGCAGATCGACGACTACTACGAGCCGTTCGACTTCGATTACCAGCACCTGCACGACGCACCGGAGCTGAAGCACCAGCCGACCGCACGGCCGCGCTCGCTGCTGACCGGCCAGCGCATGGAGAAGATCGAGTGGGGCCCGAACTGGGAGGAAATCCTCGGCAGCGAGTTCTCCAAGCGCTCGCGTGATTACAACTTCGACAAGGTGCAGAAGGAGATCTACGGCGCCTTCGAGAAGACCTTCATGATGTACCTGCCGCGGCTGTGCGAGCACTGCCTCAACCCGGCCTGCGTCTCAGCCTGTCCTTCCGGTGCGATCTACAAGCGCGAGGAAGACGGCATCGTGCTGATCGACCAGGACAAGTGCCGTGGTTGGCGCATGTGCGTGTCGGCCTGCCCGTACAAGAAGATCTATTACAACTGGAAGAGCGGCAAGTCCGAGAAGTGCATCTTCTGCTACCCGCGCATCGAGATGGGCGAGCCCACCGTGTGTTCGGAAACCTGCGTGGGCCGCATCCGCTACCTCGGGGTGATGCTGTACGACGCCGACCGCATCGCCGAGGCCGCATCGGTGGCGGCGGAGAAGGACCTGTACCAGTCACACCTGGACATCTTCCTGGACCCGTTCGACCCGGCGGTGATCGAGGCCGCGCGTGCCGAAGGCATTCCCGACAGCTGGCTGGAATCGGCCAAGCAGTCACCGGTCTACAAGCTGGCCATCGACTGGAAGCTGGCGCTGCCGCTGCACCCGGAATACCGCACCTTGCCGATGGTCTGGTACGTGCCGCCGTTGTCGCCGATCCAGTCGGCGGCAGAGCGTGGCCATGTCGGCATGAGCGGCGAACTGCCGGATATCGCCTCGCTACGCATCCCGGTCCGTTACCTGGCCAATCTGCTGACCGCCGGTGACGAAGCGCCAGTCATCCGCGCACTGGAGCGTTTGATGGCGATGCGTGCCTGGCGCCGCGCCAAGAACGTGGACGGCGTGGAAGACATGCGTGTGCTCGAACAGGTCGGTTTGACCCCGAGGCAGGTGGAGGAGATGTACCGCTACCTGGCCATCGCCAACTACGAGGATCGCTTCGTGATCCCGACCGCGCACCGCGAGTACGCCAACGACGCCTTCGGCGAGCGTGGCGGTTGCGGCTTCACCTTCGGCAATGGCTGCAACGGCGACAGCCCGGCCGACCTGTTCACCCAGCGCAAGAGCACCACCTTCGCGGTGCATCCCAACCGCCAGCACCGGCATGAGGTGGTGAAATGAGTGTGCTCAAGCTGATTGGCGTATTGCTGGACTATCCGCGTGACGAGCTTTGGCAGCATGGCGAGGAGCTGCTTGAGGCCTGCGACGATCCGGCGCTGTCGCCGGCCCGTCGCAGGCAGTTGCAGACCTTCGTCCGTGACCTGCTCGCTACCGACCCGCTGGACGCGCAGGACCGCTGGCTGGCCACCTTCGACCGTGGCCGCTCGATGAGCCTGCTGGTGTTCGAACACATCCACGGCGAATCGCGTGACCGCGGCCAGGCCATGGTCGACCTGATCGATGCCTATCGCAAGAACGGTTTCGAGCTGGATGCGCGCGAACTGCCGGACTACCTGCCGCTGCTGCTGGAATACCTCTCGCATCGGCCGCAGGCCGAGGCCAAGGACTGGCTGCACCACATCGGCCACATCGCCGGCATGCTCGCTGCGCGCGCGGCCGAGCGGCAGCTGCCGCATGCGGTGCTGCTGGAGATCCTGGTCGAGGCCGGCGAGGGCAAGGTCAACCTGGCCGTGCTGCGCCAGCGGGCCAGCGAAGAAGTGCGCGACGACACCGTCGAAGCCATGGACCGCCTGTGGGAAGAGGAAGCGGTGCGCTTTGGCGCCGATGCACCTTCGCAGGATTGCGATCCACCCCATCGTTCACCGGCACGCGCGCAGCCGCGGGAGATCCAGCCATGAATTACCTCAATCAGTTCGCCTTCCAGTTCTATCCCTACATCGCGGTGGCGGTGCTGTTGATCGGCAGCTGGGCGCGCTATGACAAGGCCATGTACAGCTGGCGTACCGGCTCCACCCAGTTGCTGTCCGACCGCGGCATGCGCTTTGGCAGCAACTGCTTCCACATCGGCATCATCGCCATCCTCGGCGGTCACTTCGTCGGCCTGCTGACCCCGCATGCCCTGTACGAGCCCTTCATCACTTCCTCGCAGAAGCAGTTGCTGGCAATGGTGGTGGGTGGCTTCTTCGGTGCGCTGTGCTTCGTCGGCATCACCATCCTGCTGGTGCGTCGCCTGACCAATGCGCGGGTACGTGCGATCGGCAGCTTCGGTGACACGCTGGTGCTGGTGCTGCTGTTCGCCCAGCTCTGCCTTGGCCTGTACAGCATCAAGGTCTCGGCCGGACACCTGGATGGCGGGGTGATGGTGATGCTGGCCGAGTGGGCGCAGCACATTGTCACCTTCCGTGCCGGTGCGGCCGATTACGTCGAAGGCGTGCATTGGGTCTACAAGGCGCACATCTTCCTCGGCCTGACGCTGGTGCTGATCGCCCCGTTTACCCGCCTGGTGCATGTGTGGAGCGTGCCGATCAGCTACCTGTGGCGTCCGTACCAGGTGGTGCGCCGCCGCCAGGCCACGCTGCGCTACGGTCCGCGGGAGTAACTCATGGGCAGCCTGCCACGCATTCTCCCGATCACCGTCATCGACTCGCAGACACCGGTGCCGGCCGAGGCCGGCCACCATCACGACGCCGATGATGGCCCGCGCAGCCTCGGCCAACCGGCACCGTGCAGCCTGTACGTGCAGGACACACCGATCAGCGAGGCCGATATCGCCCGCGAGATGCAATACCACCGGGCGATGCGCCCGGAGCAGTCACGCGCCGACGCGGCACGTGCGCTGGTGGTACGCGAGCTGCTGCGGCTGGAAGCCGAGCGGCTTGGTCTGGCCGACGCCCCCGGCGTCGGCCAGGAGACCAGCGAAGAAGCCCGCATCCAGCAACTGATCGAACAGACGCTGGAAGACCGCGTGCCAACCGAAGACGACTGCCAACGCTACTTCGCGCAGAACCCCGAGCGCTTCCGCTCGCCCGACCGTATCCGCGTTCGCCACATCCTGCTGGCGGCACCGGCCGACGATATCGCTGGCCGGCTGAAGGCCCGCACCCAGGCCGAGAAGCTGATCGCCGAACTGTTGGAACAGCCACATCTGTTCGCCGATCTGGCCGCGCGCCATTCGCAATGCCCGTCCAGCAGCGAAGGCGGCGAGCTGGGTTGGCTGCAACGCGGCCAGACCACGCCGGAGTTCGATCGCCAGGTATTCCGCCTGCGGCAGGGCCTGGCGGGCTTCCCGGTGGAATCGCGTTGGGGCTATCACGTGGTCAGCATCGATGCGCTGGAGGCCGGAACAGCGCTCACTTTCGAGCAGGTTCAGCCGCAGATCAGCGACTACCTCGAATTGCAGGTGCGCCAGCGTGACGTGCAGCAGTTCCTGCTGGAGCTGCGCGAGCGCTACCCGGTACGCGGGCTGGAAGACATCGAAGCACAAGCCGAGTAAGACGTAATCCCCCAGGAGCGGCAATGAGCCAGAATTTGCAGAACATCAGCAGCGGCGAACAACAACGTGCGCTGTGGCTGAGTACCTTCGCCTTCACCGTGTGTTTCGCGGTGTGGATGATCTTCGCCATCATCGGCATCCAGATCAGCGAGCAACTGGGTTTGAATGACACTCAGTTCGGCCTGCTGATCGCCACCCCGGTATTGACCGGCTCGGTGATCCGCGTCTTCCTCGGCATCTGGTCCGATCAGTTCGGTGGCCGCAAGGTGATGACCCTGGTGATGCTGTGCGGCGCAGTCGCGACCTGGCTGCTGACCTATGCACAGACCTACCCGCAGTTCCTGCTGGCGGCCTTGTTCGTCGGCATCGCCGGCGGTAACTTCTCGGTCGGCGTCACCTATGTGTCCAAGTGGTTCCCGGCGGAGAAGCAGGGCACCGCGCTGGGCATCTTTGGTGCCGGCAACATCGGGTCGGCCGTAACCAAGCTGCTGGCGCCGCTGGTGATGGTGGCCTCGGGTTGGATGATGGTGGCCAAGCTGTGGGCCGTCGGTCTGGCGGTGACCGCCGTGCTGTTCTATCTGTTCAGCAAGGAAGATCCTTCGCTGGAGGACCGCCGCCGCAGTGGCGTCAAGCCGATGTCCTTCGCCGAGCAGATGGCACCGCTGAAGAACCTGCAGGTGTGGCGCTTCTCGCTGTATTACTTCTTCGTGTTCGGCGGCTTCGTCGCGCTGGCACTGTGGCTGCCGCACTATCTGGTCGGCGCCTACGGCATGGATGTGGGCACCGCAGGCGTACTGGCTGCGTGTTATTCGATCCCGGCCAGCCTGTTCCGGGTGGTGGGCGGCTGGATGTCCGACCGCATCGGTGCACGGCGGGTGATGTACTGGACGCTGGGTGTGTCGGTGATCTGCACCTTCATTCTGGCCTATCCGGATACCCGCTACATCGTGCAGGGCATACACGGCGAGATCAGTTTCCACCTGGCGATCAGCGTGACCCTGTTCACCGTGCTGGTATTCGTGCTCGGCTTCTTCATGTCGCTGGGCAAGGCCGCGGTGTACAAGCACATCCCGGTTTACTACCCGCAGCACGTGGGCTCGGTTGGTGGTGTGGTCGGCATGATCGGTGGCCTCGGCGGCTTCATCCTGCCCATCGTGTTTGGCGCCTTGAATGATGCGCTAGGCATCTGGAGCAGCTGCTTCATGCTGCTGTTCGTGCTGGTCAGCATTGCGCTGGCGTGGATGCACTTCGCCATCCGTCGGATGGAGCGTCGCAACTTCCCGCAGCTGGATCGCGAGACCGACCTGCCTGAAGCCATCGACGCCGCAGCTGCGGAGAAACAGCGCCGGGCTTGATCCAGATCAGTGAAAACCGGCGGTCCGTGCGCGAGGATGGATGCATGTCAGTAGAGACCGCCGGGATGGATGACGCCACATTGCATGTTGCTTTGCTGCAGCAGCCCGCGCACGTGCTGTTCCCGGCGCCGGCGGAGCTGAGTCCTGGCTTCGCCGAGGCCGGCTGGCGCGCAGCCATGCAGGCCAGCAACGAGCATCTGATTCCGCGCGCGCTCACCTTGGGGTTCTGCGCACCACCGCATGACCTGGAGCGCGCCGAGAACGTGCTGGACGCGCTGCTGGTCTGCCTGCGCCTGCATGCCAACATGCTGGCCAGCGACCGCGAAGTGGCGGCCATGGTGCTGCAGCCCGGCATCGTCGAACATCTGCCACCTGCGCTACTGGGCCGCCTGTTGGACGCGGTGCCGGAGCAGCTGTGCACCATCGCCCGCCCGCAGGTCGAGGTGCGTCTTGATGCGGCCAGCGATGTCGCACCGGCTTCCTTGCGTGAGGTTGGCTGCACGCGGATGACGGTGATCGACCATGCCGGCGTCGACGGACCGGCAATGCTGGCGCAAGCCCAGCAGGCCGGGTTCACCGCCTGCTATTACCAGCTGCGGGTGCCGTGCTACGCCGATGTGTCGTTCCTGCGGCGGTTGCAGCGTGTGCTGGAGCTGGCACCCGAACGCATCATCCTGCCGTCGCCCGCCTTGCTGCCCGAGTACCCCTTGCCAACGGACTGGCTGCAGGCATGGCGGCTGTTGCGTGCTGGTGGCTACCTGCCGCTGGGCGGCGATCACTACCAGCGGCCGGACCTGCCGATGCCGTCGCGCAACGGCGATGGCCAGCGTCATTGTGACCTGCTCGGTGTGCCGCGGCGCGAACGCCATGATTTGCTCGGCATCGGTGTGGGTGCCTGCAGCCAGATCGGCGATGTCATCTGCCGCATCGAGCCGGAGCTGCGCAATTGGCGCGCCTGCCTGGTGGTGGGGCAGCCGGGGATATCCTCCGGGCTTATTCTTTCCGAGCATGAACGCATGACCGATGAGGTGGTGCAGAGCCTGGCCTGCGACCACGCGTTGGATATGGGCGCGTTCGAATGGCGCAACGCGCAGCCATTCGACGCCTGCTTCGAGCACGCATGGGCGCGCGTCGGCATGTTCATCGAACGCGGCTGGCTACGGCGTGACGGCGACATGTTGTTGATCCAGAACGAAGGTGAGCTGCTGTGGCGTATGATCGCAGCGTGCTTCCGCCCCTTGGCTGCTGTTGCTTGAAAACGGAATGACGTCACCTACGCCCCCACCGCGCGGCCCCCTGGGAACCGCGACACCGAATCCAGCCGCTGCCGGCGACGGTGACGCGCTGCATTTCTGCACGACCTGTGCGTTCTCCGATGCCTGCAGCTCGCAGGGCTACGACAAGACCGCGCTGAACGAGCTGCACGTGATGGTCGACCACGTTGGGCCCTACCATGCGGGCGACTACATCTTCCGCGCGGGTGAGCCCTTCGATGCAATCGCTGCGGTGCGCGCTGGCATGGTCAAGACCTTTGTCGACGACAGTCTCGGCAATGAACAGGTGCTGGGTTTCTCGCTGCCAGGCGAAGTCATTGGCCTGAACGCCATCCACGGTTCGCGCTATCCCTGCAATGCGGTGGCGCTGGATACCGTGCACCTGTGCCGTATCTCGTTTCCGCGCATCAGCATGCTGGCCAGCCGCATGCCTGGCCTGCAGGCCAAGCTGTTCAGCCTGCTCAGCGCCGAGATCGGCAAGGCCGCCTTGCTGGCCGCCAACTACCGCACCGAGGAACGCATGGCCGCGTTCCTGCTGGATATCTCCAACCGCTACGCGCGGCGTGGATTTTCCGCACACCGCTTCAACCTGACCATGACCCGCACCGAAATCGCCAACTACCTGCGCATGGCTCCAGAAACCGCCAGCCGCGTACTGCGGCGGTTGAGTGACGAGGAAGTCATTGCGGTGAAGCAGCGTGAGATCATCCTGCTGCAACCCGAGCGCCTGGCGCTGATGGCGGCCACCGATGATGCAAGCGAATGATGCCCAACCGAGGATGCATGCATGAACAAGCTGTGGGCGTTGTTGTTGCTGGCTGCCACCCTGCCGGCAAGCGCGGCTGAACTGACGGTCTCCGCTGCATCCAGCCTGACCGAGAGTTTCCGCGAGATTTCCGCTGCGTACGAAAAAGCCAACCCGGGCACGAAGGTTGATTTGAACTTCGCCGCCTCCGGCACCTTGCTGCAGCAGATCGCGCGCGGCGCGCCGGTCGATGTGCTGGCCTCGGCCGACCAGGCCACGATGGCGCAGGCCAGCACCGAAGGCCTGATTGATCCAACGACGCAGCACGTATTCGCGCAGAACAGCCTGTGGGTGGTGGTGCCGCCGCAGGCCAGCAACAAGCCGACCACGTTGGCGGCACTGGCCAAGGCCGATGTGAAGCGCGTCGCCATCGGCAACCCCGACAGCGTGCCGGTAGGCCGCTATGCACGCGGTGCGCTGCAGCAGGCCGGCTTGTGGCCGACGATGCAGGCCAAGATGATCAGCACCCAGAACGTGCGGCAATCGCTGGACTACGTGGCGCGTGGTGAAGTGGATGCAGGCTTCGTCTATGCCACCGACGCACAGGCGATGAGCGAGCGCGTGCAGCGCGCCTTCCAGGTGCCGGTTGCCGGCGGCATCAGCTATCCGCTGGCAATGGTGAAGAGCAGCCGCAATGCCGCCGAAGCCAGGCGCTTCATCGCCTTCGTGCGCTCGGCGCCGGGCCAGGCCATCCTGCACAGGCACGGGTTCGGCAGCCCTTGATGGTGGATCTGGACTGGAGCGCGCTGTGGTTGTCGTTGAAGGTGGCCGGCTGGGCGACCGCGATCAACCTCGTGCTCGGTGTCGGATTCGGCGCCTTGCTGGCGCGGCGGCGCTTTCCTGGCCGTGAGTTGCTGGACACGGTGTTCACCTTGCCGATGGTGTTGCCGCCAACGGTGCTTGGTTATTACCTGCTGGTGCTGATCGGCAGCAAGGGCCCGCTCGGCGCATGGCTGGAGAGCAGTTTCGGCATCAATCTTGTGTTTACCTGGCAGGCTGCGGTGATTGCTGCTGCGGTGGCTTCGTTCCCGCTGGTGTTCAAACCAGCGCGTGCGGCATTTGAAGACGTTGATGGGCAGCTGGAACAGGCTGCACGCACCTTGGGCGTGTCCGAACTGGCGCTGTTCTTCCGGGTGACCTTGCCGCTGGCATGGCGCGGCATTCTTGCCGGCCTGTTGCTGGCGTTCGCCCGTGCGATGGGCGAGTTCGGCGCCACCATCATGGTCGCCGGCAGTATTCCCGGGCGCACCCAGACCTTGTCCATCGCCATCTACGAAGCGGTGCAGGCCGGCAACGACGGCCGTGCCAATGCCTTGGTGCTGCTGTCCTCGCTGGTCTGCATCAGCGTGCTGCTGCTCGCTGCGCGGCTGGTCGGACGGCGGCAGGAGGGGGCGCGCAATGTGGCTTGAGTTGGACGTCCAACGCCTTCTGAGCGCGGCTGGCCAGCAGTTCCAGCTGCAGGCGGCCTTGCGCTGCACCCAGCCGAATGTGGTGTTGTTCGGTCCGTCTGGCGCAGGCAAGAGTTTGACCTTGAAGGCGGTGGCCGGGTTGCTGCGGCCGGATGCCGGTGTGATCCGCATGCACGGGCAGGCGCTGTTCGATGCGGCGGCAGGTATCAACCTCTCACCGCAGCGGCGCCGCATCGGCTATGTGTTCCAGGACTACGCCTTGTTCCCGCACCTGACGGTGCGGCAGAACGTGGGTTTTGGCCTGCAGCGAGGCCTGTTGAATCCGCCGCGGAGCCGTCGTATCGAGGCGGTCGAGCAATGGTTGCAGGCGTTCCGCATCGATCACCTCGGAGACCTGTTGCCCGCGCAGATCTCCGGCGGCCAGCGTCAGCGCACCGCCTTGGCGCGGGCGCTGGTGACCAGGCCGCAGGCGCTGCTGTTGGATGAGCCGTTCGCTGCGCTCGACCACGCCCTGCGTGCGCATCTGCGCCAGGAATTGGAAACCGTGTTGGACCAGACCGGCATTCCGCTGCTGCTGATCAGCCATGATCCGGAAGACGTGGACGTGTTCGGCCAGCAGGTGGTGCATCTGGCCGACGGCCGTGTGCAGGTCTGAGCACAGCGCTCAGTCCGGCTTTCCATCCGCACGCGGGCGCCAGTAGATCCACCCCAACCGCAGCAGCCACGGCGCAAGCACCAGCAGCCAGCCAGCAGCAGCCACGGCATGCCAGCGCCAGGGATCGTCCAGCAGCGGAGCGAGGATGCGTAGCAGTGCAACCAGTTGCAGGCCGAGCAGGGCGATCCAGGCGACCATCGGCATCACCAGCGCACGCCCGGAATGACCTTGGGTCACACGTGTGACCATCGCCACCAACAAGCTCCCAAACAAACCAATCGCCAAGGCATGCAGCGGTGCGCGTTCCAGCCAACCCGCGTGGCCGGCGAGCGCGGCGATGTCCTGCAGCAGATACAACAGCATCGCCAACGGCCACCACGCCAGCCCGTAAAACAGCACGCTCAACAGCGGCGGCTTGGGACCGCGCGGCCACCAGCGCCACAGCGAGTACAACGACAGCAGCAGCAAGCCGGCGTCGGCCAGCAGCGTGACCAGCGGCAGCAGCAGCGATTCGCCGAGCAGGTGCAGCAGGCACAGCGCCCACAGGATCGCCAGCCATTGCGGTGGCCGCCACGCCTGGTAACCCGGCACCACGTTGCCGGCGAAGAACGGAAACATGCGATGGGCGACGCTGGCGTAGATCGGCAGCAACAGTGTGAAGGTGCCGATCGACACGCTCAGTGCCTGCCCTCGGACATCGCCGCCTGCGGCAGCGATGGCGAAGCAGAGCAGGCCTATCCAGCCCAGCAGCAAGCCGGACCAGCACGACCACGCATGCCAGGTGCGACCTTTCTCCTGCAGCAGCAAACGGCCAAGTGCGACCAGGCCGAACGCCCAACCCAGCAATCCCAACAACAGGGCCAGCCACACTCCCGGCTGCCAGCCTAGGCTGGCCGCAAGCAGCGTGATCTGCGCGCCGAACAGGCCGCCGCCGACCCCGGCGTACTGCCATCGCGGCAGTGCTGGCAATCCCATCCAGCGCGGGAACACCGTCAGCAGGAAGCCGAAGATGAAGCTCGGCAGCACCAGATACTGCATCCACAGCCCGTGCAGCCATGCCGGCGGCACGGCGGGTGCGGGCAGGGGATTGCCCAGCTGCAGTCCACCCAGCCACAGCGCCCACCAGCCCATCGCCAGGCCGAGATTGCTCACGCCGATGAAGAACAACAGCCGGTGTGGGGCGGCAAGGAGGACTGGCGTGGGCGAGGTCGTGTTCACGGCGCGAGTATCCTCCCGGCAGCGCTGGCGCTGCCTGATAAAAGTCATCTTCGCCGCGCACAATCCGGCTATGCCTGCTGCGCTGCCGCAAGGCGGATGCGGGTCGGCTCGCTAAACTGATTTCATTTGCAACGGAGGTGGTATGAGCAGTTTTCGTCCGGTGTCGCTGATTGGCGTGCCTACCGATGTGGGTGCCGGCGCGCGCGGTGCGCGGCTGGGCCCGGAGGCGCTGCGTATCGCCGGCCTGCCCGAGGCGCTGGTGGAGCGCGGCGTTGATGTGCGCGACATCGGCAACCTCGATGGTCCGCGTAATCCATGGACCGGCCCGGTACAGGGCTACCGTCATCTCGACGAAGTGGTGGCATGGAACCACGCACTGATGGAAGCCAGCTACGCCGAGCTGAAGGAAGGCCGCATGCCGATCATGCTCGGTGGCGACCATTGCCTGGGCGTTGGTTCGATCACTGCGGTCGCACGCTGGTGCCGTGAGCAGGGCAAGCAGTTGCGCGTGCTGTGGCTGGATGCGCATTCGGACTTCAACACCTCCGATGTCACTCCGTCGGGCAACATCCATGGCATGCCGGTGGCCTGCCTGTGTGGCCTCGGGCCGGAAGGCTTGACCCACCTCGGCGGCAGTGCCCCGGCGATCGCGCCGTGGCAGGTGCACCAGATCGGCATCCGCTCGGTTGATCCGGAAGAGAAGCGCCTGATCAAGCAGCACCGAGTTGATGTCTACGACATGCGTTACATCGACGAAGCCGGGATGAAGCGGACGATGGAAGCCGCGTTGCACGGCATCGATGCCAACACCCATCTGCATGTCAGTTTCGACGTGGACTTCCTCGACCCCAGCATCGCGCCGGGCGTCGGCACCACGGTTCCCGGCGGCGTCAATTACCGCGAAGCACAGCTGGTGATGGAGATGATTGCCGACACCGGCTTGATGGGCTCGCTGGACATCGTCGAGTTGAACCCGCTGCTTGATCACCAGAACCGCACCGCCGAACTTGCGGTGGACCTGGTGGAGAGTCTGTTCGGCAAATCCACGCTGATGCGCGATTAACAATCGACCGACATCACTGAACGTGTGCTGCGCGACTTCACGCGGAGCACACGGCCGAGCCGCCAGATTCGTCTTCACACGCGGACTGCCTGCCGCTGGTCACCGGCCACGGCATCCGCATTGAAGGGAGGAGAAGACGAATGATGAAGCGACTGTTGATGTTGGCCCTGGTGGGCGCGTTCTCGGTTGGCATGCTCAGCGGCTGCAATACCGTGGCGGGCGCCGGCAAGGACATGCAGAAGGCCGGTGAAAAGGTCGAAGACAAGGCGCAGGATTGCAAAGACGGCAAGTGCTGATGAACACGCGGCCCGTTGTGGGCCGCACCGATGGAACCACCACAGGAGAAACACATGAAGCGTTTGGTTGCCCTGATGATGTTGTCGCTGTTCTCGGTCGCGGTGTTGGCTGGCTGCAATACCGTTGCCGGTGCAGGCAAGGACGTGCAGAAGGCCGGTGAAAAGGTGGAGGATGCTGCCAAGGGTCATTGATCCGGCAGGGTCCTGCAGATGAACGAAAAGGCCGGCAATGCCGGCCTTTTTCATGCACGGAGTCCGCTAGCTGAAGCGATGTTCACCAAAGTCAGCAGCACACAACGAAACATGGACCTGATGCCAACGGCGCGGCGGCGAAGCTGGTCCCACGCGAATCAACCGCGTATCCGCAGGAGAAGCGTAATGAACAAAGACATCATTTCCGGCAAGTGGACCCAGCTCAAGGGCAAGGTACAGGCCAAGTGGGGCGATATCACCGATGACGACATGAAGGTGGCTGAAGGCAACGCCGAATACCTCGCAGGTCGCCTGCAGGAACGCTATGGCTGGGCCAAGGACCGCGCGGAAACCGAAGTGCGCGACTTCCAGAAAGCGCTGCACAAGGACTACCCGGATTACCACTGATGCCGGGTGATTGACGGAAGTCGTCTGCCTCAATCAGAAGCCGATGCCAGTCCTCTGGCATCGGCTTCTTTTTTGCCTTTTTGTAGGAGCGGCGTGAGCCGCGAAGCAGGGGGTTCATCAGATGGCACAACTTGCAAGCGTTGGGGCAATGTCAGCTTCGCGGCTCACGCCGCTCCCACAAATCAATGGCAATCTGGTTTAGCAATCAGCGCCCACGCACCGGCGGGTCCGGTACGAAACCACTCGGGAAGGCCTGCGGCGAGTTGTCCACGCGACGATGGCCGCGCGGCAATACGCCCAACGCCACCAGCCGCTGCCGCGAGTCATAACGCACCTCGCTGACCTGTACCGGATTACGGCTTGCACGCTCGAAGCTGGTCAGCGACGAGCTCGACCACTCACGCTCACCGTGACCGGTGCCCAGCCGCTGCCGCGATTCACTCTTGGCCATCGCACTGGGTGCAGCGGCTTCAGCCGCCCGCCCGCTGGAATTTGCGCTGGCACTGGCCTCGGCACGGTCCTCGTACTGCGGCATCGGTCGCGGCGCAGGCCTTGGCGCCGGCAGCGGGCGCACGTCATACACCGGGCGACGTGCCTCGTTGAACACCGCGATGCCGATCACCCCGACATTGGCCGGGCGACCGGTACGGCTGGCATAGCTGTCGCTGGAGCTGGTGAACACGAACTGCGCCACCTCGGCATTGGATTTGCGCCAGCCGGTGATCTCGCTGCTCTGCCACGGCTCCAGTACATAGCCGGACTGGCTGGGCGAGGCGGTCTGGCCGGTGATGGCGTTGACCCCGTCCACCGACAGCACCACCAGCACGCGCTGGCCGCTGCGGTTCTGCATGCGCACGCTGTAGCGGTGGCCGGGGCTGCCGGCCACCCATTGCTGGCCCCGGTGCGGGTACAGGTCCAGCTCCTGCCCGTCGTCGCGGTCGATCACCGACAGCTGCACCGGACCCTCATCTGCCGGCCGTACCGGGCTGAACCCGCATAGCGCGACAACCGACAACACACTGGCTAGAAAACGGTACATGGCAGGCTCCTTGGCGGGGTACGTGGCTTGAAACGGCCAGGCGCGGGCAATGGGGTTGAGGGCGGGGACAGGCTGGGGCGGTTACACTGGCCCGGTTCATCCGCTCGTCAGCTTGGTTTACATGACTACCCGCGTCCTCACCGGCATCACCCCCTCCGGCACTCCCCACCTCGGCAATTACGTCGGCGCGATCCGCCCGGCCATCGCCGCCAGCCAGGCCTCGGATATCGAGAGCTTCTTCTTCCTGGCCGACCTGCACAGCCTGATCAAGGCGCAGGAGCCCGAGCGCACCCAGCGTTCGACCCTGGAGATCGCGGCCAGTTGGCTGGCCTGCGGCCTGGACCCGGACAAGGTGTGGTTCTACCGCCAGAGCGACATCCCGGAAACCACCGAGCTGATGTGGTTCCTCACCGTGGTTGCCAGCAAGGGCATCCTCAACCGCGCCCATGCCTACAAGGCGGCGGTGGACAAGAACCGCGAGGAACAGCTCGACGACGACGCAGGCGTCAGCGCCGGCCTGTTCATGTACCCGGTGCTGATGGCCGCCGATATCCTGATTTTCAACGCCAACAAGGTGCCGGTGGGTCGCGACCAGATCCAGCACATCGAGATGGCGCGCGATTTCGCCCAGCGCTTCAACCACGTCTACGGCAAGGAGTACTTCGCCCTGCCGGAAGTGATCATCGACGAACAGGTGGCCACCCTGGCAGGCCTGGACGGCCGCAAGATGAGCAAGAGCTACAGCAACACCATCCCGCTGTTCGTGCCGCGCGATGAGCTGAAGAAGCTGGTGTTCTCCATCCTCACCGACTCGCGCCTGCCCGGCGAGCCCAAGGACACAGAAGGCTCGGCGCTGTTCCAGATGTACCAGGCTTTCGCCAGCCCGGAGCAGACCGCAGTCTTCGCCAAGGCCTTTGCCGAGGGCATCAGCTGGGGCGATGCCAAGCAGCAGCTGTTCGAACGCATCGACGCCGAGCTGTCGCCGCTGCGCGAGCGCTACAACGCCTTGATGGCCGAGCCCGAGAAGATCGAAGCCATCCTGCGCAAGCGTGGCCAGCAGCTGCGCGAGCAGTTCGCCATCCCGCTGCTGAAGGAACTGCGCCACGCTGTTGGCCTGCGTGACCTGTCTGCCGCCGGTGACAAGCCCAAGGCGGCGGTCGCTGCCAAGGCGGCGCTGCCGCTGTTCAAGCAGTACCGCGAAAAGGATGGCCGCTTCTACTTCAAGCTGCTCGATGGCGAAGGCACGCTGCTGATCCAGAGCGAGGGCTTTGACTCGCCGCGCGATGCCGGCCAGTTGATCGCCGTGCTCAAGCAGGCCGAGCAGGGCGATGCGCTGCAGAGCGAACTGTTCAAGGTCGAAGTGGAAGTGGAGCCGGTGCTGGCGGCGTTGCGCGAACTGCGCGAGGCAGCGGCGAAGGAGTAATCACCCTGTGGAGGAGCACGTCGATGGCCTGGTTGTCGTTGTTGTTGTTTCTCCCCTGGTTCTGCGTGATGGCGGCGCTGTACTGGTGGTTCCCGCGCCAGCCGCGCAATCGCACACGTACTTTGTTTGATGCATCGATGCTGGTGCTGGCCCTGGTGGCCAGCATCGGCTTCATGTTGTGGGGCTACCACGTGGGCGCCACCGAGGTGGCCGAAGGCCTGTGGAAGCAGATCCTGGCCGTGCTGTACGCCTACGGCGGCTTCCTGGCGGTGATGGTGCTTGCCCTGCTGCTGCGCCCGCGCGTGCTGCAGCACTGAGCCGGTACGGCTGCGACAAAAGTCCGGGTTGAGTGCGGGCAAGGCGGCTGGCAGGATCGAAGCCAGTTTCTGCCGGAGTCTCCGCATGTCCGCTGCCTATGGCATCCACACCATCGACACCGCGTTCCAGCGCGATCACTTCGATGCGGCCTACCTGATCGTGCAGGATGGGCGCGGCGCGTTCGTCGATTGCGGCACCACACATTCCCTGCCGAATCTGCTGGCCTGCATTGCGCAGGCGGGGTTGACGCCTGCGGACATTGATTGGCTGATCGTCACCCATGTGCACCTGGATCATGCCGGCGGTGCCGGTGCGTTGATGCAGCAGTTGCCCAATGCAAAGCTGGTGGTACACCCGCGCGGCGCCCAGCACATGATCGATCCGACCCGGCTGATTGCCGGTGCAACGGCGGTGTACGGCGAAGCCGAGATCGCGCGCAGCTATGGCCGGATCGTGCCGGTGCCGGCCGAGCGTGTGGTGGTTGCCGAGGATGGGCATCGGGTGTCATTGGCAGGCCGTGAGCTGGTCTGCGTGGATACGCCGGGGCACGCCCGGCATCACTTCTGCGTGTGGGACGCAGCCAGCCGCAGCTGGTTCACCGGCGATACTTTCGGTCTGTCGTACCGCGAGCTGGACCATGCCGGTGGTGCGTTCATCATCCCCACCTCGTCGCCGGTGCAGTTCGAGCCGGAGGCGATGCATGCTTCGATCGAACGCTTGATGCGCGAATCACCCGAAGGGATGTACCTGACCCATTACGGCCGCGTCGAAGAAACCGCGCGATTGGCCAGGGACCTGCACGAACAGATCGACGCAATGGTGGCGATCGCACAACGCTGCAACGGCGAGCCGGAGCGGCATCGCCTGCTGGTGGACGCGCTGGGTGGGTTGTACGTAGCGCGGTTGAGGTTGCAGGGCAGCCCGCTGGACGCGGCAGTGGTGCTGCGCGTGCTGGCGATGGACATCGAACTCAACGCGCAAGGTCTGGCCTGCTGGCTGGACCGCGACAAAAACCGGTAGTGCCGAGCCATGCTCGGCAGGGGCCTTCCCGGTGGAGCGCCTGCCGAGCATGGCTCGGCACTACAGCGCTGTCGCGCCTACCAAGGCAATGGCGGTTAGAATCTGCCATTCATTCTGTCGTTGGTAGTTGCCGTGAACCCGATGCGCATCCTGCTGCTGTCCTCCTGCCTGTTCGTGGGCGGTATCGCCTCGGCGGCCAATGACCTGCCCGGCGGTGGCATCGATCCGGAAGCATTGTCGCGACATGTGCGCATCCTCGCCTCGGACGAGTTTGAAGGCCGCGCCCCGGCCTCGGCCGGTGAGCAGCGCACGGTGGACTATCTGGTCGACGAATTCCGCAAGGCCGGCCTGCAGCCGGGCGGCAAGGACGGCAGCTGGGTGCAGGAAGTGCCGCTGGTCCGCGCGACGGTGGATGGCCCGGTACAGGCCAGCCTGAGCTTGAACGGCAAGTCGGTGCCCCTGGTCAACGGTGAGGACATCACCCTGCAGAGCCTCAGCCCGTTCGGTGTGGTCGACCAGCAGGACACACCGCTGGTGTTCATCGGCTACGGCATCTCCGCGCCGGAACGGCATTGGGACGATTACAAGGGCCTGGACCTGAGCGGCAAGATCGCCGTCGTGCTGATCAATGACGCCGACTTCGAAACCGAAGCGCCGGGTGCGTTCGACGGCAAGGCGGTCACCTATTACGGCCGTTGGACCTACAAATTCGAGGAAGCCGCACGCCGCGGCGCCGAGGGCGTGCTGATCGTGCACGAGACCGCTCCGGCCGCCTATCCGTGGGCAACAGTGAAGGCGTCCGGCACTTCGCCGCTGTTCGATATCGAACGCAGCAACGACGAGGCCCAGGCCGCGCATACGCCGGTACGCGGCTGGATGCAGCGGGCGCTGGCTGAGCGCATCTTCAGCGCCGCTGGCCTCGATTTCGAGACCGAGAAGCGCAAGGCGATGAAGGCCGACTTCCGTCCTGTCGAGCTGGGCGACGCGAGCCTCACCACCAGCTTCTGGGTCAATCGTGAGCGCGTGGTCACCCGCAATGTGGTGGCCAAGCTTGAAGGCAGCAGCCATCCGCAGGAATCGGTGATCTTCTCGGCGCACTGGGATGCCTTCGGCGTCGGCCAGCCGGACGCAAGCGGCCAGACCGTGCGTCACGGCGCCATCGACAACGCCACCGGCGTGGCCTCGGTGCTGGAGTTGGGCCGCGTGTTCGCCGCCGGCCCGCGCCCGCAGCGCTCGCTGTACTTCATCGCGTTGACGGCCGAAGAGAAGGGCCTGCTTGGTGCCAGCTATTACGCCGCGCACCCGCTGGCACCGCTGGAAACCACCGCGGCGGTGTTGAACATCGAGATGTTCAGCCCGGACGGTGAAACTGCTGATATCGCGACCTGGGGCAATGGCCGGGTTTCGCTGGAAGACGATGTGCAACGCGTTGCACAGGCACGTGGCCGTCGCTGGTCACCGGATCCGAACCTGGAGGCTGGTTTCTTCTACCGCGCCGACCACTTCGCGTTTGCCCGCAAGGGTGTTCCGGCGATCACTGTCGGCGCTGGGCTGGACAAGCTGGACGGCGGCGTTGCCGCCGGCCGCGCGCTGCGTGATGCCTATTTCGCCAAGTGCTACCACCAGGCCTGCGATGCGTGGTCGCCGCAGTGGGATGCGCGTGGTCTGGCCGCCGATACCTTGCTGGTTTATGACATGGGTCTGGAGCTGGCCAACAGCCGGAAGTGGCCGACCTGGCAGAAGGGCGCGGAGTTCGAGGCTGCGCGTGAAGCGAGTGATTCCGCTCGGCGTTGAATGGCCTTGTTCTGCACTGAGTGATGAGAAGGCCGGCGGACTTGTTCCGCCGGCTTTTTTGCTCTCATCCAAGCCCCAAGCCACGTCGGCTCCATTGCTTGTACTGCCTTATCGGCGCGTACCATCCAACCAGTTCGGCCCCTTGTTCTCCAGAAAGAACACATAGACCACCAGCGACACCGCAATCACCGCCGTCACGTAGATCGCAAACGTATCCACATGCCCGGTCTTCAGCGCGCCCTGGTACAGCAACGGCGCAGTACCGCCGAACAGTGAATTAGCCATCGCGTAGCCAAAGCCCACACCCAAGGCACGCACATGTGTCGGGAACAGCTCGGCCTTCACCACTGCATTGATCGAGGTATAGCCGGTCAGGATGACGAAGCCGACTGCCAGCACCAGGAAGGCCATCAGTGGATCATGCTGCTGCGGAAGCTGGGTGATCATGTACCAGCTGTAGAGCACGCCGCCGACGCCGAAGAACACCAGCAGGCTCTTGCGGCCAACGATGTCCGACAGCCAGCCACCCACCGGTTGCAGCAGCATCAGGAAGGTGAGCACGCCGAGGTTGATCACGGTCCCGGTCATTACGTCGTTACCCGCAAACGCGCTCTGGATCATCTTCGGCCCGTTCACCGAGTAGGTGTAGAAGGCAACCGTGCCACCTGCGGTGATCAGGAAGCACAACAGCAACGGCCGCCACTGGTGCACGAACAGTTCGTACATCGAGCCGGATGCCTTGGCGCGGCCATCCTTCGCGGCTTCGATGGAATCGGAGGTCAGTGATTCGTCCATGCTCCGGCGCAACCAGAACACCACGATGGCGGCGATGCCGCCGATGCCGAAGGCGATGCGCCAACCCCAGGCGGAAATCTCGGGCTTGTCCCACAGCAGCAACATGCCGAGCAGGGTCAGCTGCGCCAGTACGTGGCCGCCAACCAGGGTGACGTAGTGGAACGAGGACAGGAAGCCGCGCCGGCCGGGGATCGCCGCTTCGGACATGTAGGTGGCGCTGGTGCCGTACTCGCCACCGGTGGCGAAACCCTGTGCCAGCCGCGCGAACAACAGGATCAGCGCCGCCGCGCCACCGATCTGCGCGGCGGTCGGGGTGATCGCGATCAGGAACGAGCAGGCCGCCATCACCGTCACTGAAACCGTCAGTGCGCGGCGGCGGCCATAGCGGTCGGCGAAACGGCCGAAGTACCAGGCGCCGATCGGCCGCATCAGGAAGGTGGCCGCGAAGATCGCCCACACGTAGATGGTGGAGTTCTTGTCGGCGGCCGAGAAGAACTGCGACTCGAAGTACACCGCGAACACCGAGTACACATAGACGTCGTACCACTCGACCAGATTGCCGGCCGAGCCCTTCAAGGTATTGGAGATGGAGCGGCGCAGGGCGGCGCGGTCGGAGGCTGCCGGTGCGCTGGCGGTGACGGTGTTCATGCAGGAGCTGTCCTCGCTTGATGGCCAAGGGCCGGACGACGCACGCCGTGGTGACGTTGTGCTTGCCTCCACGCTACCGCAGTGCGTGTATGGATGATGTAGGTAGCTTGCCAAACGAATACAGCATGCTGTTTTTCAGACTGATCTCGGCGCCGCTGTGCCCTAGAATTCACCTTCCCCCGAATGGTGGCACCGCCTCATGTCCTCCCCCGTATCCACGCCGGCTGCTCCTCCCAGGGGTGGCCTTGTCGTTTTGGCCTTGTTCCTGGTCTACGTGGTGTGGGGGTCGACCTATCTCGGCATTCATCTCGCGCTGGAAAGCGGGCTGCCGCCGCTGACGGTGATCTCCGGCACGCGCTTCCTGCTCGCCGGCAGCCTGCTCTATGCCTTCCTGCGCTGGCGTGGCGTCGCCGCGCCTACCCGCGCGCAGTGGAAGACCGTGGCGGTGATGGGGGTGTGCCTGCTGTTCCTCGGCAATGGCATGGTGGTGCTGGCCGAACGCGATGTGTCGTCCGGTCTGGCAGCGGTGGCGGTGGCCTCGGTGCCCTTGTGGATGGCGCTGTTCTCGGCCATCCGTGGCGAGAAGGCCACGCTTGGCGAGTGGCTGGGCATCGCCATTGGTTTCGTCGGCGTGGTCTGGCTCAACGCCGGCAGCAGCCTGACCGCGACGCCGACCGGGCTGATTTTGTTGCTGATCGCGCCGCTGGGCTGGGCCGGTGGCTCGATCTGGTCGCGCAGCCGCGACCTGCCATCGCCGTTCATGACGGCCGCCGGGCAGATGCTGTGTGGTGGCGTGGTGCTGATCAGTGTTGGCCTGCTGCGCGGTGAACGCATCAGCGCGCTACCCAACCTGCAGGGTCTGTTGTCGGTGAGCTACCTGACCGTATTCGGCTCGATCATCGCCTTTACCGCCTACGTGTGGCTGCTGCACAACGTGCGCCCGGTGCTGGCCAGCAGCTATGCCTACGTCAATCCGGTGATTGCCGTGGCGCTGGGCGCGTGGATCGCGCATGAGCGTTTCAGCATTTCCGATCTTGGCGCGATGGCGGTGATCCTGGCCGGCGTCGTGGTCATCACCCTTGCAAGGCTGCGTCGCGCATGAACAGCAACAGCGAAACCCGCAACGGCCTATGGGCCACCACCCTGGCCTTCGTCATCTGGGGCCTGTTCCCGCTGTACTGGCACCTGCTCAAGGAGGTGCCGTCGTTCCTGATCATTGCCCACCGCATTGTCTGGAGCGCGGTGCTGCTGGTCGGTGGGCTGGGCATCATGCGCGGCTGGGGCTGGTTGACCGAGGTATGGGCCACGCCGCGCCGGTTCTGGCTGCTGGGCCTGTCCAGCCTGCTGATCGCGCTGAACTGGAGCCTGTACATCTGGGCGGTGAACGCCGGCCACGTGGTCGAGACCAGCCTTGGCTACTTCATCAACCCGCTACTGAGCGTGCTGCTCGGGGTGATGGTGCTCGGTGAGCGGCTCGGCAAGCTGCAGTGGTTGGCGGTGGCGCTGGCAGCCCTGGGCGTGGCCTGGCTGACCTGGCAGAGCGGCCGTCCGCCGTGGATCGCGATTGGCCTGTCCATCACCTTTGGCCTGTATGGCCTGCTGCGCAAGCTGGTGGTTGTCGATGCGGTGAGCGGGCTGGGTGTGGAAAGCCTGTTCATGGTGGCACCGGCGCTGGCTTATGTGATCTGGGCCGAGGCCGGCCATGGCGGCGGTTTCATTTCCGGTTGGGGCGTTGGCAACGACGTGCTGCTGGTGCTGGCCGGCGCGGTCAGCGCGATCCCGCTGATTGCCTTCGCCTTCGGCGTGCGGCGGGTGCCGCTGACCGTGGTCGGCCTGCTGCAGTACATCGCGCCGACCCTGCAGTTCCTGGTCGGGGTGCTGGTGTTCCGTGAAGCCTTCAATGCCAGTCAGCTGGTCGGCTTCTGCCTGATCTGGGCTGGCCTGGTGGTGTTCGCGGTGGCGGGTGTGCGCAAGGCGCGCATGGCACGTGCGCAGGCACCGGCGGCATAAGCAGCACCCACGGTAGCCCGGGTAAGCGCTGCGCACCCGGGGCTGTTGGCGCATAGGGTGCTGACCGCCGTATCTCCTGCTCCCGGGTGCGCTGCGCTTGCCCGGGCTACGCCACTCAGCGGTTGATGACGGCTTCGATGCGGTGCCCGTCCGGGTCGATCAGAAACGCTGCGTAGTACAGCGGCCCATAGTCCGGGCGCAGGCCCGGCGCACCGTTGTCGCTGCCACCGATGGCCAGCGCGCTCGCATGGAAGCGATCAACCGCAGGACGATCCGGCGCGGCGAAGGCCAGATGAAAGCCTGCACTGGCTGCGCTGGCATCATCGCGCAGCTTCAGGCAGAACAGATCCTCATCGTCGACCAGCCCATAGCCGATGGCGGTGTCGTCCTCGAAAACGCGGCGGAAGCCCAGCGCGCCCAGCGCGGCATCGTAGAACGCGCCGCCCAGGACAAGGTCGCGTACCGGGAAGGAAACGTGGTGCAGCATTTCGAGCGACCTGCGGGTTGGCGGGGTAGTGCTGACGTTAGCGGCTCTGCATCAACGTGTCTGCTGCTGATTGGTGCGTAGCGCCTTACAGGTATCAACACAAACAAGAACGGCGCCCAAAGGCGCCGTTCTCTCGATCAGCAGCGGCTTACTTGGCCGTGTTGCTGTCCTTGTTCTTCATCATCGCGTCGCGGTTGGCCTTGAACGGGTTGCCTTCGTACCAGTTCGGCCAGGCGTCGCCGCCGGCCAGCTGCTGGCCAACGCCGTACAACAGTTCCAGGTCCTCGACGACGCCGTCGAGCTTCCAGGTGGCCGGATCGTACTCGTCCTTCGGGCCGTGGTAACGGTCCTTGCCATAGGCTTCGGCCGCACGCTTGCCAGCCTCGACGCCGCCGTCGATCAGGTCTTCGCCGCCATCGGCATACAGCGCCGGCACGCCGGCCTTGGCGAAGTTGAAATGATCGGAGCGGAAGTAGAAGCCGCTCTGCACCGAGCTTTCCGCGTGCAGGGTACGGCCCTGCTTGGCGGCCAGCGGCTTGAGCAGGTCTTCCAGCTCGGAGCTGCCAAAGCCCGTCACGGTGAGGTCACGTGCACGACCATTGACCGACATCGCATCGATGTTGATCACGCCGGCAATCTTGTCCAGCGGGAAGGTCGGGTGGTTCACGTAGTACTGCGAACCGAGCAGGCCCGATTCCTCCAGCGTCACCGCCAGGAACACCACCGAGCGTTCCGGCGGGGTCTGCTGATGGGCAAGCGCGTCGGCTACTTCAAGAATGCCGGCCACGCCGGTCGCGTTGTCGACCGCACCGTTGTAGATGTTGTCGCCTTCCTCGCCCTCGTGCTTGCCCAGATGGTCCCAGTGCGCCATGTACAGCACGGCTTCGTCGGCACGCTTGCTGCCCGGCAGTACACCGACCACGTTGCGTGACTTCTTCTGCGCGATGGTGCTCTTCAGGTCCAGCGACAGCTGCGCGTTCAACGGTGCCGGCTTGAAGCCACGCTTGCTGGCGTCCTTGTAGGCCTTGTCCAGGTCCAGCCCCGCATCTGCGAACAGCTTGCGTGCGGCCTCGGCGCTGAGCCAGCCCTGTGCCTGCAGGCGCGGCTGGCTGTCTTCCGCTGCAGGCAGGTCGTACTGCGCACCGCCCCAGGAGTTCTTCACCACGTCCCAGCCATACGAGGCACCAGCGCTGTCGTGCACGATCAGTGCGGCGGCGGCGCCCTTGCGCGCGGCTTCCTCGAACTTGTAGGTCCAGCGCCCGTAATAGGTCATGCGCTTGCCATCGAACAACTTGGCGTCGTCGGTGTGGAAGCCCGGGTCGTTGACGAACATCACCACCGTCTTGCCCTTCCAGTCCTGGCCGGTGTAGTCGTTCCAGTTCTGCTCGGGTGCATCCACGCCGTAACCAACGAAGACCAGATCGCTTTTGTCGATCTTGATTTCCGGCTGGCCGCTGCGGGTGCCGATCACCATGTCGGTGCCGAACGCCAGGTCACGGTTGGTACCGCCCTGCTCGATCTTCAGCACGGTGCCTGGATCTGCCGTGGTTTCGGTCATCGGCACTTCCTGGAACCAGCTGTCGCCGTTGCCCTGCTGCAGGCCGATGCGCTGCATCTGGTCGCGGATGTAGTTGACCGTCAGTTCTTCGCCATTGCTGCCCGGGGCGCGGCCTTCGAATTCATCCGAGGCCAGGGTCTTCACCAGCTCGCCGAAGTCGGCGGCATTGATGCCACCAGCAAAGGTATGGGCCGGCGGCGGTGCAGGGGCGGGCGCGGAGGCCGCCGGTACCGGTGCCTCCTGCTTGCAGGCGGCCAGGGCCGCGGTCGCGGCCAGGCACAACAACAGTTTGCGTTGCATGAGAACTCCGGATTGCAAGGTCGAACCCGGATTCTAGGCAGGAATGGCCTGCAATGCGCGTTCAGCGAGGCGCGGTTTCGCTGTCGAAACGCTGCGGCGTGGCACCGGTCACAGGACCGATCTTTGCCGAGTCGTGCACCAGCAGCACGACTTCGCGCTCGAACACCAGCTGGCCTTCAACCACCGCGTTCGGGCCGATCACGATCCGCGGCTTGCGCGGTGCCGTCAGCGAGATGCCGAACGAGGGGCGATTGACCTTGATGCCACCTTTGACAACTGAATCGATGCCAACGGTGATGTCGCCGTTGACGGTTTCGATGTCGCCTTCCACCTGGGTGGCGACCAGGCCGATGCTGCCGTTGACGGTTTCAACACCGCCGCCGATGCGGCCGCCGCGGTCCACGTAGATGCCACCGTTGACGGTGACCAGGCCACGGCTGATGACCAGGTTGCGGCCCGCGCGGATCGCACCATTGACGGTTTCGATGTTGCGCGCCTGCACGTTGTCTTCGGTGCGCACGCCGCCATTGACGGTTTCAACGCCGCGCGCCTGCACATTGCTGGCCAGCTGGATGCTGCCGTTGACCGTGTCCAGGTCGCCGTAGGTGGTGTTGCTCTGGGTCTGGATGCTGCCGTTGACCTTGCTGATGTCGTCGCTGGCCAGTGCCAGCGGGGCATTGGCGCTCAGCAGCAGGAGCAGAAATAGACGTTTCATGAGATCTCCACTGTGGAAATGCCGATGGACTGGGTGGCATGGCAACACGCTTGGGTACAATCCGCATCTGCCTGAAGTCACTGGAACCTCTTTGCGCCAGCCCAGTCACCAGCCCCGTCCCCATCGGCTTGCGGCCTTGCCGCAGTGGCGTGGCAGTTGCCTGCTGGTCCTGGCCTTGCTGGCCGGGCCGCTGCTGGCGCAGAACAATTCGCGTGATACCGAGAAGAAGCTGCAGCAGCTGCGCGGCGAACTCAAGAGCGTGTCGCAGGAGCGGCGCCAGCTGGAAGGGCAACGTGGCGAAGCCAACCAGCGCCTGCGTGAAGCCGACCAGAAGGTCGCCCGCAGCGGCCGAGCGGTGGCCGAGGCCGAAGCCGCCGTGCAGCGCGAACAGCAATCGCTGAACGCACTGCAGCAACAACGGGCCACGCTGGAAAGTGGCCTGGCCCAGCAGCGCCAGCAACTGGCAACCTTGCTGCGCGGCGCTTACCAGCTCGGCAACCACGCACCATTGAAGCTGCTGCTGTCGCAGGACACCGTCGCCGACGCCAATCGCGAGCTGGCCTATCACCGCTATCTGCAGCGCGAGCGGGCGCGTGCGATCACCAGCCTGACCACCGACCTGCAGGCGCTGACCACCACCGAGCAGCAGATCGTCGCGCGCAGCAAGGAGCTGGAGCAGGCCCGCGAACAGCAGCGTCAGCAGGCTGTTGCCCTGGCCCAGGACCGTCGCCAGCGCGCCAGCGTGCTGAGCGAACTGGACAGCCGCTATCAGGATCGCAGTGAGCGCGAGCAGGCGCTGGGCAAGGATGCACGCGCGCTGGAGCAGGTATTGGCCAGCCTGCGTGCCGCCGCTGCCCGTGCCGAGGCCGAGCGCCGAGCAGCCGCCCGTCGTGCCGCCGAGCAGGCGCGGCAGGCCGCAGCCGCCAACAGCGGCACCACGCGCAGCCCGGCCCGGGCTGCGCCGGGCAAGGTGCCGCCGCGGGTGGTCGCCAACGCGCCGGCGCCGCGGGTTGGTGGCCTGGGTTGGCCGCTGTCAGGCAACCTGTTGGCCCGTTATGGCGGGCGTCTACCCGACGGCCGCAACAGCGCGGGTGTGCTGATTGGCGCGCCGGCTGGCAGTACGGTGACCGCCGTGGCCGATGGCACGGTGGTGTTCTCCGACTGGATGACCGGCTACGGCATGATCCTGATCGTCGACCACGGCAACGGCTACATGAGCCTGTACGCACACAACGACACCTTGCTGAAGGATGCCGGAGCCACCATCAAGCGCGGCGACGCGGTAGCCAAGGTCGGCAACTCCGGTGGCCAGGGCGTGACCGCGCTGTATTTTGAACTGCGCCGCAACGGCCAGCCGGTGGATCCTGCGACCTGGCTGCAGCGGCAGTAACCCCCGCTGAGTGCCGGCGCAGCAGCCTGCGCTGGTTCAACAAGAATTTAGCCGGGCTTCGCGCATAATCGGGGCCTGCGTGTTTGCTGCGCACCCGTTTTCTCATGGAGTGGTTCATGCGTGTAGCCCGTCTTGCTGCTGCCCTGCTGTTGGCCCTGTCACCGGCTGTTGCATTGGCCCAGAGCGCCCCGGACAAGGTGTCCAAGGCGGACGATCCCGATGCCAAGGAATCGGTCACCTCACGCGTGCCGCTGGATGAGATCCGTCGTTTCGTCGGCGTCTACAACGCCGTGCGCGCGGCCTACGTGGATCCGGTGGATGACAAGAAGCTGATGCAGTCGGCCGTGCGCGGCCTGCTGCTGGAGCTGGACCCGCACAGCACCTACTTCGACAAGGAAGACGCCGAAGCCTTTGACGAGCAGACCAGCGGTGCCTACGAAGGCATCGGCGTGGAGGTGCTGCAGCAGGACAACACCTTGAAGGTGGTATCGCCGATCGACGACACCCCGGCCGCACGGGCCGGGCTGCAGGCTGGCGACCTGATCGTCGCCATCGACGGCACTCCGATCAATGCCATCGACGCCAGCGAACCTCTGCGTGGCAAGGCTGGCAGCGCTGTGGTGCTGACCATCGCCCGTGGCGATCAGAAGCCGTTCGATGTCACCGTGATGCGCGAGACCATCCGCGTCACCAGCGTGCGCAGCAAGATGCTGGAGCCGGGTTATGGCTATATCCGCATCAGCACCTTCCAGGCCGATACCGGCGCTGATTTCCAGAAGCAGTTGAACCAGCTGCAGGCGCAGGCCGGCGGCAAGTTGAAGGGCCTGGTGCTGGACCTGCGCAGCAATCCGGGCGGCCTGCTCACTGCCGCCGTGCAGGTGGCCGATGATCTGCTGGAGAAGGGCGGCATCGTCAGCACGCGTGGCCGCATCTCGATCAGCGACGCCAGGTTCGACGCCACCCCGGGCGACCTGCTCAAGGGCGCGCCGCTGGTGGTATTGGCCGACGCCGGCTCGGCCAGCGCCTCGGAAGTGCTGGCCGGCGCACTGCGTGACAACGGCCGCGCCCGCGTGGTCGGCAGTCGCAGCTTCGGCAAGGGCTCGGTGCAGACCGTGCTGCCGCTGGACAATGGCGACTCGGTCAAGCTGACCACCGCCCGTTACTACACGCCCAGCGGCCGCTCGATCCAGGCCACCGGCATCGTGCCGGACGTGGAGCTGACGCCGGATCCGGCCAACACCCCGAACGACCTGCCGGCCAGCCTGAGCGACTACAGCGAAGCCAAGCTGCCGGGTCACCTGCGTGGCGATGACGAAGCGGTAGGCAGCAAGGCCGGCGTGGTGCTGCCGGGCGACGCCCCGATCCAGTCGGCGCTGCAGGAACTCAAGCATCCGGGCTCGGTGGCGGCGGCGCAGGCTGCAGCGGCGGCAAAGGCGAAGCCTGCTGCAGAAGCGAAGCCAGCTGCACCGGCGGAAGCCGGGAAGCCAGAAACCAAAGAAAAGCCTGCAGCGGAAGAAAAGCCTCTGTAGTGCCGAGCCATGCTCGGCAGAGGCTTTCCCAGCGGTATTGCCGAGCCATGCTCGGCAGAGGCTTCACCGGTAAGGCCTCAGCCGAACATGGTTCGGCTCTACCTCAACACCCGCCCACCCGCGATCTGATGGATCGCGGGTTTCGCGGCTGACGCCGCTCCTACAAAAACCCTAAAACCCCTTGCGCTTGCGCAGACGCCGGGCGATCGCGGCACGCACATACAGCCCGTACGCCACGCCAAACAGAAAGCCGGCCACATGCGCCGACCAGGCCACCATGCCGAAGCTGGGGCCGATATAGGCGAACACCACCTGCAGGGCCGCCCACACGCCGATCAGCAGGAAGGCCGGCGCACGCACGAACTCCAGGAACAGGCCCAAGGGCAGCACCACGCCCAGCTTGGCGCGCGGGAACAAGGTCAGATACGTGCCCATCAAGGCCGACACCGCGCCACTGGCACCGATGATGGTGCGTTCGGGCGAACCGATCACATACAGCGCCGCCAGGTTGGCGATGGCGCCGCCGAACAGGAACAGCAACAACAAACGCCACGGCCCCAGCACCCGCTCGGCCGGCAGGCCGAAGATCAGCAGGAACACCAGGTTGCCCAGCAGGTGCGACCAGTCGGCATGCAGGAACAGCGCGGTGAACAACCTTAATACGCTGCCATCGCTCAGCGCCGCCCACCAGTCGCGGCCGCTGCCCAGGCCCGTGGCCAGTGCGCCCCAGTCCAGCCACAGCGAGCGTCGCGCCTCATCCGGGCGTGAGATCGACCAGAGGAAGGCGGCCAGCAAGGTCAGGCACAGCAAGGGCACTGCCCAGCGCAGGCCTGACTTATTTCTGGAAGGAATGGAGACGAACATGAGTCCGGAAGCCTAACCCGGGACCGCCCGTGAAGGGCTGGGAATATGTCTTTCGTCGTTATTGTTTAGTTAACCAGCGTGGGTGATACTGCATACGGCGTCGTATGTCGGGAGGGGACTCCGGCGCACTGTCAAGTAGCTGGCTACTTGGGAGTGCAGGCGCAAAAACGACCATTACCGTTTACGGAGAGAACTTCCAATATGACCGCTTCTGCTATCGCTCGCGTAACTGCCCTTGCTGTCGGTATTGCCGGCGCCCTGGCTTTCAGCCACGCCGATGCTGCTGCCTTCCAGCTGAAGGAAAACAGTGCCAAGGGCCTCGGCCGTGCTTTTGCTGGTTCCACCAGCGCATGGGGCGACGCTTCGGTCGTCGCCACCAACCCGGCCTCGATGCGCCTGCTCGACGGTCGCCAGTTCCAGGCTGACCTGAGCGCCATCAGCTTCTCCGCGGATTTCACCAAGGCCTCTGGCCGTAACTCCGGCCCGGGCGGCCCGGGTACCGGCACCGAGATCACCGGTGGCAACGGCGGCGACGCCGGCATGATCGCGCCGGTCCCGGCTGCGTATTTCCACCTGCCGTTCGGTGAGAACGACAACATGCATTTCGGCCTGTCGCTGACTGCACCGTTCGGCTTCAAGACCGACTACGACAAGAACTGGGTGGGCCGCTACAGCGGCGTGACCACCGACCTGAAGGCCATCGACCTGGGCGCGGCGTTCTCTTACGACGTCAACCCGTATGTGTCGTTCGGCGCCTCGGTGTTCGTTGAGCACCTGACCATCGAACTGTCCAACGCCCTGGACATGGGCGCTGTCGTCAACGGTGCCGCCCAGCAGCGTGCCGCCGCAGCTGCCGCTGCCGCTGGCCGCACCCCGGCGCAGATCGCTGCCGCCGCTGCCGCTGCTGGTCAGCAGGCTGCTCTCGGTGGTTTCTCGCCGGGCAGCGCTGATGGCTTCGTCACCATCGAAGGCGACAACAATGCCGTCGGTTACGTGCTCGGCACCACCTTGAGCCCGACCGAAGACACCAACATCGCCTTCAGCTACCGCTCCAAGGTCGAGCACAAGATCACCGGCGGCAAGGCCAACTTCACCGTTCCGCAGAACGTCTCGGTTGCCCTCGGCCAGCCGGGCAGCGGCCTGTTCGTGGACACCTCGGGCAAGGCCACGGTGACCCTGCCGGCCTCGCTGTCGATGAGCGTCACCCACCGCGTCAACGATCGTTGGACCGTGATGGGCGACGTGTCGCGCACCGCATGGAAGACCGCGTTCGATGAAGTCACCGTCGACTTCGCATCGAACCAGCCGGACTACACCCTGGGCTTCCACTACAACGACACCACCTTTGCCTCGCTCGGTACCGAGTACAAGCTGTCCGACACCATCACCCTGCGTGGCGGTGTGGCCTATGACGAGTCGCCGACCAGCATCGAGCACCGTGACGTGCGCGTGCCGGACGTGACCCGCAAGTGGCTGTCGGTCGGCCTCGGCTGGACCCCGTCGGAGAAGACCGAGTTCAACTTCGGTTACACCCACCTGTTCACCAATGAGCCGAGCATCAACTTCACCTCGGCCACTGGCAACGTGCTCAAGGGCAAGTACGACGTGGGCGGCGACATCCTCGCTGCTTCGATCAACTACAAGTTCTAAGTGAACCTGTAATTGATGCATGCAGAAAGCCCCGCGCAAGCGGGGCTTTTTGTTTGGGCTGCTTTATTTGTGGGAGCGGCGTCAGCCGCGAAGCTGGCGTCATCGAAACTAACGGCATATCTGCAATCTGACAGACCATCTGTTTCGCGGCTTACGCCGCTCCCACAGGAACCACACGGCTGTCGCACTACCGGGAAAGCCTCTGCCGAGCATGGCTCGGCACTACGCTCCCTCCCTTTCGCGCAGCGAAGGGGAGGGTTGGGGAGGGGTAGGCTTTTCGCAGGGCAAAGAAAAACCCCGCTTGCGCGGGGCTTTCCTCAATCACGTCACTGCTGGAATCAGTCGCCCAGGGTCAGCAGCGAGGCATTGCCGCCGGCGGCGGTGGTGTTCACCGTTACCGTCTTCTCGGTGGCGAAGCGCAGCAGGTAGTGCGGGCCGCCGGCCTTGGGGCCGGTGCCGGACAGGCCCTGGCCGCCGAACGGCTGCACGCCGACCACGGCGCCGATCTGGTTGCGGTTGACGTAGACGTTGCCGACGTTGACGCGCGAAGCGATGCGATCAACGGTTTCGTCGATGCGCGAATGCACACCCAGGGTCAGGCCGTAACCGGTGGCGTTGATCTGGTTGATCACCGCATCCAGCTGATCAGCCTTCCAGCGGATCACATGCAGCACCGGCCCGAAGATTTCCTTGTGCAGCTGGTTCAGGTCCTTCAGCTCATACGCACGCGGGGCGAAGAAGGTGCCATGCGCGGCGGCTTCGGACAGCGGTGCGGCGGCGATCAGGCGTGCCTCGGCGTCCATGCGCACGGCGTGGTCCTTGAGGATCTGCAGTGCATCGGCGTCGATGACCGGGCCGACGTCGGTGGACAGTTCGCCCGGGTCGGCAACCTTCAGTTCGGCCATCGCGCCGGACAGCATGCCCATCACCTTGTCGGCGATGTCGTCCTGCACGAACAGCACGCGCGCTGCCGAGCAACGCTGGCCGGCGGAGGTGAAGGCCGAACCGATGGCGTCCTTGACCAGCTGTTCCGGCAGCGCCGAGGAGTCGGCGATGAAGGCGTTCTGGCCACCGGTCTCGGCGATCAGCACGCCGATGGCGGCATCGCGTGCGGCCATCGCGCGGTTGATGGCGCGGGCGGTCTCGGTGGAGCCGGTGAAGGCCACGCCTGCCACGCGCGGGTCGGCGGTCAGCGCGGCGCCGACGGTGGCGCCATCGCCCGGCAGGAACTGCAGCACGCCTTCCGGCACGCCTGCGTCGAGCAGCAGCTTCACTGCGTAGTAGCCGATCAGGTTGGTCTGCTCGGCCGGCTTGGCGATGACGCTGTTGCCGGCGGCCAGGGCGGCGGCCACCTGGCCGAGGAAGATCGCCAGCGGGAAGTTCCACGGGCTGATGCAGACGAAGACGCCACGGCCGTGCAGCTGCAGCTCGTTGCTTTCGCCGGTCGGGCTCGGCAGCTTCTCGGCGGTGCCGAACTGCTCGCGTGCCTGCTTGGCGTAGTAACGCAGGAAGTCGACCGCCTCGCGCACTTCGGCGACGCCGTCGGGCAGGCTCTTGCCGGCTTCCTTCACGCACAGTGCCATGAACTCGGCGATGCGCGCTTCAAGCTGGTCGGCGGCGTGCTCGAGGATGGCGGCGCGGCTGGCGGCCGGGGTGCGGTTCCAGGCCGGCTGTGCGGCAACGGCATTGGCCAGCGCCTTCTGCACGGTGGCGGCATCGGCAGCCTGCCAGTGACCGACTACCTGGCGGTTGTCGGCCGGGTTGACCACCGGCTGCGACGGCGTGCCCGGGGCCACGCCCTGCACCAGCGGCGTCGCCTGCCAAGGCTTGATGGCGGCGTTGAGTTGCTCGGCCAGGGCGCGCAGTTCGTTGTCGTTGGCGAGGTTGATGCCCATGGAGTTGGTCCTGTCGTGGTTCTGGCTGCGCAGCAAATCAACCGGCAGCGGGATCTTGGGGTGCGCGATGTTGGATGGAGAGATGGAAGCGAACGAAGACACGGCTTCGACCGGATCGCGGATCAGGTCGTCGATGGACACGTCTTCATCGGTGATGCGGTTGACGAAGCTGGAGTTGGCGCCGTTTTCCAGCAGGCGACGTACCAGGTAGGGCAGCAGGTCTTCGTGCGAGCCGACCGGCGCGTATACGCGGCAGGGCACGTTCAAGCGGTCAGCCGGAATCACTTCGGCGTACAGGTCATCGCCCATGCCGTGCAGCTTCTGGTGCTCGTACACGCCGCCCTTGGCGATCTGCTTGATCGTGGCGATGGTGGCCGCGTTGTGGGTGGCGAACATCGGGTAGATCGCATCGGCATGGCCGAACAGGCGCTTGGCGCAGGCGATGTAGGAAACGTCGGTGTTCTGCTTGCGGGTGAACACCGGGTAGCCGGGCAGGCCTTCGATCTGCGCGCGCTTGATTTCCGCATCCCAGTACGCGCCCTTGACCAGGCGCACCTGCAGCTTGTGGCCGATGCGGCGGGCCAGGTCGGCGAGGTAGTCGATCGTGTACGGCGTGCGCTTCTGGTAGGACTGCACGACGATGCCGAAGCCCGCCCAGCCCTTCAGCGACGGATGGCTGACCACCTGCTCGATGATGTCCAGTGACAGTTCCAGGCGGTCGCTTTCCTCGGCGTCGACGGTGCAGCCGATGCCATAGGACTTGGCCAGCTGTGCCAGTTCCAGCACGCCCGGCACCAGGTCCTTGAGCACGCGCTCGCGCTTGGCATGTTCGTAGCGCGGGTACAGTGCCGACAGCTTGATCGAGATGCCGTGCGATTTGGTCACGTCACCATCGGCCTTGCCGCCGCGGGCGATGTTGTCGCTGCCGATCGCGTGGATGGCGCGACGGTAGTCTTCCAGGTAGCGCAGCGCGTCCTTCATGGTCAGCGCGCCTTCGCCGAGCATGTCGAAGGAGTAGCGGTAGTTGCTGTTGTCGCCCTTGTGCGAACGCGACAGCGCTTCGTCGATGGTGCGGCCCATGACGAACTGGTGGCCCATGATCTTCATCGCCTGACGCACGGCCAGGCGGATCACCGGCTCGCCAACGCGGCCGATCAAGCGCTTGAAGGCGCCATGCACGTCGCGCTTGGTGGCATCGGCCAGGTCAACCAGATGACCGGTCAGCATCAGGCCCCAGGTGGAGGCATTGACCAGCACCGAGTCGGACTGGCCCATGTGGCGCTTCCAGTCGGCTTCGCCCAGCTTGTCGCGGATCAGCTTGTCGGCGGTTTCCTGGTCCGGAATGCGCAGCAGGGCTTCGGCCACGCACATCAGCAGCACGCCTTCCTCGCTGCCGAGGTCGTACTGGCGCATGAAGGCTTCGATCGCGCCCTGGTTCTTGGAACGGGCGCGCACGCGGCGCACCAGGTCGGCGGCGGTGGCCTGTACCTGTGCCTGTTCGGCGGCCGGCAGGCGCGCCTGCTCCAGCAGTTCGAGGACGTGGCTGGTTTCGTCCTTGAGCCATGCATCGGTGATGGCCTGGCGCAGCGCGGGCGGCGCCGGCGGCAGCTCAGGCGTCAGCAGCGGCGGGGCCGGCGACGTTGGGGATGCGACATCAGGAGAAGGTGTTGCGTTCATGCGCTCGGCCACAGTTGGATTCGGCCATTTTAATCTTCGGTGGCGGATTTCCTAGTCCCCTGGGGGCATCTGTTTGCAGCGTGAAAGCACTGGCCTACGGGCGCTTTCGCAATAATTAACGGTTGAAGTTAAATTGTGCCGATTCCGGCAAATAAATCGACGTGCTTGGACGGTATGGACACAGTTTTGATGTGCACTGCAGCATTCTCGACGTTGATGAATGGAAGCTTGCCGGGCGTGCGTGGGCAGGGCTACCATCGAACTCGATTTCCGCGGAATGGACGCGGCTGTGATGATCCAGGTGCTTCGGCAAGATTCCGATGGCTCAGGGACGCAGCTGCTACTGCACCCCCCACGGGCACTCAGTGCTCGGCAGTTCGTCCAGTTGTTTGCAGCGTTGGCAGGATTGATGGTGTTCGCGGCCGGCCTGGCTTGGCTGTCCGGCAACCGCCTGGCCCCTGTCTTCGCGTTGTTGCATGGCTTTCTGGTGGCGGCTGCACTTCGCGCATGTTGGCGCAGCAGCAATCGCCGGGAAGAGATCCGGGTAGGACCGGACTGCGTGGAAGTGATTCCCGCGGCCGGAGTTTCGCCGGTATTCCACGCACACCCTTACTGGGTGCGGGTGGTGACCGGGAAGGAACGGGTCCTGCTGGTTTCCAGCGGCAAGTGGGTGGAAGTGGGGAGTTTCCTCGCGCCCGTGGAACGTCGGGAACTTGCGGTGACACTTGAAGGCTTGCTCGCAGCCAGCAATGGCAGCAACCGATGACGTCAAGGGTCTAGGCAATGAAGCAAAGCAGCGTGTGGGGCGCGAAGTTGAAACACGGTTTGGCAGCGGCAGCGATGATGCTGTCGGCGCAGGCAGCATGGGCGCAATCGGCCGATCCCAAGGAATGGCAACTCAACATGGGCAAGGGCGTCACCCATACCTCGCGTATGGCGTGGGACGCGCACATGGTGGCGTTGTGGGTGTGTACCGTCATCGGCGTGCTGGTGTTCGGGGCAATGGCCTACGCCATGTTCAAGTTCCGCAGGTCCAAGGGTGCGGTGGCCAAGCAGTTCAGCCACAACACCAAGGCGGAGATCATCTGGACCGTCATTCCCATCGTCATCCTGGTGGTGATGGCCTGGCCGGCCACGGCCAAGCTGATCGCCATGTACGACACCCGCGATTCCGAGATGACGGTGAAGATCACCGGCTATCAGTGGATGTGGAAGTACGAATACCTCGGTGAGGACGTGGTCTTCACCAGCCGCCTGGACCGCAAGTCCGACGAAGTGCGGCAGAGCGGCAGCGTGCCGACCATGGCCAGCGATCCGCATTACCTGCTCGACGTGGACAACCCACTGGTGCTGCCGGTGGATACCAAGGTGCGTTTCGTCATCACCTCCGACGACGTGATCCATGCGTGGTGGGTGCCAGCACTTGGTTGGAAACAGGACGCCGTGCCTGGCTTCATCAACGAGCGCTGGACCAACATCGAAACCGAAGGCGTGTACCGCGGCCAATGCGCGGAACTGTGCGGCAAGGACCATGGCTTCATGCCGATCGTGGTCAAGGCCGTGTCCAAGGACGAGTTCAAGGCCTGGCTGGCCTCGCGCAAGCCGGCGCCTGCCGCGCCTGCAGAAGCCGCGCCCGCGCCTGTCGCCGAACCGGCACCCGCCGCGGCGCCTGAAGCAACGCAACCGGAAGCAACCCCCGCCGCACCCGCGGCGGCCGCTGCCTGATACCACTGCGTGCCGGTGCCACCGGCGCGATGCCTGAAAACGCATAACGAGGTGTAGTTGCAATGGCGAATACCGCAGTGGACCACTCCGATCACCACGGCCACCAACAGGGCTTCTTCGAGCGCTGGTTCTTCTCCACCAACCACAAGGACATCGGCACGCTGTACCTGCTTTTCAGCTTCACGATGTTCATCATCGGTGCGGCGATGAGCGTGGTGATCCGCTTGGAGCTGGCGCAACCCGGCCTGCAGTTCGTCAAGCCCGAGTTCTTCAACCAGATGACCACAGTGCATGCACTGGTGATGATCTTCGGTGGCGTGATGCCGGCCTTCGTCGGCCTCGCCAACTGGATGATCCCGCTGCAGATCGGCGCGCCGGACATGGCGCTGCCGCGCATGAACAACTGGTCGTTCTGGTTGCTGCCGGTGGCCTTCGGCATGCTGCTGGTGACCTTGTTCCTGCCCGGTGGCGCGCCGGCCGGTGGCTGGACGCTGTATCCGCCGCTGTCGCTGCAGGGTGGCTACAACGTCGCCTTCAGCGTGTTCGCCATCCACGTGGCCGGTGTCAGCTCGATCATGGGCGCTATCAACATCATCGCCACCGTGCTCAACATGCGCGCACCGGGTATCGACCTGCTGAAGATGCCGATCTTCTGCTGGACCTGGCTGATCACCGCCTTTCTGCTGATCGCGGTGATGCCGGTGCTGGCTGGCGCGGTGACCATGCTGTTGACCGACAAGTTCTTCGGTACCAGCTTCTTCAATGCCGCCGGTGGCGGTGACCCGGTGATGTTCCAGCACATCTTCTGGTTCTTCGGGCACCCCGAGGTCTACATCATGATCCTGCCGGCGTTCGGCGTGGTCAGCGAGATCCTGCCGACCTTCAGCCGCAAGCCGCTGTTCGGTTACCAGGCGATGGTCTATGCGACTGCCGCCATCGCCTTCCTGTCGTTCATCGTGTGGGCCCACCACATGTTCACGGTGGGCATGCCGTTGGGTGGCGAGATCTACTTCATGTTCGCCACGATGCTGATCTCGATCCCGACCGGTGTGAAGGTGTTCAACTGGGTCAGCACGATGTGGGAGGGCTCGCTGACGTTTGAAACGCCGATGCTGTTCTCCATCGCCTTCGTCATCCTGTTCACCATCGGCGGTTTCTCCGGCCTGATGCTGGCCATCGTGCCGGCCGACTACCAGTACCACGACACCTATTTCGTGGTGGCGCACTTCCACTACGTGCTGGTGACCGGCGCGGTGTTGGCGCTGATTGCCGCGGTCTACTACTGGTGGCCGAAGTGGACCGGTCGCATGTACAACGAGTTCTGGGGCAAGTTCCATTTCTGGTGGACGATGGTGTTCGTCAACCTGCTGTTCTTCCCGCAGCATTTCCTCGGCCTGGCCGGCATGCCGCGACGCATCCCGGATTACAACCCGGTGTTCGCCGACTGGAACCTGATCAGCTCGATCGGTGCATTCGGCATGTTCGCCACGCCGTTCATGATGGCGGCGATCCTGCTGTCCTCGCTGCGCAACGGCAAGCGTGCCGAAGCGCGTGCCTGGGAAAGCGCCAAGGGCCTGGAGTGGACCATTCCGTCACCTGCGCCCGCGCACACCTTCACCGTGCCGCCTGTGATCAAGCCGGGCGACCTGGCGCATGACGACGTGACCCATTGAGGAGGCCGGCAATGAGCAGCAACGACCATTTCCAGGCTGAAGAGTTGGCCCTGCGCAGGCGCCGTTCGCGGCGCACCGCGCTGGTGGTCGGCCTGATCGCGGTGGCGGTCTACGTCGGCTTCATCCTGTCCGGGGTGCTGGCGAGTTGACCGCGCCGGCGCCCGCACCCAAGCCCAATGCCGGCCTTGGCCGGCTGATTGGCGTGGCGTTCGCGGTGTTCGTGCTGACCTTCTCGCTGGTGCCGCTGTACCGCATCGCCTGCGAAAAAGTATTCGGCGTGCGCCTGGAGCGTGGCGCGACCACGCACGAAGCCAATGCACATGCGACCACCGGCAAGCGCACCGTGCGGGTGGAGTTCGATGGCGGCGTCAATTCCAAGCTGCCGTGGGCCTTCCATCCGGAAAAGCTGACGATGGACGTGGTGCCGGGTGAGTTGAACGAAGCCCTGTATTACGCCCGCAACGACAGCGACCGCGCGTTGGTTGGCAGCGCGGTGCCGTCGGTGGCACCGGCCCGTGCCTCGGGCTACTTCAACAAGACCGAATGTTTCTGCTTCACCGCCCAGACCCTGCAGGCCGGTGAGAAGCGCGACATGCCGGTACGTTTCATCGTCGACCCGGACCTGCCGGCCGACGTCAACACGATCACCTTGTCCTACACCTTCTACAAGAATGATGCGCTGACCGAACAGCTGGCCCCGGCAACTGCCGCAGCCGCTGCGCATGCAGCTCCCTGATCACGGACCCGGAAGCAACGCCATGGCCCATAACACCCCTGATCCCAACGTCTACTTCGTGCCAAGCAGCAGCAAATGGCCGTTTGTAGGATCGATCGCGATGCTGGTGATGATGGTCGGGGTAGCCAGTTGGCTCAACGACGCCAGCTGGGGCCGCGCGGCCTTCTTCATCGGCGTGGCGATGATGGTGTTCACCCTGTTCCTGTGGTTCGGCGATGTCATCCGCGAATCGGAGGGGGGCAACTACAACCGGCAGGTGGATGGCTCGTTCCGGATGGGGATGATCTGGTTCATCTTCTCGGAGGTGATGTTCTTCGCTGCCTTCTTCGGCGCGCTGTTCTATACCCGCAACATGGGCCTGCCCTGGCTCGGCGGTGAAGGCCATGGCGTACTCACCAACGAATACCTGTGGGATGGCTACTCGGCGGCGTGGCCGACCAATGGCCCGGCCGATATCGGTGGCGCCTTCCAGACCATTCCGGCCTGGGGCCTGCCGCTGCTCAATACCTTGATCCTGCTGACCTCAGGCGTGACCCTGACCATTGCCCACCACGCACTGAAGGCCGGCAACCGCAAGCAGTTGCTGATCTGGCTGGGGGCAACAGTGCTGCTGGGCTGCGTGTTCCTGTTCTTCCAGGCCGAGGAGTACATCCACGCCTACAAGGAATTGAACCTGACGCTGGGTTCGGGCATCTACGGTTCCACCTTCTTCATGCTGACCGGCTTCCACGGTGCGCACGTGCTGCTGGGCACCATCATGCTGATCGTGATGTGGTTCCGTGCGGCCAAGGGCCACTTCACCCGCGACAACCACTTCGGCTTTGAAGCGGCCGCGTGGTACTGGCACTTCGTCGACGTGGTGTGGCTGATGCTGTTCCTGTTTGTGTATGTGCTTTGAAGGCGGGGATTGGTGATTCGGGATTGGGGATTGGAAGATCGCGCGGCGCTGCTTTGCTAATCCCCAATCCCCACATTCCTAATCCCTGCTCCATCAACCGCCAACACCATGCGGCTTGATCCAGCCCATGTAGATGCTCAGCGCAACCAGCAGGATCAGCACCACTGACAGCGCGATACGCCGTGTCAACGCATTGACCGTCCGTTTGGTCTGGCCGCGATCGATCATCAGGTAATAGAGGCCGGCACCAAGATTCCAGACGATGACGATCAAGAACGCGATTACCAGCAAGGTCTTCAACGAATCATTCATGCGTGGCTCGAAGGGTGGAAGGGCAGTGCTATATCACCCGCTTGGCGGCAGCTTGTCATGACGCGACAGCACACGGCCATCTTCGGCTGGGCGATGGCGGTGCTGGTGGCCGCGTTGTTCTGCGCGCTGGGTACCTGGCAGCTGCAGCGCATGCATCAGAAAGAGGCCCTGCTTGCGCAGTTGCCGCCGACCCGCGCGGCCGCCGTGTCGCTTTCCCAGGCCGCATCCACGCCGGACTCCCTGCATTGGGTGGACGACCAGCTGCAGTTCCTGCCCGGCAGCGTACTGCTGGACAACCAGCTGCGCGAAGGCCGCGCAGGCATCAAGGTCTACCAGCCTGCGCGCGCTGCCACCGGTGTGGTGGTGCTGGTCGACCTCGGCTGGCTGCCGTTGCCCGCCGACCGCAGCTTGCCGCTGATCCGCGCGGAACAGGGCACACAGGCGCTGCAGGGCCTGTGGGCACCCGCGCCGGCAACCGGCATTGCCTTGGGCCCGGCATTGACTGCGGCCAGGCAACCGCAGACCTGGTTGGCGACACGGATCGACCTGCCGGCGATTGCCGCGCAGCTCGGGTTGGGCGGCGCTGAGTTGGCGCCAAAGGTGTTGCGACTGGACCCGGCCTTGCCGCTGGGCTATGCGCGTGACCTGGACCTGCTGCCCAATACCTTGCCGCCTTCGCGGCATCTTGGGTATGCGGTGCAGTGGTTCGCGATGGCTTTGGCTGTGTTGTTGATTGCGTTGGTGTTGCAGTTCAAGAAGCGGCGGAAGTCGGGAGCTGGGAATGGGGGGTAGGTTGGAGCTGGTTCTAGGCCAAAGCCAAAGCCAAAGCCAAAGCCAAAGCCAAAGCCAAAGCCAAAGCCAAAGCCAAAGCCAAAGCCAAAGCACCCCTCCCCAACCCTCCCCTGCGCTGCGCGCAAGGGAGGGGGCAGATTGCAGCGCGGTCGCTCCAGCTTTTGCCGTTGAATTTCCCCCTCCCTTTCACCGAAGGTGAAGGGGAGGGCCGGGGAGGGGTGTTTTCAGCCTTTGCTCCTGCTCCAGCTCCAGCTTTCGCACCCAGCCACTCCCCATCGCCAGCTCGAAAAGACCCCAGCCATGAACGCACTCACCCCCGACCAGCTCGCCACCCGCAACCGCGGTCGCCGGGTCTTGCTGCTGATCTTCGCCATGTTCTTCGGTTCGATGGCGCTGGCTGGCATCCTGCGCTTCTCCGGTTGGACGCCGCAGATCAACCGCCACCACGGTGAATTGCTGCAGCCGGCATTGGACCTGCGCAGCGAGCAACTGCACCTGGCCAGCGGCCAGGCCTATGACTGGAACCCGAGCGAGCGCCACTGGCGCATCCTGCTGGCACCGCCGGCTGACTGCGCACCGGCCTGCGTCACTTTGTCGCAGCAATTGGACAAGGTGTGGCAGTTGTTCGGGCATAACGCGGATAATGTCGAGATATTGTGGCTGGGTACGCCGCCTGCGCAGGTGGCTGCGACGCCGGCACTGAAGGTGCTGCAGCCCCAGCCTGCGTTCCGGGGCAAGCTGCCGGGGGTTGATGACCCGGCCGGCACCCCGGTGTATGTGATTGATCCCAATGGCTTTGTGGTATTCCGCTATGCGCCGGGTTTTGAACCGGGTGGACTGCGGGCTGATCTATCCAAGCTGTTGAAACTGATGTGAGTTCCGTTCGATGAATGCCTCCGCGCGTCCGGCGCTGTACCGCAATTTCCACCGACTGGCGTGGTTCGCACTGATCATGACGGCGAGCACGATCATGTTCGGCTCGTTCGTGCGCCTGTCCGATGCCGGCCTGAGCTGCCCGGATTGGCCCACCTGCTATGGCCGAGTGACCTGGCCGCAGACGCAGATGGAAGCCGCCCAGCACGTTGCCAGCGAGATCCGTCCGCTGGAGACCCACAAGGCCTGGCGTGAGCAGGTGCACCGTTTCCTGGCTGGCCTGCTCGGCGTTGAAGTGCTGACCCTGGCATTGCTGGCGGCACGCCGGCGCAAGCGCGGCATCGCCCAGATCATCACCGCCTCGGCGCTGGTGGCCTTGGCCATTCCCTTGTACATGCGCGGCGAACACGTGGCTTCCAGCGTGCTCGCCATCGGTGGTGAAGCGATCCTGCTGCTGGCGGCGCTGCGCTGGTCCAACATCGATCTGGCGCGTGCTGCCGTGCTGACCTTGGCGGTTGTGGTGTTCCAGGCCCTGCTGGGCATGTGGACGGTCACCTGGCTGCTCAAGCCCATCGTGGTGATGGGCCACCTGCTCGGCGGCATGCTGATGTTCGGCATGCTGGTGTGGATGGCGTGGAAGGCGACGCATCTGCCGATTACCCTGGCCGAGGAGCCTCGCCTGCGCTGGTGGCTGCGCGGTGCGGTTGCCCTGGTCGTGCTGCAGATCGCGCTCGGCGGTTGGGTCAGTGCCAACTACGCGGCACTGGCCTGCGGTGGCGGTAGTGCCTCGCTGGACAACTTCCCGCGCTGTGTCAGCCAATGGTGGCCGCAGCAGAATTACAGCGAAGGCTTCACCCTGTGGCGTGGCATCGGCGTGGATTACGAAGGCGGCGTGCTCGATGGCGCCTCGCGTATCGCCATCCAGATGGCGCACCGGATGTTCGCGGTGCTGGTGGCGCTGTATCTGCTGGTGCTGTCGGTGCGCATGTTCCGCCTGCCGGGCATGCGCGGTTGGGCAAGCGCCGTGATCGTGCTGTTGTTGCTGCAGGTCACGCTGGGCGTGCTCAACGTCAAGCTGGCATTGCCGCTGGCCGTTGCAGTGATGCACAGCGGCGGTGCGGTTGCCCTGTTGTTTGTATTGGTCACGCTGCTGGCGCGGCTGCGCGCCCCGGAGTGAATGATGCGTACAACATGGCGTGATTATTGGGACCTGACCAAGCCGAAGGTGGTGGCACTGATTGTGTTCACCGCCCTGGTCGGCATGTGCCTGGCCATTCCGGGCCTGCCGACCACCGCGCAGGTAGTGACGGGGCTGCTCGGTTTCCTTGGCATCTGGCTCTCGGCCTCGGCCGCGGCGGCAATCAACCAGCTGCTGGACGCGCGCATAGACGCGCAGATGGCGCGTACCTCGTGGCGCCCGCTGGTGGTCGGCAAGGTCTCGCCGCGGCAGGTGCTGGTGTTTGCCGGCGCGCTGACCGCGCTGTCGATGACCATCCTGGTGCTGTGGGTGAACGTGATCACCGCGGTGCTGACCTTCGCTTCGCTGATTGGCTATGCGGTGATCTACACCGTCTACCTGAAGCGCGCGACCTCGCAGAACATCGTGATTGGTGGTTTGGCTGGCGCGACGCCGCCGCTGCTGGGCTGGGCGGCGATCACCGGCATGCAGGGCAGCTCGGATTGGGCCTACGCCTCGTTGCTGGTGCTGATCATCTTCATTTGGACTCCGCCGCACTTCTGGGCGCTGGCGATCTTCCGCCGCGTCGATTACGCCAAGGCCGAGATCCCGATGCTGCCGGTAACCCACGGCGTGCCACATACCCGCAAGCAGATCCTGGCGTACTCGGTGGTGCTGGCGGTGGTGACGCTGTTGCCAGTGGCCATCGACATGAGCGGCATGTTCTACCTGGGTGGCGCAACGGTATTGAACATCGTGTTCCTCTGGTACGCATGGAAGATGCAGAACCCGCCGGACGAGATGTTCAACATGAAGATGTTCGGCTATTCCATTGTGTATCTGATGGCGCTGTTCGCCTTCCTGCTGGTCGACCACTGGCTGTTGCCCTGGTTGTGATCGAGCAACGAAAAGGCCGGCATTAGCCGGCCTTTTTTGTAGGAGCGGCGTAAGCCGCGAAGCTGATGGTCGTTCCGGCTGCGGCAGGAACTGCAACCATGGAATGTTTGATTGCGGTGTGCATGCGCATCGAGTGCATTGGTGGCTTCGCGGCTCACGCCGCTCCTACAGCAACCGCAGGCCTGCATGATCACGGGCAACGCCCCTGCCGAGCATGGCTCGGCACTACCAACTTCGGTGTCGATTATTGCTGGGTTGATCCGGCATTCTGCTTCGCATACCGCTGCGCCACCATCGAGCAGACGATCAGCTGGATCTGGTGGTAGATCATGATCGGCAACACGATCGCGCCGAGGCTGCCGCCGGCAAACAACACCTTGGCGATCGGTACGCCGGTGGCCAGGCTCTTCTTGGAGCCGCAGAACATGATGGTGATCTGGTCAGCGCGGTTGAAGCCCAGTCGCCGTGCCAGCCAGGTGATGCCAGGCATGGCGATGGCCAGCAATACCACCGCAACCAAGGCCGCAGCCAGCAAGGACAACGGCGGGGTCTTGCTCCACAGGCCTTCGCTCACCGATTCGCCGAAGGCGGCGTAGACCACCAGCAGCACCGTGCCCTGGTCGGTGTAACGCAGCAGGCCGCGGCGCTTTTCGATCCAGCCACCAATCCACGGCCGCAGCAGGTGGCCAAGCACGAATGGCACCAGCAGCTGCAGCATGATCGCGCCGACCGCATGCAGCGGGTTGGCCATGCCGCCCTGCGAGCCGGCAAGCACGGTCATCAGCAACGGGGTCAGGAACACGCCGAGGATGCTCGACAGCGAGGCTGCACACACCGCTGCTGGCACGTTGCCGCCGGCAATCGAGGTGAAGGCAATCGAAGACTGCACGGTCGAGGGCAGGGCGCACAGGAACAGCACGCCGATGTAGAGTTCGGGCGTCAGTGCCCAGCCGGCCAACGGTTTCATCGCTAATCCCAATAGCGGGAACAGCACGAAGGTGCAGGCGAGGATGGTGATGTGCAGGCGCCAGTGCAGCAGGCCGGCGACGATGGACTCGCGTGGCAGGCGCGCGCCGTGCAGGAAGAACAGCGCGGCGATGGCGATATCGGTGAAGTGGTCGAAGCCCCTGGCGGCGGCGCCGGTAAGCGGCAGCACGCTGGCCAAGGCGACGGTGGCGAGCAGGGCGAGGGTGAAGTTGTCCGGTCGCAGTCGCGACCACCAGCGTGTCATGTCAGCAATGCCTCGATCAGGGGGTGGGGTTTTCCAATGCGGCGCGTGCGGCGGGCTCGAGTGAAGTCATGCCCGCATCGCGGCCGAACTTGAGTGCGTCCTCCACCGATGCGCCATTGATGCGTGCGTCGATCACCGACAGCAAGGCGCCAGCGCGATTGGAGGAGGCGCAATGCAGCAGGGTCTTGCCGCTGTCCTGCTTGAGCAGGCGGTCCAGCGTGCGCGCGTTGGCTTCGGTGATGTCGCTGGGGCCGGCGATGGGCAGGCGCACATAGCGCAGTCCGAGTTGTTCGGCCAAGGCGGCTTCGTCGTAGCCGCGATCTTCATCGGCGCGACGCAGATCAATGACGGTGGTGACGCCATTGGCAGCGGCGTCGCGCAACTGTTGTGCACTGGGCTGGCCGGCGGTGATCAGGTCCGGGCGCGGCTGGCGCAGGGGCAGTTCACTGGCAGATGCAAAGTTCGTCAAGAAAAATATCAAGAGACAGCATGTGCGAGTGAACATTCTCTATTGGTCCCTTCTTGCAGACTTGTGCGTTTCCCTGCGGGCTTTGAGAAGCTCGCGCAGTTCGTATTTGTCGGTGTCGTCGAGGCCCTGCTGGCGTTGCTTGGTCTGCAGCTCTTCCAGCCGTTGTTGTAGGAGCTGTTTTTCCAATTGTTCAATGGCGTCTTGAAGTTCCTTTGACCACAGCTCCTCATCACTTGGCAGGGCCATAGCTACGAGCTTCTGCAGAGCCGCTTGTTCCTCTCTTCCGTTGAAGTGCTCTAGAAGTGCCCCAGTACTAATATCTGGTCTCTGTTGAACAAGCGTGAGCATCTCCAATAGAAGGTCGATACCAGGTAATCGCAGGCCGTTGATCGCATGGTGTCCTTCCAGTTCAAGAGCCAAAGAAGGCTTTTGCAGAAGAATTGATATTGCTTCTCGCACCAGGCTGCGCTTCTGCGCCGGCACCGCGTTGTTGCGCATCGGCGGGCGTGCTGCCGGGGCTGCGGCTGTCGCGGTGCTGCCGATGCCGGTCAAGCGCGCCAGCTCCTGCTTCATCAGGTCGCCGAAAGCGCCATCGGGAATCTGCGCCAGCATCGGCTTCGCGCGTTCGGCCAGGCGTGCCTTGCCATCCAGTGTGCCGAGGTTGATCTCGCGGCTGAGCTCGTCGAAGAAGAACTGCGACAGCGGCGTGCCCTGCTTGAGCCGTGCATCGAAGGCGTCAGCGCCTTCCTTGCGCACGATGGTGTCCGGGTCCTCGCCATCGGGAAGGAACAGGAAGAAGGCCTGGCGGCCATCCTTCATGCGCGGCAGCACCGACTCCAGTGCGCGCCAGCCAGCGCGGCGACCGGCGGCATCACCGTCGAAGCAGAAGTACACATCGGGCGCATTGCGGAACAGCAGCTCGGCATGGTCCGGCGTGGTCGCCGTGCCCAGCGTTGCCACCGCCTGGGTGACGCCGAACTGGAACAGGCTGACCACGTCCATATAGCCTTCAACCACGATCAGGCGTTCGATCTTCTGGTTGGCCTGGCGCACCTGCCACAGGCCGTACAGTTCGCGGCCCTTGTGGAACAGCGCGGTTTCCGGCGAGTTGAGGTACTTGGGGCCGTCGTCCTTTTCCATGACGCGGCCGCCGAAGGCGATGACGCGGCCACGGCGGTCGAAGATCGGGAACATCACCCGGTCGCGGAACTTGTCGTAGACGTGGCCGCGGTCGTTCTTGGAGAACAGGCCGACGCGTTCGAGCAGCTTCATGCGCCGCTCGTCCTTGCCCAGTGCGTCCTTCAGCGCGCTATAGCCATCCGGCGCATAGCCGATGGAGAAGCGTGCGCGGGTATCGGCATCGACGCCACGGCCATCCAGATAGGCGCGGGCCTTGTCGTTGCCCTCCAGCTGCTTCTGGAAGAAGCGGGTAGCGGCATCCAGCGCTGAGTACTGGTCGCGGCTGTCGTCCTGCTGCTGGGGTGTGCGCGCGTTGGTCTCGCGCGGGATTTCCATGCCCACGCGCTTGGCCAGTTCATCCACCGCATCGAGGAACTCGAGGCGGTCGTAATTCATCAGGAAGCTGATCGCGGTGCCGTGCGCGCCGCAACCGAAGCAGTGATAGAACTGCTTGGTCGGCGAGACCGTGAACGAGGCCGAGCGCTCGTCGTGGAACGGGCAGCGTGACGCGTATTCCTTGCCCTGGCGCTTGAGCGGCACACGTGAGCCCACCACTTCGACGATGTCGGTGCGGGCCAGCAGGTCGTCAATGAACGCGTCGGGAAGTCGGGCCATGCAGCAAATCGATAGCGCCGCCGGTTGGCGGAGCGCGATGAAAGGGGGGAAGGGGAGTGTACTAGGCTGGGCTGGTGCTGGCTGGCTGTTGGGCTTGATGGTTTTCAGTCAACGGCTTGAAGCTACCCCTCCCCGGCCCGTCCGGCCCGAAGGCATGGCCTTCGGTCGTTCATCAGGTCGCGCGGCAGTGCCGCGCAAGCAGACCTTCTTCACCCCCTTGCCTTCGGCAAAGGGCGGGAGCGAAGCCGCCCCCTCCCTTTCGCGTAGCGAAGGGGAGGGCTGGGGAGGGGTGCTTTTTGCTCCTGCTCTTGCCGTCAGTCCAAAGCCCCAACATCAACCTCGGCCTCAGCCGCCACCTTCCGCCGCGCATACGCCCGCTCGTCGATCACCGCGGTAATCAGGGCGCCACCAAAGAACACCACGCTGGCGTAGTAGATCCACACCAGCATGATCACCAGCGTTCCCATCGAGCCGTAGGCGCTGCCCGGCGCGGCGTTGGCGATGTACAGGCCGATCGCATAGCGGCCCAGGGTGAACAGCACGGCGGTGATCACGCCGCCGAGGAAGGCCTGGCGCCAATCCACCGGCCGGTCCGGCAGGTAGTGGTAGAGGAAGGCAAAGCCCAGTGCGTACAGCAGCAGGGTGGTCACATAGCCAACCGCCGGCAGGGCGGAAGGCAGGTGCGAGAAGATCACCTGCAGGGCGGTGGTGGCGACCATCGACACGATCAGCAGGAAGCCCAGCGCCAGCACCACACCGGCCGAGAACACCCGCTTCTTCAACCAGCCGAAGATGCCTTCGAAGCGCTTGGAATCGGTACGGAAGATCAGGTTCAGTGCCGCCTGCAGCTGGGCGAATACCACCGTGGCGCCGATGAACAGCAGCACCAGGCTCCAGATGCCGGCGAACGAGCCCAGGTCCGGCTGCTCGCTGGCATTGGTGATCACCGTACGTGCCACCTCGGCCACGCTGGGGCCGGCCAGCGAGCCGATCTGGTCGATAAGTGTCTGTTGTGCTGGTGGGTACAGTGAGGCGGTGAGCCACAGCAGCAGGACCAGCAGGGGCGCAAGCGACAGCAAGGTGTAGAAGGCCAGCGACGCGGACTGGGTCATCACGTCGGTTTCGACGAAGCGGCGCACAAGGGCGGCCGGCAGGCTTTGCTGGAGCATCTCCAGCCGGGATTTGAGCGAATGCAGGGTGGGGTGGGGTGCAGGCATCAGATGGATCGCGTGAAGTCAGGGCTCTGTTCTAGCAAAGCCGGGCTTCGGGGCGGGTGAATGGGGCGGGCGCCGGCGGCCATTCGGCCCATACCCGTAGTGCCGAGCCATGCTCGGCAGGGGCCTTCCCGACAATGCCTGACGATGTGGGAGCGGCGTAAGCCGCGAAGCTAAATCCAGATCAGAAGCGGTGAAGCCAACCCCTCCCCAGCCCGTCCGGCCCGAAGGCACAGCCTTCGGTCGTTCATCAGGTCGCGCGGCAGTGCCGCGCAAGCAGACCTTCTTCACCCCCTTGGCCTGCGGCCAAAGGGAGGGGGCGGAGCAGGTAGTGCCGAGCCATGCTCGGCAGGGGCCTTCCCAACAATGCCTGACGATGTGGGGGCGGCGTAAGCCGCGAAGCCACAGATTCATCAGATTGCAGGCCGGCCGGTGATTCCAGCGCTGCCAGCTTCGCGGCTGACGCCGCTCCCACAAAGACAGAAAGGCAAAAAAACAAAGCCCGCACGTGGCGGGCCTTGTCGCGCAACCTTGGCAGCCAGGATCAGCCAGCCAAAGCCTGCTTGACCAGCTTGGACACCAGGCCCATGTCGGCCTGGCCAGCCAGCTTGGGCTTGAGCACGCCCATCAGCTTGCCGATGTCGGCAGCGCTGCTGGCGCCGGTTTCGGCCTTGGCGGCGGCGATGGCGGCCTGGATCTCGGCTTCGCCCATCTTGGCCGGCACGTAACGCTCGATGACCACGATCTCCTCGCGCTCGACCGAGGCCAGGTCTTCACGGTTGGCGGCTTCGTACTGGGTGACCGAGTCCTTGCGCTGCTTGACCATCTTGTCCAGCACGGCGATCACGTCGGTGTCGGTCAGCTCGATGCGCTCGTCCACTTCGCGCTGCTTGATGGCGGCATTGATCAGGCGGATCACGCCCAGCGAGTGCTTGTCGCCGCTCTTCATGGCGGCCTTCATGTCTTCGGTCAGCTGTTGCTTCAGGCTCATGGAGCACCTCTTTGGGTCGGGAATATGGGGAGGAGACGTCGGTATTACCGGCGCCTGGAACGCAAAAAGCCGGCTACGCTTGCGCGTGCCGGCTTTCACCCCAGTACGGAAGGCCGGAGCCCCCCGTTCAGGAGTTGCGTACGATCAGTACAGGCGCTGACGCTTGGTGACGTCGCGCGAGGAACGACGCAGCTGGCGCTTCACGGCTGCAGCAGCCTTGCGCTTGCGTTCCTGGGTCGGCTTTTCGTAAAACTCGCGCTTGCGGGTTTCGGCCAGCACACCGGCCTTTTCGCAAGTGCGCTTGAAGCGGCGAAGAGCAAACTCAAAGGGCTCGTTCTCGCGGACTTTAACGCTGGGCATGGAATCTCCGGGGACTCTGTAGAAAACCGGGACACACCCGGTGAGCCGCGCATTATAGTCCCTTTGCGCGGACGTGCAACCCCCGGGATTTGGCGGGGGCGTCAGAGAGGTCCACAATACGCCTTATGAAAGTTCTTGGCATTGAATCATCCTGCGATGAGACGGGCGTAGCCGTCTACGACACCTCGCTTTCCGGGGTCGCCGCGCTGCGTGCGCACGCCGTCTACAGCCAGATCGCGCTGCATGCCGAATACGGGGGCGTGGTGCCGGAACTGGCCAGCCGCGACCACGTGCGCAAGACCCTGCCGCTGATCCGGCAGACCCTGGACGAGGCCGGTATCGCCATCTCCGAGATCGAGGGCGTGGCCTATACCGCCGGCCCCGGCCTAGTCGGCGCGCTGCTGGTCGGCGCAGGTGTGGCCCGTTCGCTGGCCTGGGGCCTGGATGTGCCCGCCATCGGCGTACACCATATGGAAGGTCACCTGCTGGCCCCGCTGATGGAAGACGACCCGCCGGAAGCGCCCTTCGTGGCCTTGCTGGTCTCGGGCGGGCACACCCAGCTGATCGCGGTGGACGCCATCGGCAAGTACCGCCTGCTCGGTGAGACCCTCGACGATGCCGCCGGTGAGGCCTTCGACAAGACCGCCAAGATGATGGGCCTGCCGTATCCGGGCGGCCCGCAGCTGGCCAAGCTGGCCGAGATCGGTACCCCGGGGCGCTACAAGTTCACCCGGCCGATGACCGACCGGCCGGGGCTGGACTTCAGCTTCTCCGGCTTGAAGACCCAGGTGCTGATGGCCTGGCGCGACAGCGACCAGACCGAGCAGACCCGCGCCGACATCGCCCGCGGCTTTGAAGACGCGGTAGTCGACACGCTGGTGATCAAGTGCGGCCGCGCGCTGGATGCGGCCGGTTGCGACGTCTTGGTGGTGGCCGGCGGCGTCGGCGCCAACAAGCGCCTGCGCGCCAAGCTGCAGGATGACGCCCAGCGCCGCGGCGGCCGGGTCTGCTTCCCGCGCCCGGCACTGTGCACCGACAACGGCGCGATGATCGCCTTCGCCGGTGCCTTGCGCCTGCAGGCCGGCCAGCACGGGCCGGCCGAGATCAAGGTGACGCCGCGCTGGGATATGGCCCTGCTGCCGCCGTTGCAGGGCTGAAAATCAGGCCTGCCGTGCTCGTCCACGGCAGGCTCAGTCTGCTGCCGTTACCATGTCGTATTCATTCAATGCGACAGATGCAATGGACAAGGTATTCATCGAAGGGCTCGAGATCGACGCCCTGATCGGCATCTATGACTGGGAACGGCGCATCCGCCAGACCCTGGTGTTCGATCTGGAAATGGGCTTCGACAACCGCAAGCCCGCGGCCAGCGACGACATCGTCGACACGCTGAACTACAAGGCCGTCAGCAAGCGTCTGATGGAATTCGTGCGCGCTTCCGATTTTGGTCTGGTGGAAACGCTGGCCGAGCGCTGCGCGCAGATCGTGCTGGACGAGTTCAACGTGCAATGGCTGCGACTGAAGCTGAGCAAGCCCGGCGCAGTGCGTGGCGCGCGCGCGGTTGGCGTGATCATCGAACGCAGCCGCGCCGAGGCTTGAACCTGCTGCAATCAGGCTGCGCACCTTCGCGGTGGGCGGCCTGGGCTTTCTCCTGTCCGCTGGATTTCTGCAGCCGGGCAGGGCGTTTCTGCAACACAGTTGAAAGGAAGAATGCGCGATGGCGGTAATGGGAATTCGTTGGTTGGACCAGCTGGAGAACGTGCTGGCACCGTATCCGATGGCCTACCCGGCGGTGGTATTGGCGGGCCTGTTGTTGGTGGCATGGCTGGCCAACTTCGTCACCAAGCGCATTTTGCTGAGCGGCCTGCGTTCGATGATCGAACGCTTCTCCGGCCCCAATCACAACGCCAAGCAGCCGCTGCGGGTGATCGCGCGGCTGTCCAACATCGTGCCCTCGGTGGTGCTTGCTGCGGGCTTGAGCATCGTGCCGGAACTGCCGCCGGGCCTGGTGACGGGTTTGAAGGCGCTGTGTCATGCGTGGACGGTGCTGACCATCGCGATGGCGGTGTCGCACGCGCTGGATGCATTCAACGATTTCTATGAGCGCCGCGCCGACGCGCGCAACAAGCCGATCAAGGGCTACCTGCAGGTCGTCAAGATCGTGGTGTTCGTGTTTGCCGGCCTGTCGATCGTGGCGATCCTGGTCGGCGTGGAACTGCTGCATCTGGTCACCGGCCTGGGTGCGGCCACGGCAGTGTTCATGCTGATCTTCCAGGACACCATCCTGTCGCTGGTGGCCAGCGTGCAGATCAGCGGCGATGGCCGCGTGCGCATCGGCGACTGGATCGAGATGCCCAGCCAGAACGCCGATGGCGATGTGATCGACATCGCCCTGCACACCGTCACCGTGCAGAACTGGGACAAGACCGTCACCACCATTCCGACCAAGAAGCTGGTCACCGAGTCGTTCAAGAACTGGCGTGGCATGCAGGAATCGGGTGGTCGCCGGATCAAGCGTTCGATCTACCTGGACCAGCACAGCGTGCGCTTCCTCGATGCGGGCGGGTTGGAACGGTTGGGACAGATTGCGCTGCTGGATGACTACCTGGCGGGCAAACAGCAGGAACTGCAGCAGTGGAATGCGCAGGTGGCGCAGGCGCACCCGGAGCCGGTCAACTCACGTCGGCTGACCAACCTGGGTACCTTCCGCGCCTATGTGGAGCTCTACTTGCGGCACAACCCCGGCATCCACCAGGACATGACCCTGCTGGTGCGGCAGATGGCGCCGACCCCGCAGGGCCTGCCGCTGGAGATCTACTGCTTCACCTCCTCGACCGCCTGGGCCAAGTACGAAGCCATCCAGTCGGACATGTTCGACCACCTGCTGGCGATGCTGCCGGAGTTCGGCCTGCACGTATTCCAGGAATCCAGCGACGCCATGCTGATGACCGCCCGCGAGCAGCGCATCTGACGCACTGTAGTGCCGAGCCATGCTCGGCAAGGGCTTCACCAGCGAAATGCTGCCCTCACCCCAACCCCTCTCCCGCAAGCGGGAGAGGGGCTTTGAGCAAGAGCTCGGCACTACCGATGCAGCCGTGCGGCAGCCGCTTCACGCTCGTAGCGCTAGAATCACCCGCTTGAAATCGTTTACATGAAGGACTGCCGGTGGCCCCCGACCGCATTGAATCCCTGATCGCCCGCATGACCGTCGACGAGAAGGTCGGCCAGCTGAGCGTGTTTGCCGACATGGTTCGCCCGTTCGCCCCGGACGTGAATCCGGAGGCCAACGTGCGCAATGCCGAGCAGGTGCTGGAGCAGGTGCGCGCAGGCCGCGTTGGCTCCTTGTTCAATGGCGTCGGTGCCGAGCTGGGCCGGCGTATCCAGCAGGTGGCGTTGGAAGAAAGCCGTCTGGGAATCCCGGTGATCCTTGCCTCCGACGTGATCCACGGCATGCGCACCGTGTTCCCGATTCCGCTCGGCGAGGCCGCCAGCTTCGAGCCGGACCTGGCCCGCCGCACCGCCCGCGCCACCGCCATCGAAGCCACCGCTGCCGGCATCCACTGGACCTACGCACCAGCCGTGGATATCGCCCGTGACCAGCGCTGGGGCCGCGGTGCCGAAGGGGCAGGCGAGGACGTGGTGCTGGGCTGCGAATTCGCTGCCGCACGCGTGCGTGGTTTCCAGGGCGATGATCTGACAGCCGCCGATTCGCTGCTTGCCACGCCCAAGCACTTCGCTGCCTACGGTGCGGTCGCTGCAGGCATGGAGTACGCGCAGGTCGATATCTCGCCGCAGACCTTGCGCGATGTGCACCTGCCACCGTTCAAGGCGGCGTTGGATGCTGGTGCGCTGTCGCTGATGAGCGCCTTCAATGACATCAATGGCGTGCCGGCCAGTGCCAACCGCGCGCTGTTGACCGATCTGCTGCGCAAGGAATGGAAGTTCGAAGGCGTGGTGGTTTCCGACTACACCGCCGACATGGAACTGATCGCCCACGGCTATGCCGCCGATGAAGTGGATGCCACCCGCAAGGCCTTCCTCGCTGGGCTGGACCTGAGCATGCAGAGCGGTTTCTACGACCAGCACCTGGCCGGGCTGGTGCATGCAGGTGAAGTGCCGATGGCGGTGCTGGACGAATCGGTACGCCGCATCCTGCGTTTGAAGGACGCGATCGGCCTGTTCGACAACCCCTACCGTTCGCTGGACCCGGCGCGCGAAGCTGATCAATCGCATATCGCCGAACACGATGCATTGGCGCGCGATACCGCGCGCCGCTCGGTGGTGTTGCTGAAGAACGAAGGCGATCTGCTGCCGCTGAAGAAGCAGGGCCAGAAAATCGCATTGATAGGCCCCTTCGTACAGGATCGCGACAACATCGAAGGTTGCTGGACCTTGTTTGGCGACAAGTCGCGCTACGTCACGCTGGAAAGCGGCGTACGTGCTGCTCTTGGCGATGCTGCCGCGCTGGAAGTTGTGGCCGGTTGCGATATGGAGGCAGCACTGGAAGGTGGCATCGAAGCCGCGGTCGCCGCCGCACAGCGTGCCGACGTAGTGGTATTGGCTGTCGGTGAACCGCAGCGCTACAGCGGTGAAGCGCAATCGCGGGTGGAGATCACCTTGCCGCCCGCGCAGCAGGCGTTGGCCGAAGCCGTTGCTGCCACCGGCACGCCGCTGGTGGTATTGCTGCGCAATGGTCGTGCGTTGGCACTGCAGGGCGCGGTGCGAGACGCACAGGCCATTGCGGTTACCTGGTATCTGGGTACGCAGAATGGCCATGCCCTGGCCGACATCCTGTTTGGCGATTACAGCCCGTCGGCGCGTCTGCCGGTCAGTTTCCCGCAGGCATCAGGCCAGCAGCCGTATTTCTACAACCATCCGCGCAGCGGCCGCCCGGAGCTGCCGAGCATGTCGGAGTTCAAGTCACGCTGGCGCGAGTTCCCGAACACGGCGCTGTATGCATTCGGTCATGGCGTCGGCTATGCACGCTTCGAGTACGAAGCACCGCGTTTGAGTACGCCGCAGTTGGCTTGGGATGGTGAGCTGGTGATTCGCACCACGCTGCGCAATACCAGCGCGGTGGCGGGTGAGGAAGTTGTGCAGCTGTACGTGCACGACCGCGTCGCCAGCCGGGTACGCCCAGTGCGTGAGTTGAAGGCGTTCCGTAAGGTTGATGTAGCTGCCGGTGATTCGGTGGAGGTGGAGTTCCATCTGGACCGCCAGCAGCTTGCATTCACCGGTGTGGATGGTGATTACACCGCCGAGCCGGGACTGTTCGACGTCTGGGTATGCGCTTCGTCGGTGAGCGGTGAAGCGGTGAGTTTCGAGCTGCTGTCCCCCTGATCAGGGCGCAGTGCTCCTTCCCTTTGCCGCAGGCAAGGGAAGGGTTGTGGAGAGGTATGCTGTGCTGTGCTTCATGTAGTGCCGAGCCATGCTCGGCAGGGGCTTTAGCGGCAAGGCCTCTGCCGAGCATGGCTCGGCACTACGCTCCCTCCCTTGCGCCGCAGGCGTAGGGGAGGGTTGGGGAGGGGTTGGCTTTTGAAGCTTTGCCGATAAAGCCTCTGCCGAGCATGGCTCGGCACTACAGGCGCGGTTTTTGCGTTACGGATGTCTGGTTCATTGTCAGCTTCGCGGCTTACGCCGCTCCTACAACACGGGGACGCTTCATGCCTGCTGCATTGCCTGTCTACATGCCTTGGTTGATGACGGCCGGTTTCGGCTGGTTGTATTACCGGCGTATCCGCCGCCACTTCGGCTGGCAGCCATGGCGGCCCGTTCGCAATGGCATCCGTATCGGCATTCTGTCGCTGGTGAGTGCTGCGTTGGTGGCTGCAGCGATATATATCCCACATGTCGCGTTGGGCATTGCTGCAGGGGCGGTTGCCGGCATTGGCTTGGGCTTGTTCGCACTCAAACACACGTTGATCAGTCCGCGCGATGGGCGGCTTGGCTATACGCCGAATCCCTGGATCGGCGGTGCGCTGGCGGTGCTGTTGATCGGGCGCTTGGCCTGGCGCTGGTATGGCGGCGCTTTCAGCCAGGGCATGGGACCGGGCATGGGCAATGCCAGTCCCTTGACCTTGGGACTGGCGGCCGCGCTTGTCAGTTATGGCTTTGTGCAGGCGATAGGCTTGGCCGTACGCCTGCGCTGACGGCTGTAGTGCCGAGCCATGCTCGGCAAGGGGCTCTACTGGGAATGCCTCTGCCGAGCATGGCTCGGTACTACAGGTGGGGCTTTACTGGTAAAGCCCCTTGCCGAGCATGGCTCGGCACTACAGGGGCGGGAGCGTCAGCCTGCCTTCGGCGTCAGTTTCAACAGCTTTGCGTTGGCGCCATCTTCCAGCAGCCACAGTGCGCCGTCCGGGCCTTGCTCCACTTCGCGGATACGTTGGCCCATGTCGAAGCGTTCGGCTTCGCGGGCCTTGTCGCCGTCAAAGGCGACGCGCACCAGCGACTTGGACGACAGGCCGCCAATGAAGCCACTGCCCTGCCACTGCGGGAACTGCTTGCCGTTGTAGATGATGAAGCCGGCCGGCGAAATCACCTGGCGCCAGGTCACCACCGGGGCGATGAACTCCGGGCGGGTGTCGTGATCGGGGATCGGGCGGCCGTCGTAATGATCGCCATTGGAGACGATCGGGTAGCCGTAGTTGCCGCCGCGCTGGATCAGGTTCAGCTCGTCGCCGCCCTTCGGCCCCATCTCGTGTTCCCACAGCTTGCCGTTGCCGTCGAAGGCGATACCCAGCACGCTGCGGTGGCCAAGCGACCACACCTGGTCAGCCGGTGAACCCTGTGCCACGAATGGGTTGTCGGCCGGCACGCTGCCATCGTCGTTGAGGCGGATGATCTTGCCCAGGTTGGTTTTCATGTCCTGCGCCGGGTCGAACTTCTGCCGCTCGCTGGAGCTGATCCACAGCTTGCCATCCGGGCCGATGGCCAGGCGGTGGCCGTAATGGCCGCGACCGGTGACCTTGGGCGTCTGCCGCCAGATCACCTGCGCATCGCTCAAGGTGCCGCTGCCATCGGCATTCAGGACCAGCTTGGCGCGGGCGACGGCGGCACCACGGGTATCGTCTTGGCCGTCTTCGGCATAGCTGTAATAGACCAGCCCATTGCTGGCGAACTGCGGGTGGGCCAGTACGTCACCAAAGCCGCCCTGGCCGCCATAGGCCACGGTCGGGACGCCGCTGATGTCGCCGCGCTTGCCACTGGCCGGGTCGAAGTGGACCAGCTTGCCGGCCTTCTCGGTGACCAGCAGGCTGCCGTCGGGCAGGAAGGTCATCGCCCAGGGTTCATCAAAGCGAGCCGTCTCGGTGGCGGTGAACGGCCATTGCGCGGGCTTCACCGCGGCTTCGGCGGCCGGGTCGGGATCAGCGGCGCAGGCGCTGGTGAACAGGGCGGGGGCCAGGGCCAGGCTCATGCTGAGCAGGAGGGTACGGGGCATGGAGGTCTCCGGAAGCGGGATGCGATACCAGTGCAGGGTTGTACACCATGGCGGCCGATGCTGTCCGTTTGAGGGATGGGACTGGCGCACGGAATCGCTTACCGTAACGGCCGAGCGCCCGTGGAACTGGGCCCTTGCATCCACAAAAAAGGAGTTTTCATGTCGAAACAACAGATCTACCGCCCCTCCGCCGCGTTCATCGCGTCCGCATGGACGGCATTGTTGCTTGGGGCGGTGGCGTATCTGGTCGGCCTGTTCAATGCCGAGATGCTGCTCAACGAAAAGGGCTATTACCTGACCCTGCTGCTGTTCGGCCTGTTCTCGGCGGTGTCGCTGCAGAAGAGCGTGCGTGACCGCCTGGAGGGCATCCCGGTAAGCAGCCTGTATTACAGCCTGTGCTGGTTCGCGCTGCTGTGCGCGCTGTTGCTGCTGCTGGTCGGCCTGTGGAATGCGACCCTGCTGCTCAGCGAGAAAGGCTTCTATGGCATGTCGTTCGCACTGTCGCTGTTCGGTGCCGTCGCGGTGCAGAAGAACACCCGCGACGTGATGGCGGCCGACGCCGCTTACGGCACCCCGCCGCTGCCTCCGCAGGAATGATTGAACGCCACTCCCGCCGCTGGCGGGAGTGGCTGCAGGCAATCAGCTGTCGCTGGTCTGGTCCTGCTCCGGGTGCTGTGCCGTATGCCGGGCAACGATACCGGTGGCAGTGACGCCGCCAGTGGCATTGCCGATGGTGCAGAACACATCGGGAATGGTGTCCACCGCCAACAGTACGCCCAGCGGTTCCACCGGCAGCCCCAGGCTCTGGGTGATCGGCATGTTGTTGGTCATGAAGTTGGCCTGGCCGGGCAGGCCGGTTGAGCCCATGCTGATTGCTGCCGCCAGCAGCGCCGCGACCGCATATTGCGAGGCATGCACGTCGATGCCGTACAGCCAGGCGATGAAGCTGGCCACGGCGATGTACTGCGCCGGGCTGGTGATGCGGAACAGCGACACCGCCATCGGCAGCACCAGCGAGGTCAGTGCCGCCGGGTAGCCAAGGCGGTTGCGCGCGCTGTCGATCATTGCCGGCAGCGAGGCCAGTGAAGACTGCGTGCTGCCGGCAATCACCTGCACCGGTACCAGCGCACGGGCAAAGCGGCCGAACGGTTCGCCGGCAGCGAAGCGGGCAACCAGGTACAGCAGCAGGGTGATCAGGATGTAGATCACGCACATCAGCACGATGTAATAGCCCAGCACGCCGATGATGCTCATCCCAACTTCGGCGCAGACCACGAATACCAGCGCGAACACGCCCACCGGTGCCGCCCACAGCACCCAGCGGACGATGGTGATCATGGTGTCGGCGATGATGCGGATGATGTCCAGGATGCGATCGCGGCGCTCCGGTTCCTGCCGGCTCAGCGCAAAGCCGAAGAACATGGCGAAGGCCACCAACGGCAGCATGGCACTGGATGCGGCCGCTGCCAGTGCATTGCTGGGAATCAGCGAGCTGATCCACTGCGCAGCGCTCAGCGGTGTGGCGGCGGTGGTCGGGGAACGCAGTGCATCGCGGAAGGCCTGGATGTTGTCGGCGTCGCGCGGCAGCAGGTCCAGCAGGAACGGGGTGATGACCGCGGAGAACGCGGCCGAGCCGACCAGCAGGATCAGGAACACGATGATCGCGTTGCGCGCGGTACGCCCGGAGGCGGCGGCATTGCTGGCGGTATTGACGCCGACGATGACCAGTGCGGTCACCAAAGGCACCACGGTCATCTGCAAGGCATTGAGCCAGAGCCGGCCGATCGGCCGCAGTACGTCGGCGATCTTCAGCGCCAACGACTGGTCATAGGCGGTGAGCGACAGGCCGACAATGGCGGCCAGCACCAGCGCGATCAGCACCTTGACCGGTGCCGAGACCTTGGAAGATTTTGCGGTTGCGCTGTCGGTCATGAAGGGATGGCTTGGCTAAAGAGAAGGGAAGATGCCCGGAACCGGACAAATGCTCAACGAGCAGTTTCTGAAAGTGCGGGCAAATCCCAGCTCCGCTGCAGCCGCTGGTACTCGGCATCGGGAAGCAGCACGAACAACGGCTTGGCCTCGGGTGAAAGCCATTCCAGCAAGGCCGACATGCGCTCCGGCTCCATCGCGGTGCAGCCAGCGGTCGCTTCGCCGGGTTGGCGCCACAGGTGGGCGAAGATGCAGCTGCCCTGGCCGGGCACCGCAGCGGGGTTGTGCTCGATGACGAAGCCTTCGCGGTACCGACGGTCGCCGTTGTTGTGCAGATCCAGGCGCATGGCCTCGGTGGAACCCTTGACCGCGGCTTCGCCGACCTTGGCGGCATCGACGATCTGGTTGTACAGCGGCGAGGCAGGTACATCCATGCAATAGCTGCTGGCCAGCATCGGCTGGTAGGGCATGGCGCTGGTGACATGCTCGGCATAGCCGAACGCCGGACCGATATTGAAGATGCCGGCCGGGCTGCGACCATCACCTTCCTGCTTCTGGGGGCCATCCTTCTGCTGCGGATGGACGCCGATACCCCAGGCGCTGCCGCTGCGGCCGAGGCTGACATCGAAGCCGGCATCGCGTGCTTTCCAGCCGCTGTTGGTGCGTTCAAAGGCCTGGAGATGAGCGTTGGTCGCGTCCCACGTGGGCGCAGTGACCACGATCAGCTGGCGGGCTTCGCTCACTGGTGCGGCGAGCGGCGCAGCGATGCAGGCCGGTGCGATGACCATCAATACGCAGCCCAGCAGGTGTCGGAAGTTGCGTTGGAACAAGGTGAGCATGGCGGCGGTTCCTGCGGTCAGATGTCGATCAGGTGCTGGATGCGTTCCTGGTTCAATGCCAGCTGTCGTTGCCGATCAGGATTGGTCTGGCACAGCAGGACGAACACGAAATCCAGCAGGTATTGCAGCGAACTGCGGTAGAGCAGCTGCGCGATGGGCGGCTGCGGGTCATGCGCGCAGATGGCCAATGAGGCATCTGCGTGCGCGCGTAGCGGATTTGCGGTATGGCGGGTAATCGACACGACTTTGCCACCGACTTCCTGGAACTGCCGCGACAACTGCCACAACTGCGGCAACTTGCCGAACTCGGAGAACACCAGCAGCACGTCGCCGGTGCGGGCGGCGGAGAGGTTGGCGGTCATCAGGATGGGATCGGCCTGCTGCACGGTGAGGATGCCGAGCAGTGACAGGCGCATGGCGAATTCACGCGCGTACAGACCGTCGTCGCCGAGCCCATAGATGAAGACCTTTGGAGCGTTGTCGATCAATGCGATGACGGCCTCGACGTCGGCCTGCGGGTTGGCGGCCATGGTTTCTTCTTCGGCAGCGGCTTTGGCGCGGCGCAGGGTTTCGGCAACCAGCAGGTAGCCACCGGGTTGGTCCTCCGGCGGCCAGTTGGTGCTTTCGCCATTGCCGGCAGCGGCGACGGCGGCGCCTACCGAGTATTTCAAGTCTGGATAGCCTTTGAAGCCGAGTTTCTGGCTGAACTTGACGACGCTGGACTGGCTGATATCCAGGGCATTGGCGAGCTGCTGCGAGGAGTAGTCGCGCAGCAGGTGTGCGTTGTCGAGGATGAAGTCGGCGATGCGCCGTTCGATGGCCGACATCTGTTCGCGTTCGGAGCGGATTTTTACCAGAGGTGGCATGGGCGTATGGGTGTTTATCTGCTGAAGACTTTAAGGGATTGCGTTGAAAAGAGGAGCGTAGCTGCTGCTTTGGCTGTTGCTTTGGCTGTTGCTCCATAGCCCCTCTCCTGCGAAGCGGGAGAGGGGTTGGGGTGAGGGCGCTTTTGCTTTTGCTTGTGCTGTTGCTTCAGCTTTTGATCTACCGGGTCCCCTTCCGCAGCGACGGAGCTGGCAGACAAGACCCCGAACGGGGCGACGCACAAGGATGTGCGTCGTTTTTTGACGATACAGGGATGTATCGTCGAAAAATCCTGCCAGCGGAGTGAACCGGGAGCGCGCAGCGCGGAGGGCGCGTAGGCAGGGTGTGCTTGACCAGCCATTCGGCTGTTGAAAAAGCACTTCTTTTGGTTAGCTTTTCTTTGCACAAGCAAAGAAAAGTAACTCGCTCCCCGAAGGGGAGAGAAAGCCTTTGCTCTGGCTTTTGCTGTTTTCTGCAAGTTGGAGCGAAAGCTGAGGCCAAAGCCAAGGCAAGAGCTTTCGCTCCCCTTCGGGGCGCGAGCACACCTTTCTTTGCTTGTGCAAAGAAACGTGGCCCAAAGAAAGCACACCCTGCCTACGCGCCCACGACGCTGCGCGCCGCGGGTCCACTCCGCCGCCGGGATTTTTCGACGAGACGTCCCTGTCTCGTCGAAAAACGACGTGCATCCATGCACGCCGCCCCTGCGGGGTCTTGTCCGTCGGCTGCGTCGCTGCGGAAGGGGACCCGGTGGGGCAAAAGCTGGAGCAACAGCAACAGCAACAGCAACAGCCGAAGCCGAAGCCGAAGCTACCCCTCCCCAACCCTCCCCTGCGCTGCGCGCAAGGGAGGGGGCTGGAGCAGAAGCAGAAGCAAGAGCGATTCCCGCCTTCGCGGGAATGACTGTGTCCTGGTGCGTTGGATGGCTGGAAGACCATCTCCAAAACAAAACAGCACCGGACTTTGCCGGTGCTGTTGTTTGCGCATGCGCGAGCACGGCGGCGGCAACCGAGGAGAGACCGGTTGCCGCCTGCGTGATCACGGCTTGATCATCTCCAGCCCGCGTACCTCGATGATGCCCAGGCCTGGCGCATCGGTGATGCTGATTTCCGATTCGTTGAAGATCACGCCGCCCACCACCGGATTGAACTGGCTCAACGACGGGCCATCCAGATCCACCTTGCTGATCGCGCCGGACTTGGCCACGCCCAGATGCACCGCCGCCGCCACGCTGATGCTGGATTCCAGCATGCAGCCGATCATGCACGGCACGCCGTACAACGAGGCGATGTCGGCGATCTTGATCGCATTGGAAATGCCGCCGGTCTTCATCAGCTTGATGTTGATGATGTCGGCTGCACCCTGCTGGATCAGGTCGAATACCTGGTGCGGGCTGAACACGCTTTCGTCTGCCATCACCGGTGTGTTGACGCGCTCGGTGACGTACTTCATGCCGGCGATGTCGGCAGCTTTCACCGGCTGCTCCAACAGCTCCAGCACGACGCCAGCGTTCTCCAGCACGTTCATTGCATACACCGCCTGTTTGGCGGTCCAGCCCTGGTTGGCATCCAGGCGCAGCAGGGCGCGGCCTTCGACGGCGGCGTGGATGGCCTTTACCCGTTCGATGTCCAGGCCGATGTCCTTGCCTACCTTGATCTTCAGCGACTCGAAGCCGCGCTCCACCGCTGACAGCGAATCGGCCACCATCTTGTCAATGTAGTCGACGCTGATGGTGATGTCGGTGGTGATCACCGGGTCGCCGCCGCCGAGCATCTGGTACAGCGGTGCCTTGTGCAGCTGCGCCCACAGATCGTAGATGGCGATTTCCACCGCCGCCTTGGCGCTGGTATTGCGCTCCAGCGAGGTCTGGATCAGGCCGCAGATGCGGTTGAGGTTGCTGATGTCCTCACCGATCAAACGTGGCTTGATGAATGTGTTGATGGCCTCGATGATCGAGCCGTGCGTATCGCCGGTGATCACCGCAGTGGCCGGTGCCTCGCCGTAACCGGTATTGCCGGTGTCGGTGCGCACCATCACCACGATGTCTTCCACCGTTTCCACGGTACGCAGCGCGGTCTTGAACGGGGTTTTCAGCGGCACGCGGAGCATGCCAAGTTCGATGTCGGTGATCTTCATTTGGTGTCTTGCAGGCGGATGCGCTGGATGTTGGTCATGCGGTCGATGTAGCTGGCGGTGTCGCTGGCCATCATCGGCTGCAGCGGGGTCACCGATACGCCGTTGAGGCTGGCATGCACGCGTTTGCCGCTGGCATCGAACCAGCTGCCACCGGAGGTATCGTGGATCACCCAGGTCATGCCATTGGCTTCACCGAGCATCATCATCACGTGGCCGGGGATGTAGATCAGGTCACCGACCTGCAGCTTGGCGATTGCATCACTGCGCTTGGCCTTGCTGTCCTTGTCGGTGAAGGGCACGCGGTTCAAGGCCGGGCTGATTGCCTGCGCGCTGGTGTTGCGCGGCAGCAGCGCGCCGAAGCTGCGGTAGATCTCGGATACGAAACCACTGCAATCGCGGGTGTCGTAGGAGTGGCCCCAGCCATAGCGTTCGCCGAGGAACTTGAAGGCCTGGGTGATCAGGTTGGCCTGGGTCAGCGGCAGGTAGTCGCTGGACGAATCCTGCGTGCGTGGCAGCAGGGCCGGCACCAGCGCCAGGCTGCCGTCGTCATTGCGCACCGGCAGCTGGATCACATGGCCGCCATGCGCCTGCTGGCCGTTGACCGGAGTCATTACTGGCCAGTCGGCCAGCACCGGCACGCGCACGCCCATTTCCAGCTGCAGGTCGGAGACGCGCGGCTCTTCCGGGGTGTGTGCGGTGAAGGCCTTGCCAGCGGTGATCACCCGGTACGGGCCCTTGGCGCCGTAGCCGAAGACCTGTTCGGCGCTGCCGACGCCGACGAAGCGCTTCTCCATCCACGCCGCATAGCGCTCGCTGGCGACGAACACCCACTTGCCGTCGGCGCTTTCATGCAGCACCGCGACCGCGTCGCCGGGGAACAGCGCCGACTCCTGGAAGCGGTCGATATCGGTATCGCCCTGGCTGCTGAATACGCGCAGCTCGGTGGGGAAGGCGCGCAGCGCGGCACGGTGCACAACCAGGCCGTACTGGATCGGGCGGTTGGCCGGGATCGCATCCAGGCCCAGGTTGGCGGTCACCGCCTGCAACTGGGCCGGCGTGACCTGCTTGCCGTGCACGTCGTACAGAGTGCGGGTCGGGGCCTTGGAGATGCCGGCGATCTGCTCGCGGACCAATACTTGTGGCAGTAGCGCGGGCAGCTTGTGCAGGTCGATGATGGAGGCGTCGAGCTGGCGCATGCGCGCGTTCTGCGCCTCGATGGCGGCGCGGTCCAGGATCACGGCGTCGGCGTTTGGCAGCCTGCTGATCCAGGGCTGCGGCGTCAGCAGGGCTTCTTCCAGCCCGATGATGCCTGCGTAGCCCGGTGCGACCGTTGCAACCGGTGGCGGCGACAGCGCAAAAGCCGGCCCGGTGCACAGCGCCGTGGCAAGGATCAAAGCCCGCGCAAGCGGGGCAAAGCGTCGGCGCTGGTACAGCGGCGGCAAAGCAAGCATTGGGAAGCTCCCCTCGTTGATGCTCAGGAATATTTATTCCTTTCGCCGTCGAAAGCAAGAATAAATTATTGACCGGCTATCGGGTGCGTGTTACACAGCGTTAACCACCCTGCACGTGGAAGTGTTGCCGTGGCATCAAACGCCGATTCTGCCCGCTTTGCCCGCGTACCGTTCGCCCGCAAGGTCCTCGCCTCTGCCCTGTGCATGAGCGTGGCCTGGATCGCCTTTGCCGGTGAGGCACCGTCGACGGCGCTACCGGCCCTGGAGTCGCGTGTGGACCGCGGTGACTTTGCCGGTGCGCAGGCCGAGATCGACAAGGCACTGGCAGCACCCGGCACCGATGCCGACAGCCGCGCCGCCTACCTGTTCCAGCAGGAGCGCATGCGCCGCATCCGCCTGGATTTCACCCTGGACGAAGCGCAGGCCAAGGCCGCCGTGCGCAGGTCGGTGCCGGATCTTCGCGACGAAGAGTTCAAGGCCTGGGATGATGCCGGCCTGATCGAGCACCTGGACATCGACGGCCAGCGTCGCTGGTTCAAGCGCGCGCCGAACAACCTGTTCCTGTTCAGTGCCGAAGCCTCCAACCGGCGGCCGCCGGACAAGCGGGTTTCCCGCCCGGGTCCGTACGAGCGGCTTGGCTCGCACCATGTCGAGGTGATCAAGGCGTCGGAGCAGAGCGGCCAGACCAGCATCAGCCCGCGTCGGGTGCGTATCACCCAGTCTATCAAGGTCGATGCCGATGCGGTGCCGGCTGGAAAGACGGTGCGCGCCTGGCTGCCGTATCCGCGGTCCATACCCGGTCAGCAGGACAACATCCAATGGCTGGGCAGCGTGCCGCAGGGCGCGCAGATCGCACCCGAAGACACGCTGCAGCGCACCGCCTACCTCGAGCGCAAGGCCGTGGCCGGCACGCCCACCGAGTTCTCGGTGAGTTACGAGCTCACCATCTCCGCGCGTCGTTTCATCATCGACCCGGACAAGGTGCTGCCAACGCCGCGGGACCCGGCGCTTGCGCCATATCTGGCCGAGCGCGCACCGCATGTGGTGTTCACTCCGGCCATGCGTGAGTTCTCGCGCAAGGCGGTGGGCAATGAAACCAATCCCTACCGCGTCGCCAAGAAACTGTTCGATGCGGTCGATGCGATTCCGTGGGGCGGGGCCCGCGAGTATTCGACGATCAGCAATATCTCCGACTACGCCCTGCATGCAGGTCATGCAGACTGCGGCCAGCAGACCTTGCTGTTGATCTCGCTGCTGCGCATGAATGGAATCCCGGCGCGCTGGCAGTCGGGCATGGTGTATTCGGACAACGAGGTCGGCTACAACAACCTGCACGATTGGGGCGCGCTGTACCTAGCGCCCTACGGCTGGGTGCCGATGGATGTAAGTACGGGTGCACTGGACAGCGACCAGCCCGAGCAGCGCAATTTCTATTTCGGCGGGCTGGATGCCTACCGCATCGCGTTCAACGATGACTACTCACGTGCGTTCGTGCCTGCCAAGCAGCACTTCCGCTCGGAGACCGTTGATCTGCAACGAGGTGAGGTTGAGTGGGAAGGGGGGAACCTTTACTTCAACCAGTGGCAATACGACTTCCAGTCGCAGGTTCTGGCGCCGGAGTCCAAGTAATAGAACGTCGTAACCGTTGTCTTACTTACCGATCTACATCTGCAGGAGAGAGCAGGGGATGAACAGGAAAATGTTGAAAAGGGCGGCGCTGACCGTCGCATTGGGTGCCTGTCTGGGCGTGATGGCGCCGAGCGTGATGGCACAGAGTGCGAACGGTGCAATTGCCGGCCGTGCAAACTCCGGTGACCAGATCACCGTAGTAAACAAAGCGACGGGTTTGACCCGTACCGTAACCGTGGGCGCTGACGGCTCGTATCGCCTGAGCCAGCTGCCGGTGGGCGACTACAGCCTGCAGGTCAAGCGGGACGGGGAAGTCGACAAGGAGCCGGTGGCGGTCAACGTGTCGCTGGGTGGTACTACCAACGTCAACCTTGGTGGTGGCGCGGGTAACGCGGTGACCCTGGACTCGGTGCAGGTCACTGGCTCCAAGATCGTCAACCGGGTCGACGTCTATTCGACCGAATCCTCGTTCAACATCAAGCGCGAAGAACTCGCGCGCATGCCGGTCGACCAGAGTGTAGCCGCAGTCGCCTTGCTGGCCCCCGGCGTGGTGGACTCCGGCTCGAGCTTTGGCGGCTTGAGCTTCGGTGGCTCGTCCGTGGCCGAGAACGTGGCCTACATCAACGGCTTGAACGTTACCGATCCCTACCGTCGCCAGGGCTTCTCGACGGTTCCCTTCAATTTCTATGAAGAATTCCAGGTCAAGACCGGCGGTTACTCGGCCGAGTTCGGTCGCAGCACTGGTGGCGTCATCAACGCCATCACCCGTTCGGGTGGCAACGAGTTCAAGGGCGGCGTGCAGGTCACCATGGAGCCGTCGGCATGGGCTTCGGAAAAGAAGGATCATTTCCACCGCGATGGCACCATCGATGAGCGTGACCGCACCAGTCGCGATCGCGCCCCGCTGACGAAGACCAATGTGTGGGCGTCCGGCCCCATCCTGCAGGACAAGTTGTTCTTCTTCGCGATGTACGAGAACCGCGACAGCAAGTCGCAGGATATCGATACCTCCGAAGCCTTGAAGACCAAAAGCAATAACGACTTCTGGGGCACCAAGCTCGATTGGCGCATCAACGATAACCACTTGCTGGAGTTGCTCGCCTTCTCCGACAAGGCCGATTCGGTGACCACCAGCTATGACAATTACGATTGGGACACCAATGTTTTTGGCGAGTCGGGCGGCCAGAGTAGTGGCTCCTCCGGTGGTGACAACTGGTCGCTGACCTACACCGGGCACCTGACTGACAACTTCGTCGCCAAGGCGATGTACGGCATCAACAAGCGCAGTGCCGTCAGCGATAGTCCGATGGATGCTGAGTGCAGCATCATTACCGTTGCGTCCAGCTTCACCCAGAAGTACGGCCAGCAGAACAACGTGGGCTGCCACCCAACCAATACCGCCATCAGCAGCCGCGCCGACAAGCGCGAAGCCGCACGCCTGGACTTTGAGTGGACGCTTGGAGATCACCTGGTCCGCTTCGGTCTGGACCAGGAAGTAATGGATTCCGACAGCTCGACGGTCTATCCGGGCGATGGATTCATGTACCAGGTGCTGTCGGTGAGCGCGGGCAGCTCCGTCAATGGCGTGGTGCTGCCTGCAGGTGTCACCGATATCGTCGACGCACGCTACAAGGTCACCGGCTCGCCGGTCAGCACCAAGGCACAGGCGTTCTATCTGGAAGACAACTGGAACGTCACCCCGAACCTGCTGTTGAACCTCGGCGTGCGTTTCGACCAGTTCCACAACAAGCTGGCTTCCGGTGCGACGTTCGCCAAGACCAAGTTCAACGACATGATCTCGCCGCGCCTCGGCTTCAGCTGGGACGTGAGGGGCGATGGTTCGATGAAGGTGTTCGGTAACGCAGGCCGCTACTACACCCCGCTCACCAACAAGATCGCCGACTACTTCGGTGGTGGTACCACCGACGAGCACACCTACTACGCGTTCAATGGCTGGGCACAGAACCAGAGCTCAACCGGCGATACCTACAAGGAGCCTGTGTTGGGCCAGCAGATTGGCCCGGTGAACACCGATGGCAATGCGCCGGCTCCAACCGACGTGCGCACCGCGGTGGCGCGCGATCTGAAGCAGGTCTTCCAGGATGAATTCATCCTCGGCTTCCAGCAGGCGATCAACGAGGAGTGGTCCTACGGCGTCAATGCAACGTATCGTCGCATGACACGCGCGGTGGAAGACGCACGCATCAACCATGTGGACGGCTGCGACTGGTACTCGGGTGACTGGCCAATCATCAACCCGGGTGAAACCAACCAGCTGTGGTGCCCGGATACCAATAGCTGGGTGACGCTGGACTCGTCCAAGGATGGCTACAAGGCCCTGGGCAGCGGCAACATCATGGGTTACAAGCGTCCCAAGCGTACCTACAAGGCGCTGGAATTCCAGATCGACCGCGCATGGAATGACAAGTGGTCGTTCAACGCCAGCTACCTGCTGTCGAAGAGCGAAGGCAACATCGAAGGGCCGGTGAACTCCGATACCGGTTACAACGACACCAACCTGGTGCAGTACTACGATCACCCGGCGGTCAACGAGCGCTTTGGCGTGACCTTCAACGATGCCCGTCATCAGTTCAAGCTGCGCGGCACCTTCAAGCTCAACGAGCAGTGGTCGTTCGGCAGCACGCTGTCGGCACGTTCCGGTGGTCCGATCACCGCGTTTGGTGTGGTCTGGCCGAATGACAACCGCAACGCCGGTGGTCCAGGCGAGTTCAGTGGTGGTGGTTCGGGCTGGCTGTGCAAGGCAAACTGCTCGACGTGGGCGACCCGTGAGCTGGTGTACTCCGAGCGTGGCGCATTCGGTCGCATGCCGTGGGTGGTCGACCTCGGTGCGAGCGTGATGTGGACCTTGCCGGTGGAGGGCATCGACCTGACCGCACGACTGTCGGTCTACAACCTGCTCAATCGCCAGACGGTGGTCAATGTGCACTCCCGCTACGAGAGCACGCCGGGCACCAAGATGCCTTACTTCGGCGAAGGCACGCATTGGCAGGCTCCGCGTTACAGCAACCTGGTCGTAACCTGGAACTTCTGATGTAGTGTTTGAGAACGGCCCGCTTCGGCGGGCCGTTCGCTTTTGTGGAGAACGATGACGATGCGACTGAAACTGTTGTTCGCCGCTGTTGCCATGTTGCTGGCGAGCCCTCTGTTGGCGGCGGACGCCGATACTGCGCGGATGGATGCTCTGGTTGACCAGGCGATGCAGCGCTATCAGCTGCCCGGCATTGCGGTGGGCGTGATCGAGGATGGCAAGGTGGTGCGGCGTATCACCCGCGGCGAGCTGGCCGTGGGCGAGGGCGCAGCGATCAACGACGACAGCCTGTTCAAGATCGCCTCCAACACCAAGGCGATGACCGCTGCGGTACTTGCGCGCTTGGTACAGGCCGGCAAGCTGCATTGGGATGACCCCGTCACCAGGCATCTGCCGCAGTTCCGCATGCAGGACCCGTGGGTGACGCGCAACATGCAGGTGCGCGACCTGTTGATCCACAACAGCGGCCTCGGCCTGGGCGCTGGCGACCTGATGCTGTGGCCCGAACCGAACAACTTTGATCGTAGCGACATCATCGCCGGCTTGGCGCATCTGAAGCCGACCGGTAGTTTCCGTAGCGAGTACGCCTACGACAACCTGATGTATGTGGTGGCCGGTGAAGTCGCTGCTGCTGCAGGTGGAAAACCGTACTCGCAGCTGGTGCGCGAGGAAATCTTCCAGCCGCTGGGTATGCAGCGCTGTCAGGTAGGCGCGTGGTCGCCGACGGCAGTTGGCAATGTCGCCCGGCCGCATCGCCGTGACGGCAAGCGCAATATCGCTGCCGAACCCGATCCCGCGCAGGTCACCGATTTCCCATCGATGGCGGCGGGCGGCATCCGCTGCAGCCTCAACGACATGCTGCGCTGGATGGACGTATTGCTGGATCCTTCGCAGGCGCCGGGCTGGTTGGATGCGACCCAGCGCCGCGCTTTGTGGACCGCGCATATGCCGATGCCGGTCAGCCAACGCCTGCGCGACTGGGACAACACGCACTTCCATGCCTATGGCTATGGCTGGCGTCTGTCAGACATGGATGGGCAGTGGAAGGTCGCGCATACCGGAACCTTGTCCGGCATGTACTCCTCTCTGGCCTTGCTGCCGGACCGTAAAACCGGCGTGGTGATCCTGATCAACGGTGAAGCTGAGGACGCGCGTACCGCATTGATGCAGGCCATGCTCAAGCAGTACACCGAACCGACCGCGAACAATGACGTGCTGCATTACGCAGGCTTGATCGACGAGGCCGCCGCGCAGCGGCGCTCAGCTGGGCATGTGCGCCCGGGGTTGCCGAAGGCGCGTGCGGCCACACCAGCGGAATTCGGCGACAAGGCCGGCATCTGGCAAGACCCGTGGTTCGGCGAGGTGTCCTTGTGCCCGCGTGATGGCAAGCTGCAGTTCGCCTCGGTCAAGTCGCCGCGCATGACCGGGCAGGTGATGCGTGCCGGCGAGCGCTGGTATGTGTCCTGGCAGGGATTGGGCGAAGATGCCGATGCCTGGCTGGAATTTTCCGCCGACACGCAACAACCGCTGCTGCATCTACGTGCCATCGACCCGGATATCGACTTCAGCTATGACTACCCCGATCTGGAATTCCAACGCCGTGGCGATTGCCGCTAAGTCGCTGCCGTTGTTGCTGGCGCTGTTGCCGTTCACCGCGCTTGCCCAGCAGGTGCAGGTATCACCGGCAAAGACGCCGGCACAGGCCGGCATCGTAGATGTCACCACGCTGGCCCCGGACATCGCCCTGGATATCCGCTACGCCGGCACCGACAACTTTACCGGCCGCGTCGTCCCGGGCTATGAAGCGCCGCGTTGCTATCTATTGCAGCCGGTCGCGCAGGCCTTGGCACGGGTGCAGCGCGGGCTGCGCGCGCAGGGCTATCGACTGCAGGTGTTTGACTGTTACCGGCCGGTGCATTCGGTGACCTCGTTCGTCACCTGGGTACACGACGACAAGGATCAGATCGCCAAGCAGCGCTATTACCCCAACATCGACAAGAGCCGCCTGCTCGATGGCTATATCGCCGAGACCTCTGGCCATAGCCGCGCCGCCACGGTCGATCTGGGCGTGCTGGATTGCCGCAGTATGCCGTGCACCCCCTTGGACATGGGTACCGGCTTCGATCGCTTCGATCCGCTGGCGCATACCGCCAACCCGGATATCAGCGCGCCGCAGAAGCAGAACCGGCAGCTGCTGCTGGATGCGATGCAGGCGCAGGGTTTCGCCAATTACGCGATGGAATGGTGGCACTACACCTTCAAGCCCGAGCCCACCCCGACCACGGCCTACGACTTCCCGGTACGTTGAGCGGCGCAGGGGCGGGTAGACTGCGGTTCCCTGAATGGAGCGCAGCGCGCCGATGAATCTGGTTCTGCATTACGGCCTGCTCGGCTCGTTGGAAGCGGGGCTGATCGCCCTGGCGATTGGCTTCGTGGTGTTTGCGCTGTGGTGGCAGGTGTGCCGACGCACAGGCCTGCGCCACGGCCACGCCATCGCCTATGCCGCGTTGATCGCGGCGGCCATCGCAGCCGGTGTGGACAGCTGGAAGCTGTTTTCGCTGGGCATGGTCAACCTGCAGTCGCCGCTATACGCCAAATTGGCGCTGGCATCGATCCATGATCCGGACCAGCTCGGCACGCGCGTGCTGTTCGAGTTGATTGGTGTGGCGGTTGGCGTCGGCTTGGGTTGGTTGTTGTTCAGTTCGCGGCAGCCGCTGGCTGACGTCACGCATGATGCTTGAGGCGGCTGCATCGTGTTGATAAGCACGATGGGTGGAACGCTCTAATCATCGGCTTACGTTCGTTTCATGCACGGCTAACGTCGGCGGTAACCGCTGGATTGGCACAAGTGGTTAACAGGATGTTTGTCGTGGTTCTGCGGGGTGCAAGCGATTCAGTCGCCGCTTGTCAGGGTTGGGGTGTGCGGAATTTCCGCGCTTTTGCCAACACACGAGGAAGACCTGATGACCGTACGTAATCGCACCCCGCTGTTCGCCCTGGTTGCCATCGTTGGTTCCGCACTTGCACTGCCGGCCATGGCCCAGGACGCACAGGATCAGGCCGCCGCCGCGCAGGCACAGGCTGCAGAAGCACAGGATTCGGCCGCACAGGCGCAGAGCGCTGCAGCCAGCGCATCAAGCAGTGCAGCCAAGGCTTCGGCCGCGGCCGGTGGCGGCCAGAGCTGGGCCGATGTTGATGACGATGGTGATGGCACCATCAGCAAGACCGAGTCGCAGGCCAATGCCGGCCTTGCACAGGTATTTGATGAGGCCGACAGCGACAAGGATGGCAAGCTGACGCCGGAGGAATACCGGGCTTATGCGGCTGCGCATAAGAAGTAACTGGTAACCGGGTAAGGCTCGAAGAGCACCCCTCCCCAACCCTCCCCTGCGCTATGCGCAAGGGAGGGGGTAAAAGCGGCATTGCGCGATGAACCAGCAGTTCGCGCGGTCCGCTCCCTCCCTTGCACGCAGTGCAGGGGAGGGCTGGGGAGGGGGGCTCCTGCCGTTGCACTTTGCTCGAGCTGTCAAACGAGCCAGCAAACCGCGCCTTCCAGACGCAATCCCCTATTCACCGCAGGGCAGATTGCTATCCTGTGCGGCATGAACATGCAGACTTCCCCCTCCGCCATCGGCCTGGTCGGCTTCGACGGCGATGACACGCTCTGGAAGAGCGAAGACTATTACCAGAAGGCCGAGCACGAATTTGGCCTGATCCTCAGCAACTACATCGACCTGCACGATGCCGGCACCGCCCAGCATCTGCTCAAGGTGCAGCGGCGCAACCTGGCCGTGTTCGGCTACGGTGCCAAGGGCATGACCTTGTCGATGCTGGAAGCCGCCATCGAGCTCACCGATGAGAAGATCTCCGCGCACGACCTGCGCCAGATCGTCGAGATCGGCCGCCGCACGCTTGAACATCCGGTCGATGTCATCGATGGCGTCCGTGAAGCCGTGGCGGCCATCGCCGCCGAATACCCGGTAGTGCTGATCACCAAGGGCGATCTGTTCCATCAGGAGCAGAAGATCGAGCGTTCCGGCCTGCTGGACCTGTTCCCGCGCATCGAGATCATCTCGGAGAAGGACCAGTCGACCTACGCCAAGGTGTTGGCCGAGTTCAACATGCCGGCCGAGCGTTTCGTGATGGTCGGCAATTCGCTGCGCTCGGATATCGAGCCGGTGCTGGGGCTGGGCGGCTGGGGCATCCACACCCCGTACGCGATGACCTGGGCGCATGAGGCCGAGCACGGCGTCTCCGCGGAAGAACCGCGCCTGCACCACGCCGATACCGCCCACCAGTGGCCGGAAGCGGTGCGTGCCGTCGCCGCGCAGGCTGCAGCGGCACAAGGCAACTGAGGTGAGCGCGGCAGGCTCCTGGCAAGCCCCACGTCGCGCAGGCTTGCTGCTGCGGCTTGGATTGCTGGCAGCTACCGTGCTGCCACTGCCGTTGTTGGCCCAGCAGCCAGCAACGGCCGTAGTGGCCGAGGCCTACGCGCCGGCCACCGGTGATGCCTGGGTGGACAAGCAGCTGGCCGACATCAACGCCTATGCCGCGCGCTACCCGGAAGCCTTCGTCGATGAGCTGGCGCGTTATGCCAGCGCCCGCCCGGGCTATGTGCAGGCCTTGTTGCAGGACCATGGCTGGAAGCCCGGCGATGTCTATCTGGCCTGCTTCTGGGGCAAGCTCAATGGCAGCAACTGCCGCACCGCGGTGAAGGCCCGCGCGCAGCAGCCCGAGGCCAGCTGGAAGGACGTGCTGGCAGGCCTGCAGCCGCCACCGGACAACCTGCGCTGGCGCGCCCTGCGCCACGCCATCGTCGCCAGTTTCGACCACTGGGACAGGCCAATCACGCTGGACCCGCTGCTGCAGCGCCAGCTCGGCGACCGCGCCCAGCGCGAGGCAGCAGCGCGCAAGAGTGACGCGGAGTAAACGGCGGCAGTAATTGCTGCAGGGCGGATAGGCGCGGCGGTCGATTCCGGGCGAAAATGGCGTTCCTTCGATTTCGCGTCAAAGCGCTTTGTCATGACCGCCGACCGTTTCGTTTCGCCCGATCACATCCGCAGCCTGTTCTCGCAGGCGATGTCGCATATGTACCGCACCGAAGTGCCGTTGTACGGCACGTTGGTGGAACTGGTTGGCGCGATCAACGCCGACGTCCTGGCCGCGCAGCCGGAGCTGGCCGCGCAGATGCAGCGCAGCGGCGAGCGCGAGCGCCTGGACGTCGAGCGCCATGGCGCGATCCGTGTCGGCACCGCGCAGGAGCTGGCCACGCTTGGCCGCCTGTTCGCGGTGGTGGGTATGCAGCCGGTGGGTTATTACGATCTGTCGGTGGCCGGCGTGCCGGTGCATTCCACCGCGTTCCGGCCGGTGGATGGCGAGTCCTTGAACCGCAACCCGTTCCGCGTTTTCACCTCGCTGCTACGCCTGGAGTTGATCGAAGACGCCGCACTGCGCGAGCAGGCCGCCGAGATCCTGGCCCGCCGCAATATCTTCACCGCTGGCGCGCTGCAGCTGATCGAGCAGTGCGAGCGTGATGGCGGTTTGAGCGAAGACGATGCCTGGCGCTTCGTCGTTGAGTCACTGGAAACCTTCCGCTGGCACAACGAAGCCACCGTGTCGCTGGAGACCTATCACGCCCTGCACGGTGCGCACCGTCTGGTTGCCGACGTGGTCAGCTTCCGTGGCCCGCACATCAACCACCTCACCCCGCGCACGCTGGACATTGATGCCGCACAGGCGGCGATGCATGAACGTGGTCTGGCGGCAAAGGCCGTGATCGAAGGCCCGCCGCGTCGCAACTGCGCCATCCTGCTGCGCCAGACCAGCTTCAAGGCGCTGGAGGAGATGGTGCATTTTCCGTCGGGAGCCGACAACGAAGCTGGTACCCATACCGCGCGCTTCGGTGAGATCGAACAGCGCGGTCTTGCGCTGACGCCGAAGGGTCGTGACCTGTATGACGTCCTGCTTGCGCAGGCACGTGGCGGCGAAGGCAGTGCCGGTGGCGACTACATGCAGCGCCTGCAGAGTGCGTTTGCCGCGTTCCCGGATGACCATGCAACGCTGCGACGCGAAGGCCTTGGTTATTACCGTTACAGCCTGACCGATGCCGGTCTTGCCGCTGATGCGGAAACCCGTGCCTTGCCGGCGGAAGTACTGATCGAGCGCGGCCTGGCCAGCGCTGACCCGATCATCTATGAGGATTTCCTGCCGGTGAGTGCGGCGGGTATTTTCCAGTCCAACCTCGGCGGCGGTGAGCAGCGGGCCTATGCCGCGCGTGCCAACCGCGATGCCTTCGAGCAGGCCCTGGGCGCGACGGTCAGCGACGAGTTCGCAATCTACGAGCGCCTGCAGGCCGAGTCGTTGGCAGCACTGAAGGCTTGATGCATTGCTCCCTTCCTTGGGGAGGGGCAATGCCGTCTGTAGTGCCGAGCCATGCTCGGCAGGGGCTTCACCGGTAGAGCCCCAATGCCGAGCATGGCTCGGCATTACAGTTTGTGCGGCTTTACCGGTAAGGCCCCTGCCGAGCATGGCTCGGCACTACCAAAGGCAGAAGCCTGACTCAACTACCGTAACGCGTCTTCAACATCGCCCACGCCGAGCGCAATGCCAGCGCCTCACCACCGGCCGGGCGCCCCGGGCGTTCGCCGTCGTTCCAGGCGTAGACGTCCAGATGTGCCCACACCTGGCCTTCGTTGATGAAACGCTCCAGATACAGCGCTGCGGTCACCGAGCCAGCCATGCGCGAGCCGGCGTTGGCGAGATCGGCGATGCCGCTGTTGAGGTAGCGCAGGTAGGGACGCCACAAGGGCATGCGCCACACCGGGTCGCGGGTGCTGTCGCCAGCCTGCAGCCACTGGTTGGCCAGGGTGTCGTCATTGGCGAACAAGGCCGGCAGATCCGGGCCCAGCGCGATACGTGCAGCACCGGTGAGGGTGGCGAAATCGAGGATGGTGTCCGGGTTCTGCTCGCTGACGTAGGTGAGCGCGTCGCACAGCACCAGGCGGCCTTCGGCGTCGGTGTTGTCGATCTCCACGGTGAGGCCCTTGCGAGTGGTGATCACTTCGCCGGGACGGAAGGCATCCGGACCAACTGCGTTTTCGACTGCAGCCACCACCAGGGTCAGCTGCACCGGCAGCTGCTGCGCCATCACCAGGCCCGCCAGGGCGATGGCGTGGGCGGCACCGCCCATGTCCTTCTTCATGTTGCGCATGCCGTCAGCCGGCTTCAGATCCAGGCCGCCGGTGTCGAAGCACACGCCCTTGCCGACCAGTGCCAGATGCGGCGCACCCGCGTTGCCCCAGCGCAGCACGATCAGGCGCGGTGCGCGGTGCGAGGCGCGGCCAACGGCGTGGATGGTCGGGAAGTTCATTTCCAGCAGTTCGTCGCCGGCAATCACTTCCAGCTCGCCGCCATGGGCTTCGACCAGATCGCGCGCGGCGTCTTCCAGCTGCTGCGGGCCCATGTCTTCGGTCGGTGTGTTGACCCAATCGCGCACGCGCAGGCAGGCGGTCACCACGTCCAGCACTTCGGCGGCAGGCGTTGCCAGCAGTTGCGCGGCCGGGCGCGCCAGCTTGCGGTAGCGGTCGAAGCGGTAGCTGCCCAGGCCCCAGCCGATCTGCAGGTTGGCGCTGCTGCTGGCGTCCAGTTCGTTGGCAACCTGCCAGGTTGTGCCGGCCGGCAGTGCGAACGGTGCGTGCGCGTAGGCGTAGGCATCAGCATGATCGCCAACGCCGAGCACGGCGCCGGCAATGCCGTTGTCGCCGGGCAGCAGCAGCACGCTGGTCGGTGCGGCGTTGAACTGCTGCGCTGCGGCCCAGGCCTGCACGGCGGCCGGCTGCTGTGCCTTCCACGCGGCAAAGCCGTCGCGGTCCAGCACGTATAGCGGCAGGGCGTTGGTGGAATCGGTGGTGTAAGCGGTAATCGGGGTCATGGTGTTCTCTTGCGTCTGCTGGCGGCCGTGGGCTTAGCGCTGCGGGTTGGAGGCGTTGCCATCCAGCCAGTCGGCCAGTCCGGTCAGGGTGTCGAACTGCAGGTCGGGCTGCAGTTCGGTGTGGGTCCATGAATGTTCTTCGCGGTTGATCCAGCAACCACGCAGGCCGGCGCGCATCGCACCGGCTACGTCCATCTCGGCGTGGTCGCCGACGTGCAATACATGCGCGTGCTCAACGCCGAGGCGCTCGCAGGCGGCATGGAAGATGCCCGGGTCCGGCTTGGCCGCACCGAACTCGCGCGAGCCCAGCTGGAAGGCGAACAGCTCGCCGATGCCAATGCGCTGCAGGTCTGCATTGCCGTTGCTCACCGCAGCCACCGGCACGCGCGCGGCGATGCGGCGCAGTGCGGCCAATGCATCGGGGTAGAACTCGACCTGGTTACGCGCTGCATAGAAGGCTTCATAGGCCGGATCCAGCAGGTCCATGCTGGCGCCGCTCTTCTCCAGCGCCTCGGCCAGGGTCAGTCGGCGCAATGCGCTCAGGTCGTAGTGCAGGTGCGGGTTGTCGCGGAACGAGCGTTCACGCAGTTCACGCATGGCCGTGACCGGGTACATGCTGGCGGTGGCCGGGCTGTGCTCCAGCATCCAGTCATGCAGCACCTGATCGATGCGGGCGCCGATGGGAGCGAACGGCCACAGGGTGTCGTCCAGATCGAGGGTGATGGCGAGTACGGGGAAGTTCATCCGGGCATTTTACGCCAAGCCCATGAGCCGGGCCTGTAGGGGCCGTGGCTGCCCGATCTTGCTTGTGGGAGCGGCGTCAGCCGCGAAGCCGGCACATCATCAGCGGCGTAGCCCGGGTAAGCGCAGCGCACCCGGGAGGTGGGCGCGTGCTGATGTCTGGAGTTGTCTGCAAACGGCCCCGGGTGCGCTGCGCTTACCCGGGCTACGTTGCTGATTCCGGCAGCATCATCAGCTTCGCGGCTGACGCCGCTCCTACAAAAGCGGTGCTTACTCCAGCAGCTTTGCCCAGCCATGCATGCCGTCCACGCGGCTCAGCACCAGCTTCACGCAGACCAATAGCGGCACTGCCAGCAGCAGGCCGATCATGCCCCACAGCCAGCCGAACAACATCAGCGCCAGGATCAGCATCAGCGGCGAGATCGCCATGCGGCGGCCGAGCACGATGGGCGTGATCAATTGCCCCTCCAGCGTATGCAGGGCCAGGTAGGCCAGCGCCGGCAGCAGGGCGGTCAGTGGATCGCGGAATTCGACGAAGCCCATCAGCAGCATCAGCACGATGCCGATCAGCGGCCCCACGTACGGGGCGAAATTCAGCAGCGCGGCCACCGTGCCCCATAGCAGGGCCTCGGGCAGGGCGACGCCGAGCAGCATCAGCACGCCGGACAGGATCAGGCCCAGGCCGACATTGATGATGGTGATGGTCAGTACGTAGCGCGACAGCTCGCGCTCGATCGAGCGCAGGATCTCCGCGGTGAAGCGCTTTTGCTGGCGGTTGGGCAGCAGCGCAATCACGTGCCGCTGCAGGTTTTCGCCATAGATCATGAAGAACAGGGTCAGCAGCACCACTGCCAGCGCCGAGGCGGCCAGCTTGGGCGTGCGCACCAGTGCCTTGTAGGGATCGTCGAGCTGGGTGCGGATCACCTGCACCTTGCGGTTGCCTTCACCGCCAGCGGCGCGGGCGAAGCTCTCCGCTGCCAGGTTGGCCTGTTGCACCGGTTTGACGAAGTCCTGCACCTGCCGCGAGATCTGCCGCATCTGCTGCGGTGCTTCCTGCACCCATTCGGTGGCCGGGCCGGCCAGCTGCACGGTCAGCGCGGCGCTGCCGGCCAGGCCTGCCGCCAGCACCAGCAATGCGCCGAGGAAGCGTGGCAGGTGCAGTTTCTGCAGCAGACGGATGATGGGGTTGCCGATCAGCGCGAAGAACATCGCCAGTAGCACCGGCAGGATCACTTCCTGCGCGGCCCACAGCGTATAGCCCACCGCCAACGTCGCCAGCACCACCACGGCGACGGGTGCGCGCGGGCGCGGTGCAGGGGCTTCGGCAGGGCGGGGTGTGGCTTCGGGCAACGGGTCAGACATGCGGGCAGCGCTCCGTGAACGGAACGGCGCGCGCTGGCGCCGTGCTCAGGATTCTGACAGTTCTGTCGCCGCTTCGGCGGGACGGGGCGGTGTGCTGTTGTTGCGCGGGTTGGCGGAAGCCGATTGCGGCGGCGGGGCGTCGTCGTTGTCGCCTTCGTCGTCGGTGCCTTCATCGGTATCGGCTGCAGCCTGCCCGGCCATCACCCCGGCTGCTGCCGCAGCGGCGGCAAAGGAGGCGACCGAGGCCTGCGCGCTGCTGACCAGCCCGGACACCGAGCCGATCATCTGCAGCCAACGGCTGCCGCTGAAGGCACCGCCGGGTTCCAGCTTGCCAGCCAGGAAGCCGCCGGCCAGGCCGACCACCACGATGCGACCGGGCGTCCATGCACTGCGCCAGCTCTGGTTGAGCTGGTCCCAGTGCTGGGTGGCTTCCTCGCCACGCACCTGCACCACGGCTTCGGCGCGGCGCACTCGGCGTTGCAGGGCTTCGAAATTCACGGTGTGTTCTCCCCGGGGATCTTCACTTCGGCATCGGGGTCTTCGCCATTGGGCTCATCAAACAGGCCCAGCCGCGACAACTGCCGGCGGGTGGCATGCATGCCGGTGTGGTGGAAGAAGTACGACACCCGCCATACCGCATAGCCGGTGACGGCCAGGCTGGTCAGGGTGGGGATCAGCAGCGAGACGAACAGCGACAGGCCCATGTATTGCAGCATCGCCACTGCCGTGGCTGCCAACAGCAGCCAGGCCGAGGCACCGAATACGATGGCCACGCCGCTCCATGCCAAGGAACGACCAAACGCGCTGCGCGCCAGGGCCAGGTCGGCCGAAGCCAGCCGGCGCAGGGAGCGCAGCGTGTTGGAAGCCGAGTCCAGCGTCTGCCGGCCGGCTGCGCCAACCTGACGGATGCTTTCTTCCAGCCCGGGCGCCTGGCCCGGGGTGGAATCGTCGCCAGTGGGCGGTGTTGCGTTATCGCTCACGCCGATCAGTCGTTGCTGCGGGCGAGCTTGGCAATGATCCAGCCAGCGGCGAAGGCCACGCCGAACGAAGCCAGCGGACGCTCACGGATGAGGTCGGCGGCGCTGTCGATCAGGTCCTTGCCCTTGTCCATCAGTGCATCGACCTGTTCCTTGGCAGCGGCACCGCCAAGTTCAGCGGCGGCCAGGCCAGACAGCGCGCTGTCGGACAGTTCGGCCTTCATGTTGGCCTTGCCCAGACGCAGTTCGTCGCCGGCAGCACCGGCAGCGCCCTTGACGGCCGAGCCAGCGGCGGAAGCGGCGGACTTCAGGTGTGCGCCAGCCTCGCCCAGGTGTTCCTTCATGTTCTCGGTATTGGTGGGGCTCATCGTGATCTCCTGGTTTCAGCGGGTGCGCCGGATGGCGCGCGGTTGCAACAGAACTCAACAAATAGCAGTTGCCGGGTGTAAACAACGTTACGCCGGCACAACAAGTTGCTCACTTGAGCATCATCGCATCATCAATTGGCCACGCTGGCTGCCGCCGCGCAGGATGCTCAACACCAGCTGCGGCGGGCGTTGGCCGAAGCTGGCGCGCCAACCGGCGAGGTCGGTGAAGGCGCCGCTGCTGGCGGCGAGAATCACATCGCCACCGGCCAAGCCTGATTGCGCAGCGCGGCTGCCGCGCGCCACTTCGCTGACCAGCACGCCGTTGATGCCGGCCTGGCGCAGCGATTCGGGCAGGTCGGCAAAGGTGGCGCCGCTCAGGCGCGGATCGAGCGTGTCGCCGGCCACCGCGCGTGGTTGTTCCTTCAAGGTGGCCTTGAGCTGCAGCGGCTTGCCGTCGCGGCGCACTTCCAGGTCAACCGTGCGGCCGACCGTGGAGAGACCTTCAAAGTTGTGCAGGGCCTGCGCGCTGTCCACGCGCTGGCCGTTGATCGCGGTGACCACGTCGCCCGCCTTCACCCCGGCCGCTGCCGCACCGGAACCGGCCAGCACGCGCGTCACCAAGGCGCCGCGGGCTTCTTCCAGGCCCAGGCCCTGGGCGATCTGCGGCGTCAGGTTCTGCGTTTCCACGCCCAGCGTGCCACGCACCACCACGCCCTTGGTGATCAGCTGCTCGACCACGTCGCGGGCAAGATTGGACGGAATGGCCAGACCCAGGCCGATGTTGCCGGCCATGCTGCCCTGCGGGTTGTAGCTGGCGGTATTGATGCCGACCAACTGGCCGTTGAGGTTGACCAGTGCGCCGCCGGAGTTGCCGGGGTTGATCGAGGCATCGGTCTGGATGAAGTTCTGGTAGCCCAGCCCGCGGATGCCGCTGCGGCCCACCGCCGAGACGATGCCCGAGGTGACGGTCTGGCTGAAGCCGAAGGGGTTGCCGATCGCCACCACGAAGTCGCCGACGCGCAGCTGGTCGCTGTTGCCCAGCGGCAGCGCGGTGAGCTTTTCGGCGGGGATGCGGATCAGGGCGATGTCGGTGTCGCGGTCCGAACCAAGGAACTCGGCCTTGACCGTACGGCCATCGGCCAGGGTGACCTGCACGTCGTCGGCGTTCTCGACCACGTGGTGGTTGGTCAATACATAGCCGCGCGCTGCATCGATGATCACGCCCGAGCCCAGCGACTCGTTGATGCGCTCCTGTGGCACCTGCGGGAACAGGCGGCGGAAGAACGGGTCGTCGAAGTAAGGGTTGCGGACCCGCACCACCTGCTTGGTATTGACGCTGACCACGGCCGGCATCGCCTGATCCAGCATCGGTGCCAGCGACGGCACCGTCTGCCCAGCGACCGCGGCCGGCAGCGCGGCGGTGGTGGGCAGCACCGTGCCCAGCGTGGCGGCGTCGGCGCGGTTGTCCAGGTGGGCATTGATGGCGGTGGCGGTGAAGCCGCCAAAGGCGGCGGCCAGGGCCAGGGTCAACAGGGTCGGGATGGGTCGCATTGCCGGGGGTTCCATGCGTGGGCGCCTGTGGCGCACCGGTGTGGGGCGGGTTGCTGAACACGAGTGTGGCGGCGGCCACCTAAATCGGCAATGAAACCTCTGCGGCGCCGCAATCCCAAGAGGCCCAAGCCCTGCACGGAATGCAATAGTCGAACGGTAGATTTTTCGTTTGACATCACCCCGTGGGTGGGTAAGCTTGGTCTGGTCATCACCCACTAGATGTTGGGTTGATGTGAACAGCGTCCCCAAGCAGTAGGGTTTAGTGCTCGGGGTGCAAGCACCCCAACGGAAGGCGTGCAATGACCGCGACAGTGATGCAGAAAACCGGTAATTCCCGGAATCCCCTCATCCCGCCGACAGGCGCGTAAGTACGCGCCTGCGCGTCGTTGTCTTTGCTGCCCGGCCTGTTTGGGAAAAGAAAATCGCACCGCAAGGTGCCCCAGGAGAGTTTCCACAATCATGAGTACGGTGCGTCTGGAAGTGGTCAGCAATCAAACCAAGTCGGACATGATCCCTCTGCAACCTGCCTCGCAGGACATCTGGGAAAAGAAGTACCGCCTCACGACCAAGGCGGGCGAAGCGCTGGACGCCGATATCGACGGCACCTACCTGCGCGTGGCCCGCGCCCTGGCTGACGCCGAGGCGACCGACGACAAGCGTGCCTACTGGTATGAGCGTTTCGCCTGGGCCCTGCGCCGTGGCGCGATCCCGGCTGGCCGCATCACCTCCAATGCCGGCGCGCAGCAGCACAAGCCGGCCACCAGCACCATCAACTGCACCGTGTCGGGCACCATTACCGACTCGATGGACGGCATCCTGGAGAAGGTCCACGAAGCGGGCCTGACCCTGAAGGCCGGCTGCGGTATCGGCTACGAGTTCAGCACCCTGCGTCCGCGCGGTGCCTTCGTCGCCGGCGCCGGCGCCTACACCTCCGGGCCGATGTCCTTCATGGATATCTACGACAAGATGTGCTTCACCGTGTCCTCGGCCGGTGGCCGTCGTGGCGCGCAGATGGGCACCTTCGATGTGTCGCACCCGGACGTCAAGGACTTCATCCGCGCCAAGCGCGAAGACGGCCGCCTGCGGCAGTTCAATCTGTCGCTGCTGATCACCGATGGCTTCATGGAAGCCGTCAACACCGATGCCGACTGGCAGCTGGTGTTCCCGATCAACACCAAGGAACAGGCCGAGCTGGACCCGTCCAGCGGTGAGGAAGTGGTATGGCGCGAATGGCCGACCCACGAGAACTACATCGTCCGCGACGACGGCCTGGTGGCCTGCAAGGTGTACGGCCACATCCGTGCCCGTCACCTGTGGGACATGATCATGGTCTCCACCTATGACTATGCCGAGCCGGGTTTCATCCTGATCGACCGCGTCAACGAGATGAACAACAACTGGTGGTGCGAGAACATCCGCGCGACCAACCCCTGCGGCGAGCAGCCGCTGCCGCCGTACGGCGCCTGCCTGCTGGGCTCGGTGAACCTGACCAAGTTCGTGCGCGACCCGTTCACCGACAAGGCCTCGTTCGACTGGGACGAGTACAAGGAAGTGGTGCGCGTGTTCACCCGCATGCTCGACAACGTGGTCGAAGTGAACGGCCTGCCGCTGGAACAGCAGCGCAACGAGATCATGCGCAAGCGCCGCCACGGCATGGGCTTCCTCGGCCTGGGCAGCACCATGACCATGCTGAAGATGAAGTACGGCAGCACCGAGTCCTGCGAGTTCACCGAAGCCATCGCCCGCGACATGGCCGTGGCTGGCTGGGAAACCGGCCTGGAGCTGGCCCGTGAGAAGGGCGCCGCCCCGATCATGGAAGAGCAGTTCGACGTCACCGCCGCGATGCTGCGCCAGCGCCCGGAGATGAAGAAGGACGGCTGGAAGGTCGGCCAGAAGATCGCCGGCAAGGTGCTGCACGCCCGCTACAGCCGCTACATGCAGCGCGTGGCCACGGTGGCCCCGGAGCTGGTGGAAGAGCTGGCCACGGTCGGTTCGCGCTTCACCCACCACAGCTCCATCGCCCCGACCGGCACCATCAGCCTGTCGCTGGCCAACAACGCCTCCAACGGCATCGAGCCCTCGTTCGCGCACCACTACAGCCGCAACGTGATCCGCGAAGGCAAGAAGTCCAAGGAAAAGGTGGACGTGTTCTCGTTCGAGCTGCTGGCCTACCGCCAGCTGGTCAACGACAAGGCCATGCCGTTCTCCGACGAGGCTGACGCCCAGCTGCCAGAGTACTTCATCAGTGCCGACGACATCTCGCCCAAGGAACACGTGGACGTGCAGGCCGCCGCGCAGAAGTGGGTGGACAGCTCGATCTCCAAGACCGCCAACGTACCGACCGATTATCCGTACGAGCAGTTCAAGGACATCTACCGCTACGCCCACGAGCAGGGCCTGAAGGGCTGCACCACCTTCCGTTTCAACCCGGCCGCCTTCCAGGGCGTGCTGGTCAAGGAAGCGGATCTTGAGAACACCACCTACCGTTTCGAGCTGGAAGACGGCCAGGTGGTGGAGGTCAAGGGCAACGAACAGATCGAGTACGACGGCGAGATGCACACCGCCGCCAACCTGTTCGACGCCCTGAAAGAAGGCTATTACGGCAAGTTCTGAGTGCCTTCATCGCCCTCCCGGCCGCGCGCTGGGAGGGCATGACGGTGGCTTCGCCGCCACCTTCCTGTTGCGCGCTTGTTTCACGTTGCATCGGCTTCGATATAGCATCGCCACATTACAGACCCGATGCCCTTAGGAGGGCTTTATGAGCAATGGTAATGGTGTGACCGCGACCGTAACCCAGGTTGCCGAGGACGTGAAAGAAACCGTCAAGGAAACCGTCGCCCACGCGGGCGAGAGCATCGCTGCAACCGCCAGCGAGGCTGTGGTCGCAGTGAAGGCCAGCGCAAAGAAGGTTGAGGCCGGCGCCAAGAAGCAGGTTGCCAAGGTCAAGAAGGCTGTAAAGAAGGCCGAAAAGGCCGTCAAGAAGGCTGAGAAGGTCGTCGCCAAGAAGGCCAGCGCGGCCAAGAAGGAAGTAAAGAAGAAGGTCGCCTCGGTCCGCCAGAAGCTGGAAGCCGCCAAGGCCAACGCCAAGGCAGAAGCCACCGAGCTGAAGAAGAAGGGCGCCGGCAAGCGTGCGGCGACCAAGAAGGCCATCGCCAAGGTCGAGAAGAAGGCCGCCACCAAGGTCGCCTCGGCCAAGAAGACGGTGAAGGCTGCCGAGAAGAAGGTCGCCAAGGCCGTCGGCAAGAAGGCTGCTGCCGCCAAGAAGTCGGTGAAGGCCACCGAGAAGAAGATTGCCAAGGCTGTCGTCAAGAAGACCACCGCTGCCAAGAAGGCAGTGAAGAAGGTCGAAAAGAAGGCCGCCAAGAAGGTCGCCGCCGTCAAGAAGACGGTGAAGGCCACTGAAAAGAAGGTCGCCAAGAAAGTAGCCGTCAGCAAGAAGACGGTTGCCAAGAAGGTTGCCCTGACCAAGAAGAGCGTGGCCAAGAAGGCCGCTACCGCAAAGAAGACGGTTGCCAAGAAGGCCACCGCAGTGAAGAAGGCCGCCAAGAAGGCGACCCGCAAGTAAGCCGCACCGCGCACCCCGTCCCGCAGGGGCGGGGTTGCTGCCAAACCGTATAGCAACGCATAACCAGGATTCGTACCATGGCCGTCAAGATCGACAAGAAAATCAAGGGTTACTCCGTCGTCACTCCGGACGACAAAGCCCGTGAAGCAGCAGCGGCCAAAGCCCCGGTCACGGTGGCCCAGGACGAATCCCCGATCGACAACATCGTGCACATGCACGAGCGCATCGAGCGCCCGGAAGTGCTGATCGGCAGCACCTACAAGATCAAATCGCCGCTGGTGGAGCACGCCTTCTACGTGACCATCAACGACATCGTGCTCAACCAGGACACCGAGCACGAGCTGCGCCGTCCGTTCGAGATCTTCATCAACTCCAAGTCGATGGAGCATTTCCAGTGGATCGTGGCGCTGACCCGCATCATGTCCGCCGTATTCCGCAAGGGCGGCGACGTCACCTTCATCGTTGACGAAATGAAGGCCGTGTTCGACCCGAAGGGCGGTTACTTCAAGGCCGGCGGCGTGTACATGCCGTCGCTGGTGGCCGAGCTCGGCTCCATCGTCGAAGACCACATGAAGTCGATCGGCCTGCTGCACGACCCGGAAATGAGCGCCCACCAGCGCGCCCTGATCGCCGAGAAGCGCAAGCAGTTCGAAGAACGCTCAAAAAAAAACAGTGAAGTAAACGCAGCGCCGGCCACGCCGAGTGCAGCTGCAGCCCGCTCCCTTTCGCAAAGCGAAGGGGAGAGTCAGGGAGGGGTAGCTTCTGAGGTTTTCGTTCTCGAAGCCGACCCGGAAAGCGCCGACAACGGCAGCTTCCCCGCCGCCGCCACCATGTGCCACAAGTGCAGCACCAAGGCACTTGTGATCATGGACGGCTGCCAGACTTGCTTGAATTGTGGGTATAGCAAGTGCGGGTGACAGGTTTGGGATTGAGGTGAAAGATGGGCCCAGCATGGGGACCCATGCAGGGCATTGGCTGGGTCCACAGCAGGTTCCAGTGAATTGAAGTCGGAGCACAAAGGGCCGCCCTCTGGGGAGGCCCTTTGCCATATTTGTCGTGGTGATGCCGCTGGTTGCGCCATGGCGCTGGTAGGTCGGCAGTTGGGGGCATCGATCTCAGCGGGTAAGAGCGGCCCGTATCTGCGCTATGCCTTGGGCATTCGGCCACCCCTCGAATGTCTGCACGACATGGTCGCCTTGCATCAAATAGAACGTCGGAGTGTCGAGACGGGTGAGTTGCTGCCAATCATTCCATGTATACATCCGCTTCATCGACAGATCAGGGTGCGCATTGTTCCAGTCCAGGATTCCTCTTCCAGGTAGCGACGGGTCTGGGGGGACAAGCAGTAGCAGGCGTTCACGCAGCCAGCGCAGATCCTCGTTTGATCCGATATCGGTCAGAGCGCGAGTCGAGAAGGCACAGGCGGGATGGACAACGGCGATGACCTGCAGGCGCCCGGCCACGGGCGTCCAGGCACCGATGGTAGCTGTATGGTTCTCATCCAGTGACAGGTATCGCCATGGTCCGCTCGGTGTGAGGCTGGAGGCGGACGTGATGTGGGGCAGAAAGCCTGCGTGCCCACCTTCGACTTGTGCCAAAAGGCGGTTGGCATCGTCGAAGCGGGCGACTGTGACGAGAGCTCCCGCATAGGTGCGGGTATGCCAGTCGGTGGCTCTGCCGTCCGTCAACAGCTCCCGATACAGACAACCCAGAGTATCCACGTCGGCTTCCGCCAGGGAGTAGAACTCTGCGAAGGCGTTAGCCCTGAAAAAGTCGTCGGCAATTGCCGTGTCAGCTATAGGGTGAGAGCAGACCGAGCTGCCTGCGGCGAGCTCTCGATAGGTCGAAATGATGGCTGCCGAACGTCGTTCCCCACTTTTATCGCGTAATTGAACATTTAGCTCAATCAAGCGGCTGTATAGCGAGGTACTTTCTTTGGTTGGTGGATTTGCCATCAATCCGAAGACAGGAAACACCGCCATCCAGAAGATGGCGGTGCGAATTGGTGCATGAACCTGCATCAACAACCACTCATGCAAATGGAGCCGACATCTCTGGAGCAAGTAGCACGGCCGGAGCACCAATAGTTCTCGTGATCCGCCATGATTCTGGATGCTGTCTCACGACCAAATGCAGACATGATCTGCTTGTCTTCTTGCGTAGTTGCTCGAAGTTTTGGCATGACGGACAGCGTGCTTTGCAGCCCAAATATCGAAAGGAGCTCGTAAGCCTGGCTGCTGGAGAGCTCTGATTCTATATCGGCGTAATAGAAAGAAGTGACGCCGGCTTCGTTGAACCGCAGCGAGTCAACAAAGCGTGCTTTTGCTGCAGGGGATAGTGCATTGATAGGAGATTCTGTGCGTGTAGTTCTGGCAAGGAAGGCCGCCAACTGCACCGCGGAATGTACTGGGGCGTTTCTTCGTACTATCTGCTGCTGTTCAACATAGGAGCTGGCCAGTTGCATGGCAATCGTTTCATCTGCCCCGCGGTCTGGCTTGTCGTTTGCCGATGCGGTGCGATTCGATAGAAGCCCAAGTGTTGATATGACCAAGAGTGCGAGTAGATGTGATCTCATAGAAAATTCCTTTTAATGTGATGACATCAGGTTGCGCTGCTTACTTACGTGTGCGCGACAACGTTTTTAGTACGGTTGAAGTGGTACTGCAAATAAGGAAAAGCCGGGGTCAGAGTCGGGTTTCCGCTCTGGCCCCACTTCGTGAGATCGGTCCTGGGGCTTCCGGAGTCGGGATCGGCGTTGAGGGGAAGTGTTGGTCGGCCAGAAGAGCGAGATTGAACTATTCCCATGCAGCCGGCCCGAAAGCTGCCGCGCTGGCGAACGTTTACGGCGGCATGTTCCTATCAGGCGCAGGGCTGAGTGGCCATTGCATCGCCGCCCACAGCGTGGGCAATTGTGTGGAAATCTGGCTCGCATGCTCTGGTGCGAACGTTGAACTGAGGCGCAGCACCCAATCGCCGCGTATGGCGGTCCAGCGATAGTGCAGAAGGCCGGAATCGACTTGGGATGGCGTGCGCGTTATCTGCTTGGCTTGAATAACGCCGGGAAAGGGAAGCTCGGGCAGGTTCTCGCCGCCATCAACTGGATCGTCGTAGAGTGATACAAAGGACGCGGTGGCGCGTGCCCTGATGTTCTCTTCGTTCAATCCATGAAGGGCGCTGTCATGGCGGATGCCGATCTGCACGTCCGCTGCTACACCATCTGCTGCTACGTATACGTAGTGGTAGTAGGTATTCTGGCTCGCCTCCGGAGCAGGGTTGATTTTTATGAGTACCCACGCGCCGGCGGCAAATGGCACCCCAATCTGCGAAGTTCGATCTGATAAGTAATTCTGTTCGACGCCCCACTGCCACTGGGTAGGGAGAACACCGGCGTACTTCAACATCAAGCGCTGATAACGTTGCAGGGCCTCGTTGTCCTCAGCGAGCCTGGCGCTGATAAGCCCTTCCCGTATCAGTATCTCCATCTGATCCGCTACCGGCCCGCGGCTGGACGCAGTGACCTTGGCCAGGACCTGATCAATGGCCTGTATGGATGCAGCGTGTAAACGCTGGTGCCGCTGGGTCAGAAGCAGGAGATTGAGTGCGCCCATATGTTCGTACGCATTGGGTATTCGGAAGGATGTCTCCAGTAGATCCATCGCTTGAACGTTGGCTTGATACCACTGGCCGGAATTTATCGCCTCCGCAACGGTGCTGCGAAGGTGCAGATACTCAGCGTATTGCGTCTGAGTGAGAGGCTTGCTGTCTACTGCATTGGCCGATAACGATGCCGCCAGCAGGAGTGTTGCCCCGACTGCTTTCAGTGCCAGATAGAAGCCGATATGCCGTTCCATGTGCATTGCCCGGGTATTCGAAGCGGAAACTGGAGGATAGCTGATGCGTCGAGCACGCAAGTATCACGACGATGGTGGCGAAGCCCTGTGGGAGCGACGTGAGTCGCGAAGCCGCTGATGCTTCCAGTCAGACCAGGCCCTCTGCTGCGAGTGTTGCGGAAGCAATAGTCGGAGTGGGTCCGTCACTGCGATGAAGCTGGGTTACTCAGTAATTGGCTGTACATCAAGCATCACTTCAACTTACGCACCCGCGTATCCGCCGCCACCAACAGCGCCCCATCCGAACCCTGCATGGGAAACAGGGGGCAGAGTCGGGTTTCCGCTCTGGCCCTGGATCGTTGCCGGGTCTTGAGTCTCCAGGACCAATTGGCCCTGCCGCAGAAAGAGCGCGATATCGATAGAGAATCGTAAAGAAATGATCCGGTAGTGCTGCTGGAGTGTTGATTAATATGTATGTAGATCAGTATATTGCAGCGGGTTGAGCTATGAAGTATCGTTTTTGAATCGTAAAGAAACGAGCTCTGACCATGGCCCGTCCTCCCTCAGCTAGCGTCCTGCAACTGCTTGATCTGCTTCAAGGCGGCGATCCGGTGCCGGCCGGCGAGTTGGTCGAGAAGCTGGCCGTCTCCCGTCCCGTCCTGTCGCGGTTGGTCACGGAGGCCGGTGATCAGGTGCGCCGGGTTGGCAAGGCGCGCGCCACGGCTTACGTAGCCACTGCGCTGGTCCGGCCCAATATGTGGCCGCTTTACCGGATGGGCGCGGACGCGAACATGGAAGAGCTGGGCACCCTGCACGCGCTGCGTGGAGACAGCTTTCTTTTTGAACCCTCGGGTGATCGTCCGAACCTGATGCGCGCAGTAGATGGCCCGGCGGGCTACTTTCCGGGGCTGCCCTGGTTTCTGGATGATGTGCGTCCGCAAGGCTTCCTCGGTCGTTCCCTGGCGCATCGTTTGGGGCGGACATTGGGTGTGCCTGAAGACTTGAAGAGCTGGCAGTCGCGCGACAACCTGCTCGGCATCCTGCATGGCGGCACCAGTGTCGGCGATTTGTTGTTGGGACAGGCTGCCATCGACCGTGCGTTGCTGGATGTGGATGCGCCACTGGATCGCGTGGACGTAGCCAGCCGGCACGACGACTACGCTATACGCGCAAAGGAAGCCCTGGATGGCGAGGAAGTTGGTTCGTCTCCAGGTGGCGAGCAGCCCAAGTTCACCGCGACTGTTGTTACTACTACTGGTCGCTACGCTGCCTTGGTCAAGTTCGCGTTGCCGTCGTTGAACCCGTTGGGCGCGCGTTGGGCGGATCTGCTCGTATGCGAGCATCTGGCCTTATTCACGCTGCGCGAGGCCGGCTTTCCGGCTTCGTGCACGCAGCTGCTGCGCAGCGACGAACATGTATTCCTTGAAGTGGAGCGGTTTGATCGCACTGCGGACGTACTGGGTCGCCGCGGTTTCGTTTCGTTGTTGGCGCTGGATGCGGCCTTTATCGGTGAGGGACCACGTGACTGGGGTCTGGCCGGTGAACAGCTTGTTGACGAGCGATTGATCACTCACGACACCGCCGAGAACATGGCCCGGCTGCATTGGTTCGGCCGGCTGATCGGCAATACCGACATGCATCTTGGCAACATCGGTTTCCATCTGATCGACGATGGCCCGCTACCCTTGTGTCCTGCATACGACATTCTGCCGATGTATATGGCGCCATCCGCGCAAACCGGAAATATTCGCGCACTCGCACCGATAAACATCAATGCGCCCAGCAGAGCCGGGCAAGCACCATTCATTGCCTGGGCCGCACAGCTGGCCATGCGGTTCTGGCAGCGGGTAGCGGAATCGGAGGTTGCCCCGGAGATTCAGGCCGTAGCGCAGCAGAATATCGACGTAGTCAGCCGTTACGCCCAACGCTTCGGCAGCTGAAAGAAAACCGGGGTCAGGGTCGGGTTTTGGATGTTCTGCAGCACGTAGTTCAAAGCCACATCCACGGCATCACTTCAACTTGCGTACCCGCGTATCCGCCGCTGCCAACACCGACCCATCCGAACCCTGCAAGCGCATCAACGGAACCGGCTTGCCGGTGCGGTTGTCGAGCAGTTGCGAATGCCGCTCGCCGCGTTGGTACAAGTGCTGCTCGCCCCACTGTCGCAGGGCGACGAGGATGGGGAACAGGCTCTCACCCCTCGGGGTGAGTACGTACTCCTGATACGCCGTGCCGTCCGATGCGGCATGCAGCTGCAGGATGTCCGCATCCACGAGTTTGCGCAGGCGGTCGGTGAGGATGTTGCGGGCCACGCCCAGGCCGCGCTGGAAGTCTCCGAAGCGGCGGACGCCATCGAAGGCATCGCGCAGGATAAGCAGTGACCAGCGATCGCCGACGAGGTCGAGGCTGCGTGCTACCGGGCAGGGTGAGTCGGATTCGAGGCTGCGGCGGGACATGACGGCTCCTGTGGCTGCGGTCATTGTAGTTGCATTTTAAAACCACTGTCCGCTAGCATCTATCTGGTTGCGATTTGCAACCAGATTGGGTCCGGTAGTGAATCTGCCCTCGCAAAGCGCTCTGGAACAGCGCGAGACCATTGCGCCCTTGGCGGGCGATGCGTTGCCGGCGGGTCTGATATGGCTGTTCGCCATCGCCAGCGGGCTATGCGTGGCCAATGTCTACTACGCGCAGCCCTTGTTGGACCTGCTTGCCGCATCGTTGGGCATCAGCCTGGCGGCTGTCGGCGGCGTGGTGACCGCAACCCAGGTCGGCAGCGCCTTGGCCCTGCTGTTGCTGGTGCCTTTGGGCGACAGGTTGGAGCGGCGCCGCTTGATGCTGGCCCAGCTGCTGGCCTTGGTGGTCGCGTTGTTGTGGGTGGCCTCGGCACAATCGCCTTGGCTGTTGTTGCTGGGCATGCTGGCGGTTGGTCTGCTCGGCACGGCGATGACGCAGGGGCTGATTGCCTATGCCGCCAGTGCCGCTGGCGACAACGAACGTGGGCGGGTGGTCGGCGCCGCGCAGGCCGGTGTGTTCATTGGTCTGTTGATGGCGCGCGTGGTCGCTGGCGGCGTCGCCGACCTGGGCGGCTGGCGCAGCGTCTATGTCGTCTCCGCGCTGGCAATGCTGCTGCTGGCTGGTCTGCTTCATCGCAGACTTCCGCGCTTGCCTACGGCACCAGTGACGCTGGGTTACCTGCAGCTGGTCGGCTCCATGGCACGTCTGCTGCGAGAGGAGCGGGTGCTGCAGATCCGCGGAATGCTGGCACTGCTGATGTTCGCTGCGTTCAATATCTTCTGGAGCGCACTGGTGCTGCCGTTGAGCGCGCCACCTTATGGCTACTCACACACGGTGATCGGCGCATTCGGCTTGGTGGGTGTGGTCGGCGCATTGGGCGCTGCCGGTGCGGGTCGCTGGGTGGACAAGGGGCGCGGCCAGGCCGTTACCGCGATAGCGCTGTTGGTGCTGTTGCTGGCGTGGTGGCCCTTGTCCTTGATGTCGGTCTCCCTGTGGGCGCTGGCGTTCGGCATTGTGTTGCTGGACCTCGGTGGGCAGGCACTGCATGTGAGCAACCAGAGCATGATTCTTCGCTTGCGGCCTGAGGCGCATAGCCGGCTGGTTGGTTTGTACATGCTGTTCTATGCAGCAGGCAGCGGGATGGGGGCGATTGCCACCACGGCAATCCATGCGCGCGCAGGGTGGAGCGGCGTCTGTGTGTTGGGCGCTGCTACGTGTGGCGTTGCACTGCTGTTCTGGTTGGCTACCCGGCGGTTCATGCCAGTGCAGTTGCAATAGCGGAGCAGTGAAGCGTGCTGGTTTGAGAGTGCTTGCGATTGAGTGGGGGCGAAGCTGTTTTGTAGGAGCGGCGTAAGCCGCGAAGCTGGTGGAGTATCCGTGGGTAAGTGCATTTTGGCGGTTTCAGTTTCCCGGCTTCGCGGCTTACGCCGCTCCTACAACAGCCGGGTGTGGCGTTGTTGCTGGGGACAGAAGCTACAATCGGCAGATTCCCGCGGCATTGCCGGGAATGACATGGACGCAATGTGCTGATTACCTGGGGTGGTAAATGAAGTTACGGATTTTGTGGGTGGCCCTGGCGATGGGTTCACTGCTGGGTTGCAAGCAGGCTGCCGCGCCTGCGGCTGATGGCGCAGCCGCTGATGCCGTAGCGGTGCAGGAGCCGGCTGCATCCGCCAGTGGTGACACGAACAATGAGCCTGAAGACACCGCGTCCGCGCCGTATGAGGAGGGTGACAGCGATGTCCCCACGCCGGCAGGCTTCGATTACGAGCCGAGCTGCGAAGAGAACCCGCTGGCCACTTACTTCTTCACCCTGGTAGGCGGCAACAGCGTGGACAACTGTGGGCGCGCCGACGCCAAGGTGACCGCAGCATTCGACGAGTTGCTGAAGGAAGCTGCGCAGGGTGATATCACCGATCCGGATGTGCCTTCGCAGCGCGACCGTCTGCTCAGCGGCCCCAGCGCTCCGGGCGTCCCGAAGCTGCTGGGCCAGGAAACATGGTGGTATTACACGGCCTGTCAGGCGCACCAGTGCGGTACGCATCAGTTGGCGATGCTTTACCAGCCTGAGCAAGCCAGAATGGTTGGCCGCCTGGTCTCGCGCTGCCAGGTGTGGTGGTTGGGTGATCCCACGGCGGAGCAGCGTGCGCTCATCGATGCCACTTCGCCGGTCGATCCCGCGCTAACCAAGGATGAGGCCACATGTGAGGCGGAATCCTGAAATCGCTGGAATGCGTCGTTACTTTTCGTCGCGAAGGGGCGGCGTGCAACGGCAGCAGGGGCAACGAAGTTCGATAACAGGGTTGATTGACTGAGCCGAATGTTGAAGGCGCCCTGGACTGTTCGACAGTCCAGGGCCACATAGGGAGATGTGGAATGACCGGGATTCGTCTTCGCCACTTGTCTGGCATCTGTGCGGCGATTGCGCTTGCTGCAGTTGCATTGCCCGCACTGGGGATTGGGCAACAGTCAGCCTCAATGCCGGCTGCATTGGCACCGCCTCCAGCGCACCCCGACGAATCTGCGGCACGCCAGACCGCCCAGCGCTATCAACAGCTGCTTCCGCTTTACCGCTGGCGTTTGCTTGCTGCGGTGGACAAGGACGGAATGCCGCGAACCTGGTTCGGCGAGGGCGCGGATGCGCCGCAGCTGCAATTCGGTGTCGAGGATAAGAGCCCGTCAGCGGAACCGTCTCTGCTAGTGCATAGCGAGCTATGCAAGCGGCAGGTGGATGGCGAGGTGGTGCTGCGGCGCTATCAGGTGCAGGGCGCTGATTCGCAGCGCGAGGTGGCCTGGCAGCTGAACCTGCACAGACAGCCGCATGAGCGAGCGCCTGCATTGACCTGCCAGAAGCCGGCGTACACCGCTGAGCAGCGCCTGCTGCAGATGTTGTCCGGCGGGCACGCGCTACGCATGCGCGTTGATCAGGCGAAGAAGGACCGGCCACAACTGGAGCTTGGCGACGCATTTGGCGGGGTATTGCGTTTCGAAGGAATGCCGCTTGCGCAGGGCGCGCGCTACGGTCTGCAGGGAGCGGAACGACTGCTGCAGATCAAGGAGGCATCGGCTGCATGCGCGAACAGCTGGCTGCCCGGTAATCGCTGCCTGCTGTTCCGCGAGGTGGCGCTGGATGGTGGGGAGAATGCTGCATCCGATTGGAACGGTGACGTCCTGGCGGTAGACGGCTATAAACACAACGCCGGGACCGACGTGATGTTGCTGGCCCGGCACTATGGAAGCACGGGTGACGGCCACGCAGCGCCGATGAGCTATCGCGCGGAACGCCAGTTGTGGGCACGAGGCTATGCGGCAGGGCCGGGCATGATGGCGAGCGTAGCTGGCGTGCGTGCGGATGCGGTGCTTGAGCCCGAGCAGGCAACGTTCTACCCGAAGTTGCTGGCGCGATTCATTGGCCGTGATCGTGGTCTTGCAGGTACTGAGTTCGCCCATCTGTATTACGGCGCATGGTTGCAGCGCAAACTCGGGCCGAAACCCGCCGAAGGTATTTCGCCATTCACCGGCGCCGACGAGCTGATAGCGGCCGAGGCCTATCTCGAACTGCGCAGGCAACTTGCTGCGTTGGACGGGGCGGGCGACTCCGCTGGCGCGCGCCTGCAGCTTTACCAGGATTTTCTCGGGCGATATCCCCTGCATTTGAATGCGCTGGAGAGTCTCGCTGGCGATGATGAGGGCGTGCGCTTCGGGTTTGAAGGCTTGTTGCAGGCCATCATGGCGAGTGGCGATGGCAACAGTTGCCAATCGCCGTGGATCGTAACGGCGTCTGGGGATATCGGTGTGGTGTTCCGGCATCTGGCGCTGGATCGGGATTATGCGCTGGATCGGAAGGAGGACGATGGCTGCTTGCGGGTTGGCTCCGGGAAGGATGAGAGGTATTTCCTCGTGCTGGGCTCGCGGTAGCAAGGGTTTTTGTAGGAGCGGCGTGAGCCGCGAAGCAGATGATTCCAGACGGCTTATATCCGTCGTGCATGCAACTTGGATGGGTGGTCAGCTTCGCGGCTTACGCCGCTCCTACAAAGTGGGATCTGTCGCGCTCTCGGATCGAGATGGAATTATCAGATGGAAATATTCAGGCACAGGTAGACGAAGCAGTATGAAATTCTTCTTGATTCTTGCTCTGCTGCTGGGACAGAGCATCGGCACTTCCTTGGCCGCTCCTGTTGGTAATGCGCATGCAGCGCCGCTACAGATTGAAGCCGTATCGCCGTTGGTTGTGGCGGCTGTACACGCCGGTCCGTTCGTTGATGACAGGGAAAAAGGAAAGGACGCACTCTATGCGGTGGCGTTCTTCCTCGTGGTCTTCATCCTGATTGGTTGGCTGGCAACGCACCTGTCGCGCGAAAAGAGGTCTGCGAAAGTCGCGCCATTGCCGCGTGTGCCGGTGCGCATGCATTGGTATGACGGCACCCAACTGCCAATCGCGGACTGGGACCGTATCAGTGAGGACGCGCCGGCGGGATTGGATGCCGACGCCACGCATATCCACCGCACCTCGGCGGCCAAGGAGTGGCTGGAAGCACTCAACCAGCAGTTGGGGGAGCATTACCGTATTACCGAGTCCGCCGACTTCCTGCTGCTGTCGAACCTGATGGACAGGCCCGGCGAGGTATTCCTCGCGACCTGCCAGCGCCTGCTGTCGCGGATCAATCGCAGCCTTGGCGATCTTGCAGTCGCGCCTGGCCTTGGCAAGCATGTGGTGATGGTGTTTGCCGACCAGGAGGATTATTACGCCTACGTATCGCATTACTACCCGGATGGCGGCGAGTACGCGATGTCCTCGGGCATGTTCATCAAGGCGGGATACGGGCACTTCGTGATGCCGTTGGAGATCCTCGATTCGATGGAGCCGGTGATTGCCCATGAGCTCACGCACTGCCTGCTGCAACACCTGCCGATTCCGGCGTGGTTGAACGAGGGCCTGGCGGTCAACACCGAGCACACCTTGTATCCACATCTGGCGGCCCCTGGCGCACAGATGTACTTCCCGCACGAGATTGCCGCGCAACATGCGGCTTACTGGAACGAAGAGAGCATCCAGGCGTTCTGGTCGGGGAAGTCATTTCTGGCTGCGGACGATGGCAACCGGCTCTCCTACGATCTGGCGAAGAAGATCACCGCGCTTGCGGCCGGTGATGAGCGTGCATTCCGCAGGTTCGTGGTGGCAGCGCAGATGAATGATGGCGGTTTGGCCGCCGAGCAGCACCTAGGCTATCCCATCCAGAACCTGCTCGAGGCGGTATTGGGTGAAGGTGACTGGACGCCGCGGCCGGAGTCGTGGAAGCAGGGTGTGGAGCGGGGGCAGTTCTAGGTTGGCTCGGTAACGGGCCGAGCAATCGCACAAGGCGATGCACGCCTTGTAGGAGCGACGTGAGTCGCGAAGCTGGATATCGTTGCGCGCCCGCGTGCCATGCAATTGCATGGACTTGGCGGCTTTGGGATTGCCAGCGTCGCGGCTTACGCCGCTCCTACAAACAGCAGGATCAGGCTGCGGCGTTGTACGGCGGGTAGTCGATGTAGCCCTTGCTGGTGCCGCCGTAGAAGGTGCTTGGATCGGCCTTGGCCAGCGGGTGGCCGTGGCGCAGGCGCTCGACCAGATCCGGGTTGCTGATGAACGGTACGCCGAAGCCGGCCATGTCGATCAAACCATCTTCGATCAACGTCTCGGCTGATTCGCGGTCGAGTCCACCGGCCAGGATCAAGGTGGTTTCCGGCAGTTTGCTGCGGATGGTCTTGAGCAGGTTGTTGAAGCCGGCCTGGCTGGGCGCGCTGCTCGAGTAACCGGCCTGGTTCATCAGGTGCACGAAGCCCAGCTTGCGCTTGCCGATGGCGTCGGCGAGTGCGGTGTAGGTTTCATCGGTCTGCGGGTAGGCCGGCATGTCGAAGATGTTGCCGTAGGGCGAAAGGCGGATGCCGGTGCGATCCGCACCGATGCGCGCGACGATGGCGTCGATCACTTCCAGGGTGAAGCGGATGCGGTTCTCCAGCGTGGCCGCCGAGTACTGATCGCTGCGGTCGTTGACCAGCGGGTTGAGGAACTGCTCGTGCAGGTAGCCGTTGGCACCATGGATTTCCACACCGTCAAAGCCCGCATCAATCGCGTTCTGCGCGGCCTGTGCAAAGTCGTTGACCACGCGCGCGACTTCCTCGGTGCTCAGTTGGCGCGGCGCGGGTGCATCGACCATGCCCGGCTGGCCTTCTTCGTTGTAGCCGAAGGCCTTGGCGTTCGCAGGCTGCTTGCTGCTGGCGCTGACCGGCGTGCGGCCGTCATGCTGGATCGATGGATGCGACATGCGGCCGACGTGCCACAGCTGGGCGACGATCTTGCCGCCAAGCGCGTGCACGGAATTGGTGGTCAGGCGCCAGCCTTCGATCTGCTCGGGGGTGTAGATGCCGGGGTTGAACAGATAGCCCTGGCCTTCGCGCGAGATCGGCGTGCCTTCGCTGACGATCAGGCCGGCCGTGGCGCGCTGCGCGTAATAGAGTGCAACGCGCTCGTCGGCGATATCGTCCGGCGCGCGTGCGCGGGTCATTGGCGCCATGGCGATACGGTTGGAGAGCTTGGTGCCTGCGAGGTCGTAGGACTCGAATAGCTTGGTCATGTAAGTGTTCCAGGTGGATCTGAGCGGGGGAGGGCGGTGGTTCGCAGACCGCTGCAAGCAAGCAGCGGTCGCAGCATGTATGGCCAAAACATGGGCACCGGAGCGAACTGCCACAACCGGACACCGTGGGAAACAGAGTTGCGGTTTGTGCAACGTCTGCGGGTCTAAGCCGATGTTGTGGGAGCGACGTAAGTCGCGAAACTGGTGGTGGTTGACGGGCTCGCGGTGGCTGAGATCGCCTGTGCTGCGGCATTTTCGGCTTCGCGGCTTACGCCGCTCCTACAAGCTGGTGGCTCGCGCCTGCCGGGCCAGTTGGGAGGTATCCCCCATCGATCTTGCCTATTCAGGGCGCAGCCCATACGCTCCACGCACCATACACAGGGGATGTTGCATGGCTGTTCGTGGATTTCTGTTTTCCGCTTTCGTCGTCTTGGCCTTGTCATCCTGCGGTGCGATCGAGGCATCAGCGCCGGCGTTGCCCAATGCCAATGCGGGCCAATGCCAGAAGGACACCGATTGCAAGGGGGACCGGATCTGCGAGCAGGGCGCCTGTGCTGCACCGGCTACGACGGTAGCCGAACAGGCTGCAGCACCCACCCAGGCCAACCTTTCCGCAGCGCATATCTCAGCTGATGATGAGAAGGCCGCGCTCGCGCAGGCCGTCGCTGCTTACATCGCACAGAGCAAGGCCGAAGCCATCGAGACCTCGCTGATCGAGTCGGAAGAGTTCCGCAAACTGGTGCGTGGCGACATCAACGGTGATGGTTTGGCCGATCTGGTGGCGAGCACCTTGTTTGCGATCGAAGGCAGCAATTCGGACTTCCAGCAGCTGTTCGTCTTCGAGCAGCGCGATGGCAAGCTGGTGTTGGTCGACAGCAGCGCAGCGGAAGCGGGCAAGCTGGCCGACTTCGATATCGCAGGTGGCAAGCTGCAGGTCAGCTATCTGGATTACGCCGACGACGATTCGCGGTGCTGCCCGAGCATCGAGTACAAGAAGCAGTTCGTCATTGCCGCTGGCAAGCTCGCGCAGCGCGGTTGAGAACGAGGCCAGAGAGCGGCCGCTGACTTTTGTGGGAGCGGCGTAAGCCGCGAAGCCACTGATGCCTGGCGCAGCGGTGCGCCCATCCGAACTGTTGGATCATCAGCTTCGCGGCTTACGCCGCTCCCACAACAGCGTTGGTCAGTCACGTCTTTGCTGGAACAACCAGTCGCGCCACCAGTTGCCAGGGTGGATGTCGGCCGGCGGTGCGTGCGGCAGTGCTTCGTACTCCCTGAGCTGTATCTGCTCGCCACCGGCTGCAAGGACCGCCGCGACAAAGCGCTTGTCGGCGGTGATCGGGTTCTCTTCATCGGCATTGCCATGCATGGCCAGCACCGGCAGGTTCTTGAAGGCGGCGGCATGTTCGTCGGCAGGCGCGATGCCGGAGATCGGCACGATGGCGGCCAGCAGGTCAGGCTGCAAGGTGGGCAGCAGCCATGCCGCTGACCCGCCCATCGAGAATCCAAGCGCATAGATCCGCGTGCTATCGACGGGATTGTCGGAGGTGATTTCATTGGCCAGCTCGAGCGCGGCGCTGAGCACCGGTGATGCTTGCGCATGTTGATCCGCTGACGCAGGGCCGTAATTCGCGCTGCGCTCAGGGAACTGCGGTACCAGCACGTAGGCGGGGTAGTGCAGCCGGATTTCAGGCATCGCCCAGCTCTTGGCCAGACGGTCGAGCTGGCTGCTGTTGTCCCTGCCTATGCCGCCGGAGCCGTGGAGCTGGATGACCAATGGGTAGGTCGTGCCCGCTTGCAGTGCCGAAGGGCGCAGCAGTCGATAGGGAATGACCGTTCCGTTGCCCGAGGTGAAGTTGCCGGTCTCGAATTGGCGGGTATCGACCGACGCAACTACTTCCTTGCCCAGCGGTGCGACACCGACGACCAGCTCGGCAGCGGCGCTGCCGTGCGCGCTCGCAGCGAGCAGGCCGAAGGCGAGTGCCAGGTGACGGTTGCGCATGTTTGATCGTCCCGGTTCGAGTGCCGGTCATTGTAGGGCCGACATTTCGAGCGGCGCCGCGAGATTTACTCATGGCAGCCATGAATCGCGTGGGACGTTGTAGGAGCGACATAAGCCGCGAAGCTGGTGATCCAGACTCCAAGGCATGCCCGTGTACAGCGACGGCAGGATCACCATCTTCGCGGCTAATGCCGCTCCCACAGGCGTGGCATTGAGCTAGCATCTGCACCATCGGATGCCCAGGGACTGGAAAGCATGAGAAGTGCCGTGATGCGCGGGCTGCTGCTGGCCACGCTGCTACATCTGGGCTGTGCGCCTGCATTGGCTGCGCCCGGCAAGCTGCTGGAGGCGATTGCCACTGACGGTGCGCCTGCAGGCGCCAAGGCCTGGCGTATCCGTTACGAGACCACCGATGTCGATGGTGACCCCACGCAATCCACTGGCGTGCTGATTGCACCGGACGGGCCAAGCCCGGTGCAGGGGCGCGACATCGTTGCCTGGGCGCACGGGACGGTGGGCATCGATTCGGCCTGCACACCGATCCGCACCCTGGACCAGATCCCCGGGCTGGCCGATATGCTGGCGCGCGGCTGGGTCGTCGTGGCCAGTGACTACCCGGGGTTGGGTACGCGCGGGCCGCACGCCTATCTTGCTGGCGATGCTGCCGCTGCCGCGGTATTGGACTCGGTGCGCGCAGCGACCGGTCTCGTCGCCGCCGGTGCAAGCCGCAGCTTCGCGGTGTGGGGACATTCGCAGGGCGGGCATGCAGCATTGTTCAGCGCGCAGCGTGTGCGCAGCTATGCGCCGGATCTGCAGTTGCAGGGCGTTGTCGCGGTGTCGCCACCCACCGATCTGGCGGCCAATATGCAGCGCGCCGATGCGACGGTACGCGGGTTGTTGACTGCGTTTACCGCCAGGAGTTGGTCCAAGGTATACGGTGCCGATCTCTCCACCATCGCCAATAAAACCACCCGCGGGGTGATCGAGCGTGCCACCAGCGGCTGCGAGGGCGATCCGTTCTCGGCGGCGGCGCTGGTGCGCCTGCTGCGCTTGCGCGCGCGCCTTGGCAGTCTGGATCTGAGCGGTCGCGCACCTTGGGATGGTTTGATGGCACGCAATTCGATCACGGCGCTGGCCGCCGGTTCGGCACCGCTGTTGCTGGTGCAATCCGATGCAGACGGCCTGGTGGCGACGCCGGTCACTTGGAACTTCTTCGAGCAGACCTGCAAGCGCGGTGCTGCCGTGAACTACCTGCGACTGTCAGACACTGGCCATGCAACCACGGCGATTGCCTCGGCGGATCGTGCCATCGCCTGGATCGCCGAGCGCTTCAGCGGGCAACCGGCTGGCAGCGACTGTGGGCTGGCGATGAGCGCCGGCACCGCTGCCAGCGGATAATGCGGACTGCATGCGGTCAAGAGCTTGTCCTGGCAGCGCGGTATCCCGCTGCGATTCCAATCACGGAGACTTCGTCATGTCGCTGCTGCTCTACGGTCATCCGTTTTCCTCGTATACGCAGAAGGTGCTGATTGCGCTTTACGAGAACGCCATCGCCTTCGAGTTCCGCGAGCTCGGCCCCGACACGCCAGAGCACATCGGCCAATGGCTGCAGCATTGGCCGCTGGGAAAATTCCCGCTGCTGCTCGACGGCGAGCGCAGCATCGTCGAAACCAGCATCATCATCGAATACCTGCAGTTGAAGCATGCCGGGCCGGTGCGATTGCTGCCCGAGGATCCGATGCAGGCGCTGGATGTGCGCTTCCGTGACCGCTTCTTCGACCTGCATGTGATGAGCCCGGTGCAGCATGCAGTGAACGGCGCGCTCAGTGGCGACGATGGCAAGCGTGACGAGGCACGCGCCTTCAGCGTGCAGAAGCTGGAACTTGCCTACGCTTGGCTGGAAACCCAGCTGCCGGGCCGTCGATGGGCCTGTGGTGAGGCGTTCTCGATGGCCGACTGTGCCGCAGCGCCTTCGCTGTTCTACGCCGATTGGACGCACCGCATCAGCGATGACTACCCGCTACTGCTGGACTACCGCCAGCGCCTGCTGCAGCGACCGTCCTTCGCGCGCGCTGTGGATGAGGCTCGCAGCTACCGCCATTTGTTTCCCTTGGGGGCGCCTGATCGTGATTGATTCCCCGCGCCGAGCTTGGTACTCGCGTTACCCGTGGTCGGTTGTGATCCGCATTGCTGCTTTCATCACGCCCTTGCTGGCGCTGCTGCTGTACGCGCGCATGGCCGTCGCTTATGCGTCCACGCAACAACATCGCGGCGATACCGGCTTGGGCATCGCCTTGCTGTTGGGCGCTGTTGCACTGCTGATGCTGGTGGGATTCTTGGTGGACGTGGTGTTGCAGCTGGTGCGCCGACGGCACTGGAACTGGATCACCGATGCGCTGATCCTGGGCTTGCTGTTGATGCCCTTCGGCTGGGTGGCCTGCAACTGGTTCGGCGTGCATGAATCGCTTGCCTGTCGCGCGCCGATCAGCCTGTTTGGCGCCGTGCTGGAGCTGCTCTCGCTCTGAATCCGGGCAACCCGCATTGTCAGCCAGCTGGCGGAATCAAGCGCTACCGAGCTTGGCCCAGCGCCCACCTTCACGCAGCGACACCTCGAAGCGCGCCCACTGCCGCAGTTCCGCGGCAGTTGCGTGGCCGATATCGCCGATGCCGTCGCCGGCCACCACCGCAAACACCAGGCGGTCAGCGGAAGGGCCGGAGAGTGCTGGTGTTACCGAAACACGGCGCACGCTCCAGGCGCGCCCCAGGCGGCCATTGCTGTAGCAGCGGCCTGGCTCGATCAGTTCCGGGTGCAAGGCATCGCGTTCGGCGTGCTGTTTGGCCAACTCCAGCAGCTCGGTCAGGTTCTCGTCGGTGATGTCGACGAAGGAATTGAGCTGGCCGATGGCGGCGTGGAAGTCTTCCTGGGTCAGATCCACATGGCGTTGCGAGGACGGCATGGTCGCAGTCTGCTGGCGGCGCCGATGCAGGTGCACCGGATAGCGGCGCCATGCGAAACAGGCGTTGAACACAACCCCAGCCAGCAGGATGGCGGCGACATTGATCGCCACCGGCGTGAGCAGGTAGTGGTAGCCGAGTGCATGCACATCGGCGCCGCCAATCACAGCGGCAAGTGCGGTGGCACCGCCTGGTGGATGGATGCAGCGCAGGTAATGCATCGCACCGACCGCCAGGCCCACGGCCAACGCACCGGTCCAGGCCTGTTCGGGGAACATCAGCTGGCAGCTGACGCCGATGAAGGCCGATACCAGATGGCCGGCAATCACCGCCCAAGGCTGTGACAAGGCGCCATGCGGTACGGCGAACACCAGCACCGCGCTTGCTCCCATGGATGCCAACAGGATTGCGCCACCGGCATGGTTGAAGCCACCCGGGAAGAGCGAATGGGTGATCTGGTAGACCACGCTGATACCGATCAGCGCACCCAGTGCCGAGATCCATTTCTCTCCGTGACTGGTTTGGTTGCGCTCGATGCTCAACCAGCTACGGAGGGGATGCAGGGGCTTGCTGCTGGACGTCATGGCGGTGGAGGGGCTCAGGGGAGGCTATTTTGACGGGTTTCCTGCTTGTCGCATGAGTCCGGATGAGCTCTTTGGCCGTTGGCTGATGTGGATTTGTTTGGTCGTTATGCCTTGGTTGCAGGCGTCGGAGTGCTGAGGCGTTACGATGCCTTGCCTTCCTTCGCATGTTTGTACTGATGATCTTTGGACCGGTGATCTCGTGGCCATTCCTGCTGCTGGTGTTCGTGCTGCCGTTGGTAGGCGCCGCAGTCGCGATAAGCCTGCTGGTGCAGGCCTTTTTTTTCCATAGACACGGCGAAGGCGGCTGGGGCGCATTCTTCAGCTGGAAGGTGCGGATAAGTACTGGATTCGTCCTGCTGGTCGCGGCTTGGGTGGGTCTGCTCGGCTACAAAACGGCGCAGTTCAAACGGGAATTCGACATTGAGAGCTGGCAGCGGCAGAGCCGCGCACAGTTCGTGCTGGAGCGGGATTTCCAGTACGGCGAGTTCCTTGTCCCCAAGGGCAGCTTGGTCAATCGCTACGACCCATTCGACAACGGCGATCCGCAACGCACATTGGGCCTGCGTGGCTTGGACGCCCTGCAGTTCAAAGCTCCGGTGCTGTTGGCCGGACTCTGGGTCGAGGCATTGGAGATAGCGCCCGGGCGGATGCGGCTGGCCATCGATCAGCGCATCAGCCCGGTATATCGCACCGACCCGGACACTGGTGATTGGGTCATCGACCAAGCGCGTCCCTTCATTGACTGCAAGGCTGGTGAGAACGTCTGGTTCAATGCGCCGTTGATCGACTATGACATCCAGGCCGAGTTCCTCGTCGGCGAGCCAGACGGCGCGACGGCGCGCTTCAAACCCAGCCAATGGCAGTTCAAGCATTGTGAGAGCGATTGGCTGCCGATGGAGATCAAACCGGCGTTTGCCGAGCCGATGCCGGCGGGAGCGACGCGGCAGGTGTTCCGCGACGAGGATTGAGAGCTACGGTTTTACGTAGATTTGATGCTGCGGCCAGTCTGTCGCTATCGTCGGTTTATGCCCGGGGCGTGAACAATTCCGCATCGCCGCGCAGTTCGCGCGGCCGCATTCGGACAGTCCATGAAACGCTCACGCTCTTCGCTGTATTTCGTTGCATTTGTTGCCCTGACCGCCAGTGCGAATGCATTGGCCCTCGACACCAGCGGCAGCGCCGCCTTGACCAGCGACTATGTCTGGCGCGGTTCCACCCAGAGCCAGGGTGACGCCGCCGTGCAGGCCGGTTTCCGCGTTACCGGCGCTAGTGGTTTCTACGCTTCGGCCTGGGGCTCCAACGTGGAGTTCGCACCGGAAACACATGCCAGCAGCGAGCTGGACTTCGTCGTTGGCTGGAATGGGAAGCTGGCGGATGACTGGGCATTGGATGCCAATCTGCTGCATTACCGGTATCCGGCAACGACCGTCGATCTGAACTGGACCGAGCTGAACACCACGCTGACCTGGAAGGATAACTACTGGCTGTCGCTGGGCTGGTCGCCGGAGGCGCTGGGCACCAAGCAGGATGGTTTGTACACCCAGCTTGGCGCACGGATGCCGCTATCACCGCAGTTGCGCCTTGAGGCCGCCGTCGGTTGGTATCAGCTGCAGGATGCCGTGGGTAGTGGTTATGCGCACGGACAGGTCAATGCGATCTGGGCAGTGGCAGCGCCGATCGAACTGCGGCTGAGTGGGCACTTCACCGATCAGCACGCGCGTGATCTGTTCGGCGATCAGGCCGCGGGCACACGTTGGGAAGCAGCCGTGCAAGCGGCGTTCTAACAGCCCCAAGCTCTGTGAGCGCGCGCCGCTCTTGTAGGAGCGGCGTAAGCCGCGAAGCCGAGGGTCGTTGGCAGCCAGTTGCTCTGCGATCTGACGGTGTGTGAGCTTCGCGACTGACGTCGCTCCTACAAGAAGGCGGGGTGCCCTTGTAGGAGCGGCGTAAGCCGCGAAGCCGGGGATCGTTGGCAGCCAGTTGCCTTGCGATCTGACGGTGTGTGAGCTTCGCGACTGACGTCGCTCCCACAAAAGCAGGTTGGTTACGACGCTTGTGGAAGCGGCATCAATGAGCAGCCATACCAACTGCGATCTGTTGATCCATCAGCTTCGCGACTTACGTCGCTCCTACAAACGGCGTTGGTGCCGATCCGTCACCGGCTTTCGGCTGGTGCATGCGCTTTGATGCTGCTTCGACGGTGCTTCCTGCTACCGGCAAAGGTCAATGAGAGATGGACGCAGGCGATGAGCGCGATGACCATGGCAGCTTCGCCGCTGCTGGCCAGGAACGCCATAAGCAAACCAATGAATCCAAGAATGGAAAGCGCGTCGAATAGCAAGCGACTGAAACGCCATGCCGCGAGCAGGATCAGCAGATACATGGCCGCTGGTAGTGCTGGCGTCCGGGCCATGAAGTAGAGAATTTCCATCTCGGGAACGCATGCTTGTTGGACTGGTAGCGGCAAATTCTAGGTGCGCCGCATGTGCTGGATATGCGCCCAATGTGAAGCGAATTTGAAGTGGTGAAAGCCTGCTGTTGGCACCAAAAAAGTTCTGGAAAATCATCGCCAGCAGCTGTTAGCTTTCGCCATCCAGCACACACTGCCAAGGCGAACTTTGACTTCTTCCGAACGAACCAATTGGCCGCGTAAACTGCGCATCGTCCTGCTCTTGGCGGTGCTGGCTTTGGCCTGCAGCTGGCTTTGGCAGCAACCCTTCAGTGTGGTGGCCCGCGAAGGCTGGAAGCTTTCACGTCTGCCAGCACCAACTGCGATATCCGTACCGGTGCAGGGCATCAGGCCGCGGCAGATCGCCGATACCTTTGGTGCACCGCGTGGCCGTGACCGCAAGCACCATGGTGTGGATATCTTCGCCAAACGCGGTACACCGGTTGTCGCTGCCACCCAGGGCGTGGTGGCTGCGGTGCGCGATAGCGGCCTGGGTGGCCGCCAGGTGTGGGTGATCGGGCCGGCTGGGCAGCGGCACTACTACGCCCATCTTCAGGATTGGGCACCGGGGCTGGCCTATGGGCGCATCGTGAAGGCCGGTGATGTGCTGGGCTTCGTGGGTGACAGCGGCAATGCACGTGGTACGCCGCCGCATCTGCATTACGGCATCTACGGCGGTGACGGCCCCTTCGATCCGCTGCCGCTGATGCATGCAGGGCAGCCGCGCAAGCGGTAAGGTACGCCCCCTGCAAGCCGCCTTCCCGCGGCGTGGCCTGTGCTGAACGATGCTGATTGATCAATTCGACCGTGAACACCTGTGGCACCCCTATAGCGCCCTGGGCAGCCCGGTGCCGGTGCTCAAGGTTGCCCGCGCCGATGGCGTGCTGCTGCAGCTGGAAGATGGCACCCAGCTGATCGACGGCATGGCCTCGTGGTGGTGCGCCATCCATGGTTACAACCATCCGCAGCTGAACCAGGCGGTGGTTGAGCAGCTCGGCCGCATGTCGCATGTGATGTTCGGCGGGCTTACCCACGAGCCCGCCATCGCGCTGGGCAAGCAGCTGCTGCAGATCGTCCCCAAGGGACTGGATGCGATCTTCTACGCGGACTCCGGTTCGGTGTCGGTGGAGGTCGCGCTGAAGATGGCGATCCAGTACCAGGTGGCGCGCGGCAAGCCTGGCAAGTGCAATATCGCCACCACGCGTTCGGGCTATCACGGCGACACCTGGAACGCGATGTCGGTATGCGATCCGGTTACCGGCATGCATGGCCTGTTTGGCACTTCACTGCCGACACGCCGTTTCGTGCCTGCACCGCAGACGGGTTTCGGCGAGGAATGGGATCCGGCCGATATCGCAGCGCTTGAGCAGCTGTTCGCCGAGAGCGCGGATGAGCTGGCCGCCTTCATCATCGAGCCGGTGGTGCAGGGTGCAGGTGGCATGCGCTTCTACCATCCGCAGTACCTGCGCGAGCTGGCACGCTTGTGCCGCGAGCACGATGTACTACTGATCTGCGATGAGATCGCCACCGGCTTCGGCCGCAGCGGGCGATTGTTCGCCTGCGAGCATGCAGGTATCAGCCCGGACATCCTGTGCATCGGCAAGGCACTGACTGGCGGCTACATGACGCTGGCGGCCACGCTGTGCACGCGCGAGATTGCCGATGTGATCGCCAGCGCCGAGCCGGGCGTGTTCATGCACGGCCCGACCTTCATGGCCAATCCGCTGGCCTGCGCGGTCGCACTGGCCTCGGTGCAGCTGCTGCTGTCGCAGGACTGGCAGGGCAGGGTGGCGGCGATCGAACAAAGTCTTGAACGCAGCCTCGCGCCCGCGCGCAGCTTGCCACAGGTGGCCGATGTGCGCGTGCTTGGGGCCATCGGCGTGATCGAATTGAAGGCATCGCTGCGGCTGGAACGCATCCAGCAGCGGATGTTGGAGCATGGCATCTGGATCCGGCCATTCGGCCGACTGGTCTATGTGATGCCACCGTTTGTTATTGACGATGCACAGCTGCAGCAGCTGTGCGAAGCCATGGTCGCGCTGGTGGCCAGCCTGCAGGAAGAGGATATGCGCGCATGAGCGGCAAGGTGGTATTTGTCAGTGGCATCGATACCGAGATCGGCAAGACCGTAGTCACCGGTTGGCTGGCGCAGCAATGGGCGGCGCAGGGCGAGGACGTGATCACCCAGAAATTGGTGCAGACCGGTTGCGTGGCCGCTTCCGATGACATCCTGTTGCACCGGCGCATCATGGGCACTGGCTTGTTTGAAGAGGACCGTGACGGCACCACGATGCCGGCGCTGTTCGCCTATCCGGCATCGCCGCATCTGGCTGCGCGTCTGGAGCAGCGGGTACTGGATCTTTCTGCAATCGAAGCCGCTACGGCGCGTTTGTGCGAGCGCTACGGAACTGTATTGATCGAGGGTGCCGGTGGTTTGATGGTGCCGCTGACCGAGCAGCTGCTGACGATTGATTACGTTGCCGAAAAGGGCTGGCCGGTGCTGCTGGTGACCTCCGGGCGGCTGGGTTCGATCAACCACACGCTGTTGTCGTTGGAAGCGCTGGTTGCGCGCGGTATTGCCTTGCACGGTGTTGCCTGGAACAGCCGTGACGACAGCAGTGACGAAGTGATTGCGGCGGACAGTCGCGGTTTCATTCGCGACTGGGTGATGAAGAGGTTCCCGGATGCGGTCTGGTATGACGTGCCGCGGATTGATCTGGGCTGATTGGGGTCTTTGCGAAAGGCACCCCTCCCCAACCCTCCCCTTGCCTTCGGCAAAGGGAGGGAGCACGAGCAACAGTTTGAGCGCTGCGCCATCTGCCCCCTCCCTTGCGCAATGCGCAGGGGAGGGTTGGGGAGGGGTGCTTCTGCTCCTGCTCCTGCTTCACTCGCAGAAGCCTCTACTTCTTCAACTTGTACGCCAACACATAGTCGCCAGCCTTGGTACCGGTCGAACCATGACCGCCAGCCACCAGCAGCACCATCTGCTCGCCCTGGCTGTTGAGGTAGGTCATCGGCGTTGCCTGTCCGCCGGCCGGAATACGCACATCCCACAGCACCTTGCCGCTGGCCAGATCGTAGGCGCGGAAGTTGTCGTCGGTGGCCGCGCTCATGAAGGCCACGCCGGTCGCGGTCAACATCGGTCCACCAATGCCGGGCACGCCGATGCGGATTGGCAGTGGCACGGGTGAAAGGTCGCGGATGGTTCCGTTGCGGTGCTGGTAGGCGATCTTGCCGGTGCGCAGGTCAGCGGCGGCAATCGTGCCCCACGGCGGCACCTGGCAGGGAACACCAATCGGCGACATGAAAGGTGTCATTTCCACGGCGTAATCGGCGCCTTTGTTCTCGTTCAAGCCATGCTCACCCTTGTTCATTTCGCGGCCGCTGGTTTCATGCTTTGGCACCAGCTTCGACACAAAGGCCAGGTAGGTGGGCATGCCGAACATCACCTGCCGCTGCGGATCCACCGCCACGCTGCCCCAGTTGAAGGTGCCGAAGTTGCCCGGATAGATCAGGCTGCCCTGCAGTGTTGGCGGCGTGTAGCGGCCTTCGTAGCGCAGCTGGCGGAACTGGATGCGGCACAGCATCTGGTCGATGAGGCTGGCGCCCCACATATCGGCTTCACGCAGCGGCTTGGGCTCGAAGCTCAACGCTGACGCTGGTTGCGTGGGCGCGGCGAATTGGCCGGGTATGTCCACGTACTGCGGTGCGGTGCGTTGGCTGATCGGCAGCAAGGGCTTGCCGTCACGGCGGTCCAGCACATATACGTCGCCTTGCTTGGTCGGCTGCACCAGCGCTGGTACGCGGCCCTGCGGTAGATCCAGATCCAGCAGCACCGGTTGCGCCGGGGTGTCCATGTCCCACAGATCGTGGTGCACGAACTGCTGCACCCAACGGACCTGGCCACTGGCGATATCCAATGCCACTACCGATGAGGCGTAGGTTTCCTCGGCCGGGCTGCGGTACATGCCGAGTTGGTCGGGAGTGCGGTTGCCCATCGGGAAGTAGGCCAGCCCCAGTGCTTCGTCGGCGCTGGCCACCGACCAGCTGTTCGGCGAGCTCGGCGTATAGACCTGGTTGGGATTGTTCGGGTCCAGCGGCGCGGTCTGGGTGGGGTTGCCCGAATCCCAGTTCCACAGCAGCTGGCCGCTGTGCACGTCGTAGGCGCGGATCACCCCGGAGGGCGAGTTGATCGCATAGTCGTCGTTGACCGCGCCGGCGACGATCACCTTGCCACCTGCTATCAGCGGCGGCGAGGTGGAGTAGTAATAGCCGGCTTGCTTGAACGGCATGTTGTGCAGCAGGTCGAGCACGCCCTTGTTGCCGAAGTCCGGGCAGTGCTGGCCGGTCTGCGCATCCAGTGCATGCAGCTTGGCGTCGGCGCTGGGCAGGAACACGCGGCTGCTGCAGATGGCCACGCTTGTTGCTGCCGCAGCCGGGCTGGCAGCCGGCTCGGTGTAATACGACAGCCCGCGGCAGGTCTGGTGCTGGCGTTGCGGTTCCATGCCTGCGGCAGGATCAAACTTCCACAGCACCTTGCCGCTGTCCGCATCCAGTGCGAACGCCAGGCTGTGCGGGGTGCACAGATACAGCGTGTTGCCGATCTTCAACGGGGTGACTTCGTAGGTGGTCTCGCCCACGTCCTGCGGCAGGCGCACGTCACCGGTCTGCATCTGCCAGGCCAGCTGCAGCTGACCGACATTGGCCGGGGTGATCTGCGCCAGCGGCGAGTAGCGTTGGCCGTAGCCGCTGCGGCCGTAGGCCTGCCATTCGCCCTCCGGCTGCGGGGTGTCGCCCAGCGCCGGAGTGGCGTTGACGATGTCCATCGGCAGGCGGCCATCGGTCTCATGCAGGTGCCGCGGGATGCCGGCGAAGGCGACCGCCGCCACGCCCAGCGAGGCCAACAACACCGGCCAGCCGGCCGGGCCGGTGTAACCACGCGGGCTGGAGCGGCGCGAGCCCGGCAGGGCCATGAGCAGGCCGAGCAGGGCGGGCAGGCCGACGCGGGTGGCCAACGGCCACCAGTACAGGCCAGCCTCCCACAGCGACCAGCCCAGCAGCACCAGCAACCAGCCGGCGTACAGCCAGGTCGGCCAGCGCCGGTGTCGCCACAGGCCCCATGCCACGGCCAACAGCAGCAGGCCGCTGAGCAGGTAGAACGGGCTGCCGCGCAGGGCCAGCAACCAGCCGCCGCCTACCGCCAGGGCCAGGCCGAACAGGGCGGTCAACAACAGGGTCAGAACACGCATGGCGTCCCCGCAGCTCCAGAAGATGCGGCCATGCTGCGCCACGGCATGTCTGCATGGCGTCACGCGCGTTCTTAACATTCCCGCCGTAGAATCAGAGCCTTGTCGACTGGGGACTGAGCATGAGCATTCTGGATTTCATCAAGAAGGAACTGATCGAGATCATCGAGTGGACCGATGACTCGCGTGACACGCTGTCCTACCGTTGGCCGGACGAGGATCGCCAGATCAAGAATGGCGCGCAGCTGATCGTGCGCGAGTCGCAGACGGTGCAGTTCGTCGCGGCCGGCCAATACGCCGATCTGTTCGGCCCCGGCAAGCACACGCTGAGCACCCAGAACATCCCGGTGCTGTCGACCATCCTGGGCTGGAAGTACGGCTTTGAATCGCCGTTCAAGTGCGATGTCTATTACCTCAACACGCGCCTGTTCACCGGCAACAAGTGGGGCACGTCCAATCCGGTGATGATGCGCGACGCCGATTTCGGCGTGGTCCGCCTGCGTGCGTTTGGTACCTACGATTTCCGCATCGTCAACCCGCCGAAGTTCCTCAAGGAAGTGGCTGGTACCGACCAGAATTTCCGCCTGGATGAGTTCGCCGACACCATGCGTTCGCGCATCGTCAGTGTGTTCACCGAGGCCCTGGCAAAGGCAGGCGTGCCGGCTCTGGATGTGGCCTCGCGCTACTCCGAGCTGGGCGAAGCCCTGCTGCCGATCATCAACCCGGCGATGACCGACAAGTACGGCATCGAGATCACCAGCTTCATCCTGGAGAACGTGTCGGTGCCGCCGGAAGTGGAGCAGGCCATCGACAAGCGCTCCAGCATGGGCGTGATCGGCAACCTCAACGACTACGTGAAGTACCAGATGGGCCATGGCATGGGCGAGGGTGGCGAAGGTGCCGCTGCCGCTGCGGTGCCGGCTCAGATGGCGATGGGCTTCGGCATGGCGCAGGAAATGATGCGCAACATGCAGACCGGCGCCCCGGTGGTGCCCGGCGCGGCGGTACCACCGCCGTTGCCTGGTGCTGGTGATGCAGTGGCGCTGGACGTACTCACCCCCGAGCAGGCTGCACAGGCCTTGTCGGTATCGGTCGAGGACGTGATGGCGTCCATTGCTTCCGGTGACCTGAAGGCACGCAAGATCGGCAATGCCACGCGCATTGCCCGTTCGGCACTGGAAGAGTTCCTGCGCGGCTGATGAACAACGCAACAGTTGGCAAACATCCCTGCCCGGAATGCGGCGGGGATCTGCAATGGAATGCCGCCAAGCAAGCCTTGGCCTGTCCCTACTGCGGCACCATCGTGCCGCTGTCGGAGGCGGCCGCAGGCGTGGGCGATGGCAGTGGCGGCGTGGTCGAGCAGGATCTGCTGGCCGCCTTGAAGCGACTGCAGGACGAGGCGGCGCTGCCGCCGCCGTTGCCGCCGAAGCCGCAGGGCGGCGTGGTCGGCATGCTGCAGAGCATGGCCGCCACCCCGGCCGAGCAACGCGGCTACGGTGCGCAGCCGCGTGAGGTGCAATGCCAGAGCTGTCATGCGATCTCGGTGTTCGTCGACCGCAAGGTCGCTGATCGCTGCGAGTTCTGCGGTTCGCCATCGATCATCGACCACGAGTCGCTGGGCGATGCGATTACCCCGCAGAGCGTGCTGCCGTTCAAGATCAGCGACGGCCAGGTGCGTGACATCATCCGCAAGTGGTACGGCACACGCTGGTTTGCGCCGAGCAAGCTCAAGCGTGCGGCACTGACCGATACGCTCAAGGGCATGTATCTGCCGTACTGGACATTCGACGCGCATGTTGCCGCGCGTTGGACTGCCGAGGCCGGGCATTACTACTACGTCAGCGTCAGCTACCGCGACTCCAAGGGCAACACCCAGACCCGGCAGGAGCGGCGCATACGCTGGGAACCCGCATCCGGTTCGCTGCAGCACTTCTTCGATGACGAGCTGGTGCCGGGCACGGTTGGTGTGCATCCGGAGCTGCTGGGCAAGATCGGCCGCTTCCCGACCACCAGCGACCTGAAGCCGTATACCCCCGAGTTCGTGCGTGGCTGGACGGTGGAGCGTTACCAGGTGGATCTGCGCCAGGCTGCGCAGCAGGGCGAGCAGCAGATGCAGGAGCAGACCCGCTACCTGTGCTCGGAGCAGGTGCCCGGCGATACCCAGCGCAACCTGCAGGTGCAGGCCAATTACAGCAAGCGCACCTTCAAGCACATCCTGGTGCCGGTGTGGCTGGTCAGTTACACCTATGGCGCACGTAGTTTCCAGGTGCTGGCCAATGGCTATACCGGTGAACTGGCAGGTGAGCGACCTTACAGCGCGTGGAAGATCTTCTTTGCGGTGTTGGGTGGTGTGCTTGCGCTGCTGGTGCTGATGTACGTGTTGGGGATGGCGCAGTAAGCAGGCGCTTTTCGCTCAGGTAAACCTGCAACCTCGTAGCTCGGGTGTTCTGGCACCTGGCTTTTTGTGGGAGCGGTGTAAACCGCGAAGCAGGCACATCATCAGTTGGCATTGATGCCGATTGTTTGAAGACCATCAGCTTCGCGGCTTACGCCGCTCCCACAAACGGGTAGCGGTGCAGCCCGATCATCCCTGCACGTTTCTCATCTCCAGTGAGCTGCGCGCAGCGATTTACTCGCCCAGGTGCAGCACTGGCACGAAACCACCGTAGACCAGTCGCTTGCCGTCGAACGGCATCGGGTTGGTGGCCGGGTCCATGCGTGGGTCTTCCATCATTTTCTGCATGCCGGCATCGCGGGTTGCCTTGTCCGGCCACTCTATCCACGAGAACACCACCGCTTCATCGTCCTTGGCCTGCACCGCGCGGTAGAAGTCGGTCAGGGTTCCGTGTGGCACATCATCGGACCAGCATTCGGTGACGCGCAGCGCGCCGAACTCGATGAACAGGGCATCGGCGATATGTGCGTGCTCGATGAACCGGGCTTTGTTGGCCAGCGGTACGGCGGCCAGGAAACCATCGACGTAGGACATGGCGGACCTCGCGGGAGCGGCAGCCGTGGTGGCCACCTTCGGTGGAGACGGCGGATTTCTCAGAACCCGATTCAGCAGAGTTGGATTCTGCGCCCGGGAATGTTGCGGCCGTGCAAAATCCGCCGCTGCGCGCGTACCGGCCCGGCTGTTGGCTGCCGTTATGCGGGCTGGCGCACAGATAGTGGGTAACAACGCGCGTGTCCTGCAGGGAATGGAGGACGATTCCCGCCGGATTGACTTACATCAGGGTCGCGCCGCCGATGCTTGCCGACAATGGTGTTGTTCACAAAGGCGAGGGGCATGAACAGGCTCGTTGAAGCAGATCCGCAGGAAATCGTTACCGGCATTCCCGCGCGCCCGGGGGCTGCAGTGACGGCGGGAACGATGGTTCCTGCAGCCTCGGGACAGCTTGGTGTGGCTGAACCTGGGCGGATGAACGGCAGCCGTTCAATGATTGGCGATTGCCGCCGCTATCGGGGAGTGCCTAATCCAGCGCTGGTGGCGTTTACGCCGCACGGCTACCTGGGGGCTTCCTTGTTGAAACACGTCCTGACCAGGGCGCTGCCTGCCAGCGCTCGCGAATGGCGGACGGGCGTAGTTCCCCGCATGCACTACCCGGCTGTGTCGCCAGGGCCGATCATCGGCGCTACGACAGCGGCTTGCGGTGCAGGCGATTGACCGTGTACCGCCAGCTGAGGCTGGCATCAGGAGAGTTGTGATGCAGTGTGTTTCCCGTAATGCATTGGCCGCCGCGCTTGCCGCACTTTGCCTGCCAGCACTGGCTTGGGCACAGGACGCAGCGCCGGCCACCAAGGTGTCGGCGCAGATTTTCATCAATGCCAGCCAGCTCGATCGCGATGGCGTGACCACCGACGATGAAGGCCTGGCGATGGAGTTGAAGCGTACCTTCATCACCGTGGATCATCGTTTCAACCAGAACTGGACGGCGCAGGTGACCACCGATGTGCAGTGGCTGCGCAACAGCGACCCCACCGACGTGTGGTTGCGCCATGCTTACCTGCAGCGCAGCTTCGGCAAGGGCAACTGGCTGCGGCTGGGCAACGCGCCGCTGCCGTGGATCCAGCAGGAGTCGTCGCGTGATGGTTATCGCTATGTCGACGGTGCGTTGATCACCCGCAGCAAGATGGGCAACGCGGCCGATTACGGCGTGCACGGCCAGTACACCCGCGGTGATTTCACGTACGCCGCCTCGGTGGTTACCGGCGGCGGCTACCAGAAGCCGCGCCTGGGCGATCACCCGGATGTCGAAGTGCGGGTCG